>CAOKLO010000043.1 GCA_948469375.1 uncultured bacterium | reverse complement strand
GGGGCAGTTCCTTGTTGATGATGGGAAACGCCGGGTCAAAGAGCCGGACAGTCTGCTCGTCAAAGGCCAGTAGCTCATACTCCTGCGCCCCCAGGTATACGATGTCACCCAGGGTGAAGCGGTATTCCGTTATCGGCGGGGGCGGCGGGTTCAGTTCCTCATAGGTTGGTTCCAGCGGCGCGGCCAGGGGGCCGTTCAACTCGGCAAGCATGGCCTCGCAACGCTCTGTCAGGTGGGTGTTGTCCTTGATGATGGTCTGCATGGCGTTCCGCAGGGTGGGCAAAACAAAGCTGCCCTCCATCGTCAGGACATAGCATTTCTTGTCCCCGACGCTAAAGCTGTCCGCGCACCTTTTGGCAAACAAAACCTCTGCGCATTGTTCCTTTTCGCCAAGCTGGGTCTTGAAGTCCACATAATCGTCGATGATGGAGCGGATTTCTTTTGCGATGGCCCACCGCGCTTCTCGTTCCTCCACCTGTGCCTGATATTTCGGGTAGTATTCCTTTTCAGCCCGGTTCAGATAGCGGTCAGCGGCGATCAGTTCCCCGATGCGCTTCTCCACCTTGGCCCAGGACAACAGGAATTTGCCGTTAGGGTCGCCATAGTCGCGGGAGATGGTGATGCCCTTGCCGTCGTGATCTTCCCAATATCCGCTGCCGGGGATGGCGTCGGAGTGCCCGCCAATGCCATACTCATCCCGCAGGAATTTGATATTTTCCTGCTTGCCCTCATTTTTCTGGAATTGCTCAAAAATGCGGTACTTCCCCTCGGATACGCCGCTCCCGCCGCACAGGATATAGTCAATGGCCTCCTGGGGAATGGTAAAGGCCGAAGCCTTTTCCGCTTCGGCCTGTTCAATGAAGGAGATTTGCTCCGCTTCGCTGGGGAGGGGCCGCTCGTCCGGGTCAAGCCATTGGTCAAGCAGGATCATCCCATAGATGGTATAGGCAACAGAGGGCCACCGCAGATATACCTCCTTCTCCGGCTTTTGCCATGAGCCACGCCAGATATGCAGTACATCGTCCCATGCACAGTAGCCCGCCCGCTGGCCGTTTTCAAGGACTTTCTCAATCAGAGTATTATCAAAAAAAGCCTTGATAAAATCGCCGCGCTCTTTGTTGTCCGAATGTTAGGCAAAGAAGGCGGCGATTTCTACCCGGTCGTTTTTGAGTGCGTCACAGGTGCGGAGCAGTTCGGTCTTTTCGCTGTCCTCATGATAGTAGGGGACTTCGGAACGGGCGTTAAAGTCGTGGTGGCTGATTTTCAGCCCTGTGGGGCCTACTGCCGTCCAGTCGATGGGGGCCTGCGGCGGTTCTTCTCCGGTGGGAAGGGTGCCGCGTACGCGTCGGTGTAGACCAGCTCCGTCAGCGTCACTTCCTCCGCCGCTGCCTTGATGTTGTTCATTATGACCATCCTCCAGGTGGTTTTGCTGCTGATTTTGCCCCGCTTTTGGGAGCAGACCGGGGTGTGGTGGTCCATGTCCCTGGCACAGATCCTCACCGCCATCCTTGCCCTTGTTTTGAAACTGCGGACGGATAATGGCTTTGATTCAACTTTGAAAATTTGAGCGGCACGCCTTTCTCAAAACGGTGACAGCTTGTCCCCCAAAAGTGTCCTTTTGGCGCCACCCCCCATGTGGTGGAGCCCAAATGTCCCGGCGTGGTGGAGCGTTACATAGATTTGAGCGGCTTTTATGACCGCGCCGGTCTCCAACCCCTGAAGCAGGACATACTAAACGCCACGGCGGAGTATCAGGGCCACTACAAGCGGGTGTACCGCTGCCTGGGCGCGGCGGGAGAGCTGCGCCGGGATATGAACGAGCTGCTGGATGGAGACCAGGTCCAGCAGCACCTGGTCAAACGGGCGGCGGGCATTATCTCCCGGGAACTGAAACGCCCCGCTCAGGGGACGGGCCGCGCCAGTCAGCGCTTTATCTCCGCCGTTACCCATAAGGGAGCCTTCACGCTTTGGGACACGGTATCCTCCCAGGCGGACCGGGTATATGAACTGGCCGACAGCTACGGCCTGGCCCACCACCTTTTGAACCCCATCCTTACCGCCGCCCTGGCCGCAGGCCACGACACCGTGGCCTGCCCCGACCCTATGGCCCCGGACCGGCTGGCCCACCTCATCTTCCCTGGGCTGTCCCTGGCCTTCGTCACTTCCACCCAGGAGGACCCCTGGCCCCATCACGCCTACCGCCGCCTGCGGCTGGACGCCATGACCGACGCCCATGCCTACCGCCTCAACCGGCCCCGGCTGCGCTTTACCAAACGCGTGGCCGCCGCCCTGCTGGAGGAGGGGATCTCAGGACTCGGTCAGGCCAAGGAGGCCCACGACAGGCTGGAGCAGCTCTACAATCCCTATGTGAACTTCGACGGCGTGTCTGAAGCAGCGGACCGCCTGGCGGACCAGGTGCTGGCGCTGAAGGATGAGTAAGAAGGCGGGGAGAACCTTGTTCTCCCCGCCTTCCGTTATATTTAGAACCGTCGGACATTTTACAGCCAGTCGGACACCACATCATTCAGGGCCGCCGGCGTCACGCCGTTGCGCGTCAGCAGGCCGCTGAGCTCATCGATGCGGGAAGCGCTGCATGTGACATTTTCTACGCAAGCCTGCTCCCCGCCCTGCTCAGCCACCTTGACGCCATAGCTCTCGCAGGCGTACAGGCCCACATTCATCTCTCCAATGAGGATGGAGTAGTTAAAGCGCCGAACCGCACCGGATTGATCGGTCAGCTCCACGGTTTCGAGAAATAGTTCCCGCATGTCGTATCTCACCTCGCTTTCCATTTGCTAAGTCCATTATCCACATAGTAATCACTCTTCGCAAGTGGAACCGTTCGACAGGATTCGACAAAATTCAACAGGAATACAAGATGTGGAAACAGTTGGGTGTCTAAAAATACCAGCGATGGTTACCCCACATATTTCCATGGGAATTTTGAGCAAAAATGCACAAAAAATCCAGAGCGAAACACCAGTTCGCTCCGGATTTTTTAGTGGAATAAATTCCCTGTCAAATTCTGTTAAACCCAACCGGCCCGACTGGGCTGCCGCTCCTCAGATTACTTTGTGTATTTGAAGAAGCCCTCGCCGGTCTTGCGGCCCAGCTTGCCCGCGCGCACCAGCTTGCGGATCAGCAAAGAGGTGCGGTACTTCGGGTCCTGAGTCTCGCTGTAGAGGGTCTCCATGATGGCCTGGCACACGTCCAGACCCACCAGGTCGCCCAGAGCCAGGGGGCCCATGGGATGATTGGCGCCCAGCTTCATGGCGGTATCAATGCCCTCGGCGGAGGCGACGCCGGTGTACAGCAGGTCGGCGGCCTCGTTGATCATGGGGATCAGGATCTTGTTGACCACAAAGCCGGGGGCCTCGTTGACCTCTACGGGCTCCTTGCCAATCTCCACGGACAGGTCAAAGATGGTCTTGAAGGTCTCGTCGGAGGTATTGGCGCCGCGGATGACCTCCACCAGCTTCATGACGGTGGCGGGGTTGAAGAAGTGCATACCGATGAACTTGTCGGGGCGCTGGGTGGCGGCGGCGATGGCGGTAATGGAGATGGAGGAGGTATTGGAGGCCAGGATGGTCTCGGGCTTGCAGATCTTGTCCAGGTCGGCAAAGATGGACTTCTTGATCTCCAGCTTCTCGATGGCGGCCTCCACCACCAGGTCGGCGTCGGCGGCCAGGTTCAGGTCGGTGGTAAAGCTCAGCTTGTCGGTGATGGCCTTCTTGCCGGCCTCGTCCAGCTTGCCCTTGGCCACCAGCTTATCCAGGCCCTTGTTCAGGCGGGCCTCGGAGGCCGCGATGATCTGGTCGTTGATGTCGCGCACGGTGACCTCAAAGCCCTTGCGGGCAAAGACCTGAGCGATGTCCAGACCCATGGTGCCGCCGCCGATGACAAATACCTTTTTCATGATGACATACCCCTTTTCATTTTGATCTTGTTGTATGGATGCTTCCAGTGGGACGATATGGTCAAACTGCCGGAGGATCATGTTCCAAACCTGACCGTCCGGATTGCCGATGACGGGCATTACTTGTTCTGGAAGTGCTTCTCCTTACGCTTCTCCAGGAAAGCGCCCATGCCCTCGTCCTTGTCCTCGGTGCCAAAGGTGACGCCGAAGGCCTCGGCCTCAAAGGCGGAGCCGGTGGTGATGTCGGTCTGCATTCCCATACGGATGCAGCGCTTGGACTCGCGCACGGCGATAGGGGCGTTGGCGCAGATGGCGTTGGCCATCTCCAGAGCCTTGTCCATCAGCTCCTCGGGAGCGCACACGTCGTTGACCAGGCCGATCTCCTTGGCCTCGGCGGCGCCGATGGTCTTGCCGGTGAGAATCATCTCCATGGCCTTAGCGGTGCCCACAATGCGGGGCAGGCGCTGGGTGCCGCCGAAGCCCGGCGTAATGCCCAGGCTCGTCTCGGGCTGACCGAACTTGGCCTTTTCAGAGGCGATGCGGATGTCACAGGCCATAGCCAGCTCACAGCCGCCGCCCAGGGCGAAGCCGTTCACCGCAGCGATGGTGGGCTTGGACATATTCTCCAAATGCAACATCACGCCGCCGCCCAGAACGCCGAACACCTTGCCGGGAGCGGAGGCAAAGCCCTTCATCTCGGCAATATCGGCGCCCGCCACAAAGGAGCGGCCCGCGCCTGTGACGATAACCGCATGGACGTCGTCCATAGCGTCCACCTTGGCAATGACCTCGTCCAGTTCCCGCAGAATCTGGCTGTTCAGAGCGTTGAGCGCCTCGGGACGGTTGACGGTGAGGATCGCCACAGCGCCCTGCTGTTCAAAATTCACGAATGACATCAGTTTGCCTCCTTAATTTAGTACAAAAATGATTGGAACACAGGGAACGCCGTCCCTTTTCCGCCGCCCGAGCCGCAGGGGAGCGGGAGAAGAGGCGTTTCCCATATTCTTTTTTAGTATACCGCCTTTTCCCATTCATTGCAAGGTTTTCTTTGTAAAATGCCCCAATCAGCGCGCTCCTGTAAAAAAATGCCGCCCCGGCGGCCGGGACGGCGGAAAATGGTCAGAGCATACCAGACAAAAGCGTCTGAAGCCAGCCGGACAGGGGTATGTAGGCGATGGGCAGGAAGATGGCGGGAAGCATATTGCCCACTTTAATCTTCTGCTTCCCCAGCTCCAGCATGTTGACGGCGATGGCAATGATGAGCGCGCCGCCTACGGCGGTCATCTCGGTGATGACGGCCTGGGGCAGATAAGGCCCCACCCAGCCCGCCAGCAGGGTAATGCCCCCCTGGTAGATCAGCAGCGGAATAACGGAGAACATCACCCCCGCCCCTATGGTGGCGGCAAAGGAGATGGAGGTCACCCCGTCGATGACGCCCTTGGAGATGATAATGCTGTAATTGTGGTTCAGCCCCGCCTCAATGGAGCCGGTGATGGCCATGGCCCCTACGCAGAACAGCAGAGCGGCGTTGACGAAGCTCTCGGTAAAGCGGCTGCCGCCCCCCTCCTCCTTGACCACCTTGGTACGGAGAAGGTCCCCCGCGCGCTCCAGCCGTCCCTCGATGTCGGCGGCGCTGCCCATCACCGTGCCGATGACCATGCACACCACGACGCACAGCATATTCTGCGTACCCACGGCGTTGCCGATGCCGATGCACAGCACGCACAGGCCCAGGGCGTGGGTGAGGATGGACATGAGCCGGTCGCTGATGAGGTTTTTGAACAGCAGCCCCGCCGCGCCTCCCAGCAAAATCAGGAGCACATTGATAAATGTTGCCGGCATGAGCGGTCACCTCTGCATTTTCGCAAAGTAATCCCGGGTCTGCCGGGCGTTCTCCAAAATGGCGTCCCGCAGGGCCTGGACCGACGGGAATTTTCGCTCCGGACGCAGCCGGGCGTGGAACTCCACCCGGATGGTCTGCCCGTACAGGTCGCCCTGATAGTCCAGAATCCAGGGTTCCACTGTGACGGCGGTTCGGTCCTCGTTCACCGTGGGGCGCACCCCTACGTTGGCCACGGCCAGCCGCTCGCTCCCGCCGGGGAGGCGCACCCGGGCGGCATACACTCCGAAGCCGGGCGCGATGACTCCCTCCGGCAGCAGCAGGTTGGCGGTGGGGGTACCCAGGGCGCGGCCCAGCTCCCGGCCATGGACCACCGGGCCGGACAGAATGTGGGGATGGCCCAGAAACCACCGGGCCCGCTCCATTTTGCCCTCCTGGACTAGAGAGCGGATGTAAGTGGAGGACACGGTGAACCCGTCGATCTCCACCTTGGGGATGATATCGCAGCCCATCCCCAGCTCCCGGCACTGCTCCGCCAGCCGTTGGGGGTTACCCTCCCCCTTGTAGCCAAAGCGGAAGTCGTGCCCCGCCACCACATGGACCGCGCCCAGTTCCTTTTGCAGGTACTGCTCCACGAAGTCCCGCCAGTCCATCCGGCGCATCACGTCGAAGGGTGCCACCACCACCTTCTGAATGCCGTAGAGCTCCCGCATCAGCGCCCCCCGGTCGTCCACCCCGCTGAGCAGGGGAACCTCCTTTCCCGTTAGCGCGGCGGTGGGACTGCGGTCGAAGGTGAAGGCGCAGGGGCTGGCGTCCAGGGCCTTGGCCCGCTCCGCCACCGTGCGCAAAAGGGCTCCGTGGCCCATGTGCACCCCGTCAAAGAAGCCCAGGGCGATAATTTTTCGTTGATTTTGCATCGGTTATTACACCTCGAAAAAGCTCTTGACCGTGGACAGCTTCCCGTCCGCCGCCCGACCAAGGGCCAAAAATGTCTTGTCCATGCCGTACACCCGGTACTCCCCATCGGGAACGTCCCGGGCAGACAGCGGCGCGCCGTTACGGATTTTTTTCTCCGCCCCGGCGGTCTTCAGCACCAGCACCGGCACGCCAGCGAAGCAGGCGTCCACCGGCAGCAGCAGGGACTCCCCCTCCCCCCGGTCCACCGCGGCCTGGACCGCCTCCAGGGTCACGGAATCCTCCGGTGTAAAGCCCGCCGCCTTCACCCGCCGCAGGGAACTCATGCACCCGCCGCAGCCCAGGGCCTGTCCGATGTCGTGGCACAGGGTGCGCACATAGGTGCCCTTGGAGCACACTACCCGCAGGACGAAGTCCGACCCCTCGGGCGCGGCCCCGTCCAACACCTCCAGGGAGCGGATGGTGACGGGCCGGGGCCTGCGCTCCACCTCTCTGCCCTTCCGGGCCAGCTCATAGAGCTTTTTGCCGTTGATTTTGACGGCAGAGTACATAGGCGGAATCTGTTCAATCGCTCCGGTGAATTGGGCCAGCGCCGCCCGGACCTGGTTGCGGGTCACGTCCACGGGGCGCTCCTCCAACACCTCCCCGGTGGTGTCCTGGGTATTTGTGACAACTCCCAGTTTCAACCCGGCAATGTATTCCTTATCGGAATCGGCGGCGAACTCCACCGCCCGGGTGGCCCGCCCGATGAACACGGGGAGCACCCCGGTGGCCATGGGGTCCAGGGTCCCGGCGTGCCCTACCCGCTTCTCGTGGAACATCCCCCGGAGCTTGGCGCACACGTCCATGGAGGTCCAGCCGGCGGGCTTGTCGATGATGATGATGCCGCTGGCCATGGCTCACTCCTGGGTGGGCTGGGCCAGCTGCTGGTCGATGGCGGCCAGGATGGCCCGCTCCGCCTCGTCCACCGTCCCCTTGACGGTGCAGCCGGAGGCGGCCCGGTGCCCGCCGCCCCCCAGCCGGGCGCACACCTTGGTGGCGTTGAGCCGGGCGGCGTCGGTGCGCAGGGAGATGCGGCACTCGCCCCCCTCATGCTCCCGGATGGTGGCGGTGTGGAGCACCCCTTGGATCTGGCCCAGGAAGGCCGCCAGATCGTCGGTGTCCTCGGAGGTGGCCCCGGCCTGGGCCATCATGTCCAGGGAGATGGGGGCCACGGCCACCGTCCCGCCGTGGTAGAGGCGCATATTCTGCAAAATGAGGCTCTCCAGCTTGAGCCGCCGCATGGACTTGGTGCGGAAGTGCTTTTTGTTCAGCGCCTGGAAGGGGATGCCCTGCTCCATCAGCGCCGCCGCCGCCTTGTGGGTGTGGGGGGTGGTGTTGGCGTACACGAAGCAGCCGCAGTCGGTGGCGACAGCCACGTATAGCGGCGCGGCGATCTCGGCGTCCATCACGCCCAGCTCACCGCAGATCTTCCAGATGATCTCCCCGCAGGCGGCCTTGTCCGCTTCCAGGCAGGTCTCTTTGGCGAAAAATTCCTGAGAGGGGTGGTGGTCAATGGCCAGATCGATCCGGCCCTTGTAAAGCGCGGCGCTGTCCGGCAGAAGGTTTTCTGTGGCCACGTCGGTGCTGACCACCGTGTCCGGTACAAAGCCGTCCGGGGCCGTCAGGCCCTCCAGATAGCCCGCCAGCAGGGTGGTGGCGTCCAGGCTGGGCAGCACATGGGCGGTCTTGCCCAGCCTACGCAGGGCCCGGCACAGCCCGGCGGCGCAGCCGATGGTGTCTCCGTCGGGGCGCTTGTGGGTCAGGATCAGATAGTTGTCATGGGCCTTCAAAAATCCGGCCGCTTCCCGGCAGTCCATGGCTCATTCCTCCTCGTCTAGTACAATATCGGCGTTGGCGGGGTTGGGGGGCTTGACCACATCGGGGTCGCGGAGCAGGTCAAGGATGCGGGCCCCCTGGTCGATGGAGTCGTCCCGCACAAAGGCGAGCTCAGGCGTACTGCGCAGGCTCAGCCGCTGTCCCAGCTCCCGGCGCAGCCAGCCGGAGGCGGATTTCAGCCCCTTCAGCGCCTGGGCGGAGGCGGACTTGTCCAGCACGCTGACGAAGATCTTGGCGTATTTCAGGTCGGGAGTGGTCTCCACGGCGGTGACGGAGATCATCCCGGCGTTGGCCACCCGGGGGTCCTTCACCGTGGGGATGAGGGAGGACATCTCCCGCTGGATCTCTTCGTTGATGCGTCCAATGCGATTGCTTGCCATAGTGTTCTCCTTTCAGATCTCAACGGTGAGGCAGACCTGGCAGATCAGCCCGTCGGGGAATTCCCCCGTCAAGTCCGGCTCATACTGTGTCTCTGTCAGCATTCCCAGGGTGTCCAGATCAAATTCAGACAGACGGCCCCGGTAATGGCGGACCCGGCCCGCCCCGCTGCCCACCCAGAGAGACCACAGCTCCACCGTCTCTCCGGGGGCGAGATTCTCCCGCAGGTAGGCCAGCAGATGGTCCAAGTCGGTCTGGCAGGGTTCAAAATCCAATTCATATTGAAAGGGCTTCAGCTCCAGCCCCAGCTCGTCCGCCGCCTCCCGGTAATAGGTGTGAGGAGCCACGGAAAACCCGCAGTCAAAGCCGATGGTAAAGGTCTCCCCATTTACGGTGCTGGTGTGCTCCCGGAACTCTTTTTTGTCGCACAGAGGCAGCGCTTTGTCGGCGGCAATCAGGTTGACATGGCTCATGACCCGCTCCTTTCCCACAAAAAGGGGGCGGGCGAAGCCGCCCGCCCCTCTCGAATCCTTTATACCTCGATCTGCTCCATCACGAAGGCCTCGATCACGTCGCCCTCCTTGATATCGCTGTACTTCTCGATCCCGATGCCGCACTCGTAGCCCCGGGCGACCTCCTTCACGCTGTCCTTGAAGCGCTGGAGGGAGTTCATCACGCCCTCGTGGATGACGATGCCGTCCCGCACCAGGCGGATCTGGGCGTTCCGGGCCACCTTGCCATCGGTGACGTAGCACCCGGCCACAAAGCCCACGCCGGTGATCTTGTACACCTGGCGCACCTCGGCCTGACCCAGAGCCACCTCCTTGAACTTGGGCGCCAGCATACCCTTCATGGCGGACTCAATCTCGTTGATGCAGTCATAAATGACCCGGTACATCCGCATATCCACCTTGTTCCGAGCGGAGGACTCGGCGGCGTTTTTATCCGGGCGGACGTTAAAGCCCACAATGATGGCGTTGGAGGTGGTGGCCAGCATCACGTCGTTCTCGCTGATGGCGCCCACGGCGCAGTGAATGACCCGCACCCGGACCTCCTCGTTGGAAATCTTCTCCAGGCTGGCCTTCACCGCCTCGGCGGAGCCCTGCACGTCGGCCTTGACAATGATGTTCAGGTCCTTCATCTCGCCCGCCTGAATCTGGCTGAACAGCTCCTCCAGGGACACCTTCTGCTTGGCCGCGCCGGTGGTGGCGTTCTTCATCTCCGCCTTGCGCTGCTCCACCAGCTCACGGGCCATGCGCTCGTCGTCCACGGCGTGGAAGTCGTCGCCAGCACCGGGCACCTCGCCCATGCCGATGATCTCCACCGGCACGGAGGGACCGGCGGAGGCCACCTTGTTCCCCTTGTAGTCGGTCATGGCCCGCACGCGGCCCACCGCCATGCCGGCGATGATCACGTCGCCCTGCTTCAGGGTGCCGTTCTGCACCAGAAGCGTCGCCACCGGGCCGCGGCCCTTGTCCAGCCTGGCCTCGATGACCGCGCCGTGGGCGGTGCGGTTGGGGTTGGCCTTCAGCTCCTGCACCTCGGCGGTGAGGGTGACCATTTCCAGCAGGTTGTCCACGCCCATGCCGGTCTTGGCGGAGATGGGGCAGATGATGGTCTCGCCGCCCCACTCCTCGGGCACCAGCTCATACTCGGTGAGCTGCTGCTTAATCCGCTCCGGGTTGGCCTCGGGCTTATCCATCTTGTTGATGGCCACGATGATGGGAATGTTGGCGGCCTTGGCGTGGTTGATGGACTCCACGGTCTGGGGCATGATGCCGTCGTCGGCAGCCACCACCAGGATGGCGATGTCGGTAACCATGGCGCCCCGGGCGCGCATAGCGGTAAACGCCTCATGGCCCGGCGTGTCCAGGAAGGTGATGGGCTTGCCGTTGATCTCCACCTGGTAAGCGCCGATGTGCTGGGTGATGCCGCCCGCCTCGCCGCTCACCACGTTGGCGTGGCGGATATAGTCCAGCAGAGAGGTCTTGCCGTGGTCCACGTGGCCCATAACCACCACCACCGGGGCCCGGGGCTCCAGGTCCTCCTCCTTGTCCTCGGCGGTGTCAATCAGCCGCTCCTCAATGGTGACAATGACCTCCTTCTCCACCTTGCAGCCCAGCTCCATGGCCACCAGGGCGGCGGTGTCGTAGTCGATGATGTCGCTGAGGGCGGCCATCACGCCGTTGCGGATGAGGCACTTGACCACCTCGGCGCCGGTCTTTTTCATCCGGGAGGCCAGCTCGCCCACGCCTATCTCGTCAGGGATCTTCACTGTCAGCGGGGTTTTCTTGGCGATTTCCAGCTGGAGGCGGCGCATACGGTCCTGCTCCTCCTGCTTGCGCTTATTGCCGAAGTTCTGGCCCCGGTTTTTGTTGTTCCGGTTCTGGAACTTCTGCTTGCCGGTCTGCATCCGGTTGGCCTTGTCGGGGGCCAGGTCCTCCAGCCGCTGGTCATACTTCTCCAGGTTGGGGCCGCCGCCCTTGCGGGTGTCCACCACCTTCTTTTCCGGGGTGCGGCTCATGGGCTTGGCAGGGGCGGACGGCTTGCCTTGCTCCTTTTGGCCCTGCGGGCTGGAGGCGGGCGCGCCCTTGCCCTGGTTTTGGGCGGGAGCGGGCTTGCCGTCCTTCTGGGCGGGCTTGCCCTGCTCCGCAGCCTTGGGGGCGGAGGCGGCCTGCTTGGCGGGTTCATGGTACACGTCGGCGTAGATGGACTCAATGGAGTCCACCTGGTTGTGCTGGGTCAGGTGTTCAAAAATGATGGTCAACTCCCGGTCCGTCAAAATCTTGGTGGGAGACACATTTTCTTTGGTGTGCTCGGTCAAAATGGCAGTAATGGCTTTGGCTTGCATCCCAAAGTCCTTGGCCACATCCCGGGCGTTCAGTTTCGCAAGGCTCAAACAGGCCACCTCCTAAGTTTCAGGCACGGCGGGCTTTTTCTGAGCCCGCGACTTCTTTTTCTCGTTCAGCAGGGATTCCAGGGCAAAGCGCAGGCCGTCGTCGGCCTGGACCAGCTTTTCCGCAAAGGCGGCCGCCAGCCCCCGGTCGGTGAGGGCGGCCACGGCGCACAGCCTCCGGCCCAGCGCGCTTCCCAGGGCTTCCTTGTCCCAGGGGACGCGGACCCACGGCACGCCGCCCAGCTCCGCCATGCGTCCGGCGCGGCCGGCGCTGTTGTCCGATGCGTCGTCCGCAGATATCACCAGCCAGGCCAGGCGGGCTTTGCAGGCCTCCTTCACCGGCTCCTCGCCCACAGCCAGGTTGTTCCCCCGCAGGGCCAGGCCCAGCAGGGTTAGGGCGCTGTCAGTCACCGCCGTCACCCGCCTTCATCTGCGCCTCCAGCGCCTCCCAGACCTCCGGGGCCACCTGGGCGGACAGGGCCCGCTCGATGCCCCGGCTCTTTTTCGCCCGGGCCAGACAGGCGGGGTCGGGGCAGAGGTAGGCCCCCCGGCCCGGCTTTTTCCCCCGGAAGTCCAGCGACAGCGCTCCCTCGGGGGAGCGCACCACCCGGATCAGCTCGGGCTTGGGCTTCATCTCCCGGCAGCCAAGACATTGGCGCATGGGTATCTTTTTGGGCATTGCGTGCTCCCCCTCTCTAAAGGATTACTCCTCGATTTCGATATCCTCCTCATCGGTCTGCGCCGGCTCCTCCGGGACCTCCTCCTCGGGGGGCTCAGGAGCGCTGGCGGGACGGATGTCAATCTTAAAGCCCGTCAGGCGGGCGGCAAGCCGGGCGTTCTGTCCCTCCTTGCCGATGGCCAGGGACAGCTGGTCGTCGGGCACCACCACCCGGCAGCTCTTTTCCCCGTCCAGCTCGGTGACGCTGAGCACGTCGGCGGGGGCCAGGGCGGCGGCCACATACTCGCCGGGGTCGTCGGAGTACTTGATGATGTCCACCTTTTCTCCCCGCAGCTCCTCCACCACGGCGTTGACCCGCTGGCCCCGGGGGCCCACACAGGCGCCGATGGGGTCCACATTCTCGTCCTCGCTCCACACGGCCAGCTTGGTCCGGCTGCCCGCCTCCCGGGCGATGGACATGACCTGAACGGTGCCGTCGTAAATTTCGGGGACCTCCAGCTCAAACAGCCGCTTGACCAGCCCCGGATGGGTACGGGAAATGAGCACCTGGGGCCCACGGGTGGCCTGGCGCACCTCCACCACATACACCCGGACCCGGTCTCCCTCCTGGACCACCTCTCCCTTCACCTGCTCCCCGGCGGACAAGAAGGCGTCGGTGAACTCGGAGCCGGAGGTGAGCCGGATGGCTACCGAGCCGTTGCGCTCGTCCACCCGGGTGACGGTACCCGTCAAAATCTCGTGCTCCTTAGCGGAGAACTCGTCGAAGATCATGCCCCGCTCCGCCTCACGCATTCCCTGGATGATGACCTGCCGGGCGGTCTGGGCGGCGATGCGGCCAAAGTTTTTGGGCTTGATCTCAATGCGCAGCACGTCCCCCAGCTGGACCCGGGAGATGGACCGCTGGGCCTCTTCCAGGCTGATTTCAGTGTGGGGATTGTCCACCTCCTCCACCACGTCCTTTTTCACAAACATCCGGACCGTTTCCGCTTCCTCGTTGGCGTCCACCACCACGTTGTCGGTGATGCCCTCGTGATCCCGCTTGTAGGCGGCCACCAGAGCCTGGGTGATTTTTTCCAGCATGTACGCCTTGGGAATGCCCTTTTCCTTCTCTATATCGGAGATGGCGGCGAAAAATTCCTTGGCGTCCAGCTCCGTGCTCTTTGCGGCGATCTTTTTCTTAGCCATGTCGCATTAACTCCTTCAAAACTCCACGTGCAGCCGCACTTGGGCCACATCTTTCTTCTCAAAGCGGACGCCGTCCACACTGACTGCTCCGTCCTCGTATCCCGTCAGCACGCCCGTGGCTTCCTTGCGGCCGTCCACAGGCCGGTAGAGCTTCACATCCACCCTTTGCCCCATGCACTGGGCAAAGTGGTCCGGCTTTTTCAGCGCCCGATCCAGTCCGGCGGAGGACACCTCAAAGGTATAGCTGCCCTGAATGGGGTCGGCCTCGTCCAGCGCGTCGGACAGCGGGCGGGAGACCGCCTCGCAGCAGTCGATGTCCACGCCGCCCTCCCGGTCGATGTAGACCCGGAGGAACCACTCCCCGGCCTCCTTCACATATTCCACATCCCACAGAGTGCAGCCGGCCCGCTCCACCACGGGCAGGGCCAGGGCGGCCACCATGTCGGTCACCTTTGCCATTTGGCGTTCAGCTCCTTTGTTCACTTCAAAAGAAAGAGTGAGGCCCGCGCCTCACTCCTTCCTTACCATACATAACATGTGGTATTTTACCACGCCCGCACCTCAATTGCAACCCCTGAGAGAAAATTTTTCCGGGTTTTACATCTTCACCGGCGCGGAAACGCCCAGCAGCCCCAGCCCGTTGGCCAGCACCAGCCGGACGGTGTCGGCCAGCTTGAGCCGGGCGGCCTGGATGCAGGGGTCGTCCACCATACAGCGGCAGGCGTTGTAGAAGCGGTGGAAGTCCCCGGCCAGAGTGGTGAGGTAGCGGTTGATCCGGCTGGGATCGTAGTCCCGGGCGGCCAGCCGGACCTCCTCCGGGTACTGGGCCAGGGTCTTGACCAGGGCCAGCTCCTCGGGCTGGGCCAGGGCGCAGGCGTCCACCTCCCGGGCGGGGCACACCTGGGCCCCGGCCTCCCTCATACGCTCGATCAGCGAGCAGATCCGGGCGTGGGCGTACTGGACATAGTACACCGGGTTGTCGCTGTCCTGGCGGACGGCCAGGTCCAGGTCGAAGTCCAGGGGGCTGGTGGCGGAGCGGTTGTTGAAGTAGTACCGGGCCGCGTCCACGCTGATCTCGTCCAGCAGGTCGTGGAGGGCGATGGCCTTGCCCGTCCGCTTGGACATGCGCACCGGCTTGCCGTCCTGGAGCAGGTTGACCAGCTGCATCAGCACGATGACCAGCCGGTTCGAGCCGTCCAGCCCCAACCCGTCCAGCGCCGCCTGGAGCCGGGCCACATGGCCGTGGTGGTCCGCCCCCCACACGTTGACCACCTTGTCGAAGCCCCGCTTCTCGAATTTATTGCGGTGGTAGGCGATGTCGGCGGCAAAGTAGGTATAAAAGCCGTTGGCCCGGCGCAGCACGTCGTCCTTCAGATCCAGCTTGTCCGCCTGCTCCCGGGTCTTGCCCTCCCGGATGTATTTCTCCTTGAGCAGCTGGGTGGTGTTCAGCCACAGCGCCCCGTCCTTCTCGTAGGTCCAGCCCTTTTGAGACAGCATGTCCACCGTCTCGGCCACATAGCCGGAGTCGTGGAGCTCCGACTCAAAGAACCACTGGTCGTACTCAATGCCGTACTTGCGCAGGTCGTCCTTCATCTTAGGGATGTTGCGCTCCAGGCCGAAGGCGCTCATATCGTCCAGCCACTTGTCCTCGGGGGCGTCCCGGTAGGCGTCGCCGTGGACCTCGTGGAACGCCTGGGCCAGCTCCCGGATGTCCTCCCCCTGGTAGCCGTCCTCGGGGAAGGGGTAATTCTCCTCGCCCAAAATCAGCTGCATATACCGGGCGCGGATGGACATGGCGAACTTGTGGATCTGGTTGCCCGCGTCGTTGACATAGAACTCCTTCCAGGCGTCCCAGCCCGCCCGTGAGAGCACGTTGGCCAGGGTGTCTCCCAGCACGCCCCCCCGGGCGTTGCCCATGTGCATGGGGCCGGTGGGGTTGGCGGAGACGAACTCCACCATCACCCTTTGCCCCTTCCCCTCGTCACAGGCCCCATAGCCCTTCGGGTCCGCCTCCACGGCCCCCAGCACCTCGCCGTACCAGCGGGGAGCGTAGAAGAAGTTGAGAAACCCCGGTCCCGCGATCTCGGCCCGCTGGAACAGGGTGCCCTCCAGCTCCAGGTGGTCCAGAATGATCTGGGCGATCTGCCGGGGGGCCATGTGCAGGGCCTTGGCCCCCGCCATGGCAAAGGAGGAGGCAAAGTCCCCGTTTTTGCTGTCCTTGGGCACCTCCACCGTGCCGCGGATCTCCTGTCCCGCCGGGAGCAGCCCCTGGGCGGCGGCCTTCTCATAGGCCGACTGGGTGAGCTGGGCCACCTGTTCTCTTGCGGTCTGAATCAGATTTGCCATGTAAATCCTCCTTTTCCCGTCCTGCCCTCACTGGGGAAGTGTGGGATGTTTCTTCACGTTCATGCGGAACAGGTTCTGTCCCGCCACCAGGTTGTCGATCTCAATGGCGTAGTCGATCTCCAGATCGCCCCCCGCCTCGCCCACCGTGGAGCGCATTCGCTTGGTATTCACCCCGATGGACAGCTCGCCGTAGGGGGTCTCGTACATGGACAGGTGGCGCATACCCTCCTCGAACACCATCTGGGAGTTGATGCTCCCCTCCCGCAACAGGGTGACCCGGCCTCCGTCGATGTGCAGCCTGGTGGTGGTGCCCTCCAGGCCGGTGAGCTCACTCTCCTGATAGGAGACGGTAAACCCGCCCCGGCTGTCCCGCTTCAGGATGCCGGAGGTGACCAGCTCCATCTCGTCGGGGCCGCTTTCGGCGTACAGCTGCTTACCTTTAATAGATATAATCACATTGTCTGTCATACACGGTCCTCACTAATAGGCTGTGATATCGATCTGCTCCACCTCGCCCGTCATGTCCTCCCCCAGAAAGACGGAGGCCAGGGCGGTGAAGTCCTCGGTGCTGTCGCTGACGTAATAGCGGTGCCGCCCCGCGCCGGGGCGCTCGTTGCGCAGGCCGTCCAGCTCCAGCTGCCGTTTCACCCACCGGGCGCACTGCTCGCCCACGTCCACCAGCGTGACGCCGGGGCCCATGTACGCCCCTACGATGGGCTTCATCAGGGGATAGTGGGTGCAGCCCAGAATCAGGGTGTCCGCCTCCGCCGCCCTGACAGGGGCTAAGTACTCGGAAACCACGGTCTCCGCCACCACGTCGCCGGGCTGAAAGCGGCCGTTCTCCACCAGGGGCACCAGCAGGGGACAGGCCCGGGCGGTGACCCGGACTCCGGGCCGCAGATGGTCCAGCGCCCGCTCATAGGCCCCGGAGCGGATGGACGCGCGGGTCCCGATCAGACCCACCCGGCCGTTTCGGGTTACCCGGGCGGCGGCATGGGCGGCGGGGGCCACCACGCCGAATATGGGAATATCGTTTTCCTCCTGGAGCACGTCCAGGGCGGTGGTGGACACGGTGCCGCAGGCAATGACAATGGCCTTGGGGTCAAAGGTGCGCAGAAACGCCACGTCCTGCCGGGCGTACCGCACCAGGATATCCCGGGAGCGGCCGCCGTAGGGCACCCGGCCCGTGTCGCCAAAATAGACCAGGTCCTCTTCCGGCATAATGCGGGCCAGCTCCCGCACCGCGGTGAGCCCTCCCAGACCGGAGTCAAACACGCCGATGGGCCGTGTATCCACGAAGCCGCCCCCTTCCTTTTGCTTGAAACCATGATATTATATGCTATTCCTTCTACAAAAACAAGAGTGGATTTTTGAATGTGCTGTAACATAATTGTAATATTCTCTCCGGCAAATTCCCCTTGCATTTCAGCGGTCGTTGTGGTATCCTAACATATCACAGCGGCAAGAGGAGGGACGCCGGACATGAGCAAGCAATCCGTCAAGCAGATCGCCTCCAACCGGAAGGCGTTCCACGACTACTTCATTGAGGACAAGTACGAGGCTGGCATCGAGCTGGCGGGCACGGAGGTCAAGTCCATCCGCCTGGGCGCCGTCAACCTGCGGGACTCCTTCTGCTCGGTGAAGGATGGGGAGATGTTCCTGTATGGGATGCATATCTCCCCCTATGAGAAGGGCAACATCTTCAACAAGGACCCCCGGCGCACCCGGAAGCTGCTGCTCCACCGCCGGGAGATCCGGAAGCTCCAGGCCAGGGTGCAGCAGGACGGTTACTCACTCATACCGCTGTCTCTGTACTTCTCCGGCCCCAAGGTGAAGGTGGAGCTGGCGCTGGCCAAGGGCAAAAAGCTCTACGACAAGCGGGAGGCCGCCGCCCAGCGGGACGCCAAGCGCGAGATGGACCGGGCCTCACAGGGCCGCTATTGAACAGAGAAAGGGATGTATGGAAATGAGCAATCCCATCGTTACCATTGAAATGGAGGACGGCGGCGTGATGAAGGCGGAGCTGTATCCTGACACCGCGCCCAACACGGTGAACAATTTTATTTCCCTAGTGCAGTCCGGCTTTTATGACGGGACGATCTTCCACCGGGTGATCCCCGGCTTCATGATCCAGGGTGGCGACCCCGAGGGCTCCGGAACGGGCGGCCCCGGCTACTCCATCAAGGGCGAATTCAGCCAGAACGGGTTTCAGAACGACCTGCTCCACACCCGGGGCGTGCTGTCCATGGCCCGCACCATGGCCCCCAATTCGGCAGGCAGCCAGTTTTTTGTCATGGTGGACGACGCGCCCCACCTGGACGGCACCTACGCCGCCTTTGGCAAGGTGATTGAGGGCATGGAGACGGCGGACGCCATCGTATCCGCCAAACGGGATTGGAACGACCGGCCCAAAAAGGACCAGCGGATGAAGAAAGTAACCGTAGACACCCAAGGCGTGGACTATCCTGCGCCGGAGAAAGTTTAACAACGTTTTTCATTCCGACAGGCACAGCCGGCGGATGAAAATAAAAGCGACCGCAGGCCGCTGAGCCCCCGCAGAGCCGTCCCTCAGGCTTTGTGGGGAGAGGACGAGCAGCGAAATGAGCGAGCTTTCGCCGCAGGCGGAAGCGAGGGATATGGAGCTTGCGACGACGAGGGGGCGTACTGGTTTCGACGGGGGCGCCGAAGCAGGAATAGCGAGCGGATGCGCCTGACATCCTTAAAACGGGCAACTTATAAATTAAAGAACGACGATAACGTAGTTCTCGCTGCGGCTTAACGCAGCCGTCCCGCCCGGAAGGACCACGAGCCGGGTCGGGGCGTCATCTCAGTGGTGCCCGTGCGTACGGAAAGAGTTGACCGTGCCATGAATCATGACTCTACCAAGCTCAGCAGTGTGGCGACCCACGGCTGAGTGAGGGAATGTAAACGATCGCCTGCGCTCGGAGAGGTTCCTGTGGACGTGCTTTCGGACAGGGGTTCGACTCCCCTCGCCTCCACCACGATAAAAGCCTGTGATTGTTATAAAATCACAGGCTTTTTCTTTGTTTTGCGAAAATATCAGAAAAATATGTTTCGATCGGGAAACTGCGCTTTTGATTTGACCCCAAATTTTACCCCTTACAGGTCTGAAACCGCCTTGAACAGGCCCTCCATCCGCTTCTGTGAATCCTTCCGCATGGTGTCGGAGACGGCGGCATATACGTCCATCGTGAAAGCGCTGGAGTAGTGGCCCAACTGCTCCTGAACGGCCTTCACACTGTCCCCGGCCTGTAAAGCGTTGACGGCATAGCTGTGCCTCAAGTCGTGAAACCTGGTATTCTCCAGCCCGATAGAGGCAACGATCTTTTTGAAGTGATTGATGATCGTGCGGTGCTTCAGGTGTTCCCCGCGCTCATCCGTAAAAACAAGATCGAGCGGGTTGCTCCATGCTGGCCCCGCCGCCAGCTTCCATTCCATCTGCTGCACCCTTTGAGCTTTCAAAACCCGGACGATGCTGGGGGCAATTGCCACAATACGCTGCTTCCCGTTTTTCGTCTCATCGAGGAAAACATATCCGCTGTCACTATAGGACTTTTGGATTTGATGGCGGATCGTAAGCAGCCCGGTTTCCAAATCAACGTCCGACCACCGCAAGCCGATAATCTCCGATTGCCTCAGCCCGGAAAACAGGTCAACGATGAAAACCCGCTCGAAGCGGTCCCCCTTGATGGCCTCCAAGAACCGGCTGACATTATCGTCCATGATGGGGGCAAGGTCTGGACGCTTGATTTTAGGTAGCTTGATATGGTCTGCCGGATTGCTGTGGATAACCCTGGCCGATACGGCTTGATCTAAAGCCTTGTGCAAAATCCCGTGGATCGACTGGATAGACTTTGGGGAAAGCGGGCCGCGCTCCTTGTCCCCGGCTTGGAGGGCCCTCCGTAAAATCTTGTGTAAGCGATTTTCGACAAAGTCAAGACTGGTGCAGTGGAAACAGTGCAGAAAGTGGGCTGAAGCCCTTCCACACCTATGTTTTGCGTGATGCAGCAGACCGCGAGGAAGAAACCCAGTCCCTACGGGGCATACAAGGAACTCAGGGCGTACCAGAACCAATGGCGGCTTGACGAAAGCAAGCCCTTCACATGGGCCTGGGAGTACACAGGGGGCCGCTTTGAACGCCCCCACATGGAGGCATATAAAATCACCATCCACCAGAGCTACCGAGAGGGCGGCGTGGTAAAGAAGCGGCAATATTCCATCTGCACCATGAGCTATTACGACGTTGTGGAGTGGAGCCTGTATGACTGCGCAGACAGGCGAATACAGGCCACAGCGGGCAAGCTGGGCATAGAACCCGCTGAACTGTACGACCTCATAGAATCCAAGCTGACGCCGCTTAGGGAACGCCTGGAAGCGGAGTTTCATCAATCCCCTGAGTACATCGCCAAGCAGGAGCACGAGCGGGTCATGGCGGACTACATGGAGGCACAAAACAAGTTTTGCAGCCGGTATGATGTCGACAAAGATGAATTCGCCCGCTGCTATGACATATTCCTTACTCTGAGGAACAAGGAGTATCTGGAACAGCTCGAGGCCCAGCATAAGGCCCGGAAGCGTAGGTATCGGGAATCCTGGGGCAGTACCTACGGGCATTATTCCGGCGGTAGTTACTCTATTCCTCCTGTCAGTACCTACAGTGAGGACGAAGCCGCGATACTCAAGCAGTTTTACCGGGCGTTGGCCAAGCAGTTCCACCCCGATGTGAACCATGACCGTGACACCACGCGAGAACTCCAACTGCTAAATCGGCTCAAGGAGCAGTGGGGCGTATAGCAGAGGACTGGACAACAATTTATACCGACTTTTACCGAAGAAAGGAGGGGTGCAATGACACCCAAGAAACAAAAAGCCCTGGTTGCGCTGCTGACACAGCCGACAAAAGAGAAAGCCGCCGCCGCCGCTGCGGGGATCACGTCCAAGACCCTGCGGGGATATCTGGATGACCCAGAATTCCAAGCGGAGTACAAGAAAGCATTTGCTGGGTTGGTGGAGGACGCCAACGTTTATTGCGAGGAATGCTCCAAAAGGCACTTGCCCCTGTGGGAACGGGCGGATGAGATTGAGGCGGTGGCTGTCCGATTCCCTGGTGTCAGTGTGGGGCAGATACAGGAAATCGTGCGCAGTGGTCTGGATCATGGCTTTTCCTTCGAGACTGCGCTTGTGGGCGCACGGCTGGCCTATGCGATGCAGACCGGGCAAGAGGAGCTTTTCAGCCTGGACGATGTGGCAGCAGCACTGGGCTGTACCAAAGAAGAAGCCGCTGCCGAAATGGAGCGGCATGGGATCCAGGGTATGACCATCTCCACACTGCCGGGATTTGAATGGCTGCTGGGCAAAATGTGACCAGTGGGTTGTAGGGGGCGGAAATCTCCGCCCCCCTCAAAACCCGGAAAAAGCGGACAAAATCGGAAATTCACAAAATATTTAGGCGTTCTGGGAGGTGCACCATGTACGGCATAAATTACAGCGGCGGCGACAACCGCACGCACGGCCAGATCGAGCGGGCGGAGCGGATCGACAGCTTCGAGGCCGGGAAGGTGGAGGGCTGGGGGACGCTGTTCACCAACAGCATGGTCCCGCTCGACTGTGAGCACTTCATGGAGGACGATGGGGAGACTGTGGAGTTGTCTCGGGGCTGGTGGTCTGTCATGCTGGAGCTGACCCGTAAAAAGAACGGCTTTGGTGGGAGCTGTGCCTTTTGGTGTTGCCCGCGCTGTGGGCGGTGGGCCCGTTTCCTGTATTTCAAGGGTCAGGGCTTCCTGTGCCGGAGCTGTGCCAAGCTGAACTATCGCTGCCAGCAGCGGACGAAGGACAGCACCAACCATGCCCGGGACGGTCTAAAGCTGGCCCGTGATAAGCTGCGCTGGGAGCCGCCTTTCCCGGTTGCTCCGATGGACTTCCCGCATGTTGTCCCGGACAGGCCCCGGTACATGCACAAGCGCACCTATTACCGCTACCTTGCCCGGTACATGAGGTATCAGGAGAAGTACCAGCGGGACAGTATGCGGGAGATGCTGGCTATCCTGCGGCGGTGAGGTACAAAAAGTCACTCATAAAAAAGACGTCAGCGGGCGTTCTTTATGACTATCCAATTTTGGATTGTCCCCATTGCTCCCCGGATCGGGAATCCGTCCAGATTTGGATTGACCTTAAAATCAAGGAGATTGCAAGGGGGCGATAAACACCGCCAAAATTGGCGGCATTGAGTACCCCCGTCATTTCGGGGCAACTCGGTCAATTTCGCCCGGGTCGAGTTTTTTGCCATCTGTGGCAAAATGACTATTAGTCATTTCGACCACATCTGGGCGAACCGGCTCAGATTTGAGCCGATTAGCCCCTATCCCCGAAATCGCGGGGAGGGGGTGCCCGGTGGTACGCCGGGTGGGATACTTCAATTCGGGCCACCTCTGGTCGTTTTGACCGCTGGCAAGGTGTTCTTGTCAAACTTTTAACATATGGGCCGTATAAGGCCCGTAAAGCCGCGCCCGCTCGAAGGAGCATAATTATACGTCGAGCGGGCCAAGCGCCGCGCAAGGGGCCTTAAAACGCGAAATAGAGGGGTTTGGACAACAACCTCAGAAAACCTAAGTTCCCCATAGTAAAGGGCCGGGGTGTCACCCCCGGCCCTCTGCTCAATCAAATATCCCTCCACGAATCAGCCTGTACAGCCCAACCGGCACCAGCGCCCCAACCGCCCAGACAATGGCCCATATGCCCACCATACGGACGGCCCTCAGCAGCACCCCGCCGCCGATAGCGGCCCCGGCCAGCTTGCACAGGGCGTTGAACCGTTCCGGGGACATGGGCTGGCGCTCAAACTCAACGGAGCGGTCTCCATGCTTCCATTTGACCTTCACACCGTCACCGCCTTTACCCTGTCCAGGGCGCACACCTGGAAAGTGCAATCCCGGCAGCTGTCATGGAACGGGCACACCCGCGCCATATAGGTTACAGTGGCGCTTGTCCGGGGGCGCTCTCCCTGCCGGGTCAGCAGCTCCCGCAGCGGTTCCCCGCTCATACCCACCAGCGAGCCGATATCCCGCACGGGCACCCCGGCGCGGAATAGGGCAAGCGCTTTTTTCGTGGGGCTCATACCGCCGCCCCCTTCCGGGCAAGCTCCTGCTCCCTCTCATCGCTCATCATGCGGATGTTCAGCAGGGGAACGGGCTGGCCGTTGACGGCGATGGTGCCCAGCACCGGGTATTCCCGGTTGTCGATTTTCATGGTTTCCATTTGTGTAAATCCTCCTCTTGATTTCTTCCGGGAGGGGCGGTATAATGGCTGTACCGGCCCCTCCTGGGCTGTGTGTGGGCCTCTTGCAATCGTCTTGGCGGGTGATGCAAGGGGCCTTTCTCATGCGATGGTGAAGCGCCTGGATGCGCTGGTGCGGCAGAACTGGCCGTACACGTCCGGGAGAGCGGCCTTGAGGGCCTTGCTGTCCAGGCGGTTGCTGATGATCTCCTTCCAGCGGAGGATGAAGTTCTTGGTCTTGAGCTCATCCACGCCCTTCTCCTCCAAGTCTGCCTTGAGTTCGGCCCGGATGGCGTCGGCCTGGGCCTCCAGCTCCTTCTGCTGGGCCTCGATGGCCTGGAGCT
Source organism: uncultured bacterium (assembly GCA_948469375.1). Taxonomy (GTDB): domain Bacteria; phylum Bacillota; class Clostridia; order Oscillospirales; family Oscillospiraceae; genus Enterenecus. The sequence continues at coordinate 2,256 of CAOKLO010000043.1, read as the reverse complement.
TCTTCACACGGTTCTCAATCATTTTCTCGGTCATGGTGTGTACCTCCTTGATTTTATGGGATTGCACCGGCGGCGGTGGGCTTTATGGGGGAATCCTCGTTGGGGCCGTTCCAGATCCCGTCCCGCTCTTATAGGTCATCTCTTTTCAGCTTCCGCCTACTCATTGGAACCTTTGCCGGTGCTGTTCCCTCCTGACATGATTATAATAACATATCTCCGACCAGATATCAAGTAGCACAGTTGACAAATATAGTCGTAGATATTTGTGCATTATGTGTATAGTCGTAGATAGACAAATGTGCTATAATATAGCCATACTGGAAGAGAAGACCCCAATTTTGGGGGCTCCCCACCAAAGGAGGGAAAGCCATGCCCGAAAAAACAGAGGCCCAAAAAAAGGCTCAAAAGAAGTACATGGAAAAATTCGTGGAAATCAAAGTCAGGGTAACGCCCGAGAAGCGAACCGCCATACAAGAACACGCCCAGACGATGGGAGAGAGTGCTACCACGTTCATTAACCGCGCCATAGACACCCAAATCTCCCAAGACCGCCGTAAAGGCCCCTCAGAGGCCCTACAAGGCCCGCTCGGGGCTGGGGTGGTATCTTTACCCTCTGAGGCATATGAACGCGCTGTAGCGGCCTCTGAGGCCGCAGGAGAGGGCTTGCCCGATTTCGTGGTGCGGGCGGTGGAGACACAGGCGCAGCGGGACAAAGCCTCCCTTGCTATGGGTATCAACCCGGCCACAGGGGGACGCGGCGGTGCGGAAGCTGGAGGCACTCATGGAAATTAGATATTCCAAAGCTGCCGTTAAGGCTATTAGGGCAATGGACAAGGCCACAAAGGTCCGCATCCATGCCGGGATATTGGGCTTGACCCAGAAACCGCCCACAGGCGATATTAAGCCCATGCAGGGTTATCACGATGGGCGGCACCGGCTCCGAGTTGGGAAGTATCGGATTATTTACAAATTCGGGGTTGAAAACAGCCTGGAAATCCTGCATATTATAGACATAGGCAGCAGGGGCGATATCTACAAGTAGGAAAGGAGCGGAATGATATGGCACCAATAGCACAGCAGATCGCGGACATGGTGGATATGCTCCCAGAGACAGATCAGGCCCTGGCCTTTGAGCTGGTGAAAAAGCTGGTGCTGGCCTGGGATCCTGATTACACCAAACTGACCCCGGCAGAAAAGGCGGCGCTGGACAAAGCCGCCGCTGAGATGGAAGCCGGGGACTATGTAACCGACAGCGCCATAAATTGGGGCTAAACAACGGGGCCGGGGAATGATTCCCCGGCCCTTCTTTTGACCCCAAATTTGACCCCTTAGCAGGTTTTCAACAATTTACAGTATTTTTCGAAAATGCCCGAAAGCCTTGAAAATACTGCATTCAGCATACGGTATTTTACAACAATTACACACCAGCATATAATTCGACTCCCCTCGCCTCCACCAACTGGACATTGGACGAACACCTATTATTTCAAAGGCGGCTTTGCCGTGATGGTGTGGCTCTGATGTCAAAACGAACAGCGGAGGCCAAGGTGTAAAAGCCTTGGCCCCCGCTGTTTTTATCAGTTTATTCCGTTTTGACTTGTGCGTTCTGCCACTCCGCAAACTCCCGCTGGCCCTGTTCACTGTCGTAGTATTTTCGTATCTCCGGGGCGAGGAAGCGGGCAAAGGTTTCTATAATAGCCTGCGGCAGTTCGATTTGACAGGTTTCAGTTCTAATTTCAGGTTGTTCTTTCGTCAAAGGCATTTCCCCTTTCCAAAACGCAGGACAAGGCCCGCAGGCGGGAGAAACAGGGAAAGGGTAAGCTGTTCCTCCCACCGGGGCCGGTTATCAGTTCACGCCGAGAATGGCGCGAATAAGTTTGTTTTCCAGACGGCTTTTCATGTACTCGTCCAGGCGGGCGTGGGGACAGCCGTTTTCGTCGTAGACTGTCCGGGTACAGAGCTTGTTTATGTAGCCCTCGTAATACCGCAAGACCTGTTGCACAGCATCGGCGTCCCCAGCGCGGGCCGCGTCGCTCACCGCCTGCGGCAGCAGCTCACAGCCCTTGTAGTTCCGGCGCTTCATGGCGCTAACCTTCTTTCCTCGCTGTCAGTTTTGTCCGCAGGACATTCAGCGATTTTGTTCTGCGCCGCTGGACGGCACTCCGGGACAGACCAAGGGCCTCGCCGATCTCGCTGTCTGTCAAATATCTGCTGTTCTTCAAGTCCGGGCAGGCGGATGCAATCACAGCTTGTTTT
>CAOKLO010000042.1 GCA_948469375.1 uncultured bacterium | reverse complement strand
ACTCCTGTTATACCACCTCTGTCAATTATTGGTGCCTTTTTTGATGATTGCTATAGTTAAGGAGACCTCAATCAAAATGTTTTGTTTGTGGGGCTCCCTTTTTTCAATTTGCAAACTGACCGAATATATCGAGATGCGGACAAAAGGAGAGTACTGACCATGACATACATTAGAACGAGACTACTTGCCGTGTTGCTGGCGGCGCTGTGCCTAGGACTGCTGGGGTGCCAGGCGCAGGAAGAGGACACTGCCCCCGAAACTGACTCCCTGCCGGAGATCCAGGAGTCTCAAACACTCCAGGACACCCCGGCCACAGAGACGGAAAATCTAGTGAAGCTCTGCAAGGTCTGGGGCTACACCAAGTACTGGCACCCGGCATTTCTGCTGGGAAAGAAGGACTGGGACGAGGAGCTTCTAACGCTCATTCCGCAGGTGCGGGAGATGAGCACCGCCGAGGAGGTCAACAAACTCTTGCATAACTGGTTCGTGAGTCTGGGCGAGATCGACTATGAAAGCCGGGCACCGATTGTGAACTGGAGCACGGCGGCAGAGGATGAGATTGTTGTCATTGCAGACACCTCCTGGACCTCTGATGCTACTTATCTAGGGGAAGCTTTGACGGCGGACTTTGCGCTGTTTCCAGAGGCTCTGCCCAACGTCAGCCGTAGCAAAGCTCCGATGCAGCTTACCAAAAGCGTACTTTCCACCTATGAGCGGGCATTGGCCTTTTTTGCCAACGAGGGGCTACCGGACCCCAAGTATGATGACGCCGGATTCCGGCTGTTGGGGCTCTTCCGCCTCTGGAATGCCATTGAATACTATTTTCCCTACACCGATACTCTGGAGCAGAATTGGGAGGACACTTTAGCTGAGTACATTCCGCAGATGTTGGAGGGAGAGGACCCGGAGAGTTATGAGCAGACACTTGCTTCCATGGCCTTCCTACTTCACGACCCCCATGTCACTGTATATACAGCGTCCGGGAACACCTCGACAGGTCTGTATTATCAAGCGAAGCTGGGGACGTATTACCTCCCGGTGCCGCTGGCGGTAGCGGAAGGGAAACTGGTTGTCTCCGACAGTGTGGAAGAGTGTCCGCTGGAAACAGGGGATATCCTCTTGTCTATCAATGGCACCGATATTGAAAAGCGTATCGAAGAATGTAAGCAATTCAATGCCTATCCAAGAGAGGATGCCGTCCTTAACCGAATGCGCTATACAATTACGCTTTCTCAAAGTGAGGACATCGAAGTCAGTGTCCTGCGGACTGGCGTGGAAATGACATATTCTGTCTCCGGGATCCAATCGATGCCCGTCGAAAAGGACGCACCCCAAGTTACTCATCAGATTTTGGAGGGAAATCTTGGGCTGATTAATCCCGCTCTTTGCACTCTGAGCGAGGTGGACACGATCATGGCCGATCTGCGGGAGACCGATGGTCTGATCATCGATCTTCGTCAATATCCAGGGGACGACGGCGGAGGGCTCTTTGGCTTGGCTCGGTATTTGGGGGTGAACCAGACGCCTTTTGCTGTATATGCGGTGCCATCAATCGCGGTTCCCGGAGCCTACGTCAAAGAGACCTATACCCCGGTCAGCTACTGGACCTCCAGTGGGGCATCCTATCCTTACGATAAGCCAGTAGCGGTGCTGATGGACAATCGGGGGACACAGAGCAATGCTGAGACAACTGTCCAGATGCTTCGTATGGCTGAAAACGTGGTGACACTGGGGGACAATTCCGCTGGAGCGGGCGGGCATATCGTCTTTCTTCCCATCCCAGGCCCCGTCGTAGTGCAATTTTCCTCCAATCGATTTTACACAATAGACGGCAAAGAACGGTACCGTACCGGTATCACCCCTGATATCCCCGTCAAACCCACCATTCAGGGTATCAAGGAGGGCCGGGACGAGGTGATGGAGGCGGCGGTGGAGTACATCAAAAATGCGTAGTAATTAGCAAAATGACTATAAATGAGCAAATTCACAATATGCACAAAAAATTGGCCGCCTTATTCTTGAGGCAAGGACAAAATCGCCTGATTTTGGCACGGATGTCCTTTGAACGTGGACGAAATTGTGCAACTTTCAGATTTGCTCATTTATAGAAAATGATCCATTACACAAATTCATTTGGACAGGCGAGGTTTATTGGTTTGCTTGCTTATTTAAACACCATATTGGTAGGTATGTTGTATCACGAAGGAGAAAGTTGTAATGAAGTTTGGGGATTTCGATCTTGATTTGACCAAAGTTGCAGAGGAATATGGTGCTCATCCGTTGTCGGATGACTGCGATGAAATGGTAGGTAGCAATATGGGGAGTGAATCGGATTACTGCTTCACGGATAAGTCGAATTGTTGTTCGCAGAAGTTCACCTGTGCTGGAACTTGGCTCTGCACCCTTGTTTGCCAGTAAGTTCCATTTAAGCGGACCTACAATCTTGATTGTGAGTCGATTCAGGTGGGGATTGCGCACGGCATCTGTGTCAAATCTATCATCCAAAGAGCTGGGGGCTGGGCTGATGTGTTGGGAAAACGATTAAATGCGTCAAAAAGCAAATCTGAAAAGGGGTGATACCATTTTGAAAACAGAGTCCAAAGAAAACCTCCAAAAGGCCCAACTGTCCCTCTACTACTTCCGTCGAGTGCTGAAACTGCTGAATAGTGCCGGAAAAGTTTACATCTTCCCCATCGTGTTTTTCGGGCTGGTCGCTAGCATCATCCCCAGCGCTTCTGTGCGTATCATGCAGGAGGTTGTCAACTCCCTACAGCTCTCCACAAAGGATTTAGGGAACCTCCTAAAGTTGCTCTTGGCCTATATCGCGCTCGACATCATTCAAAGTATCTTTTCTGTGGTTTCCGGATACTTTGAGCGCAGGCTTCAGATGAACGGTTCTCTAGCTGTTCAAATGTCAATCCTCGAAAAAGTCAAGGAATTTTCACTTAAGGATTTTGAGGACTCCGAAACATACGATTTGTTGCAACGGGCAATGAAAGTTAATTTCGCCCGCATTTGGGGATTCTTCAGATCCTTCCTGCTTCTAGCGCAGTCTCTAATCAACATCGTGCTTTTCAGCCTCATCCTCTTTTCCTGGAAATGGTGGCTGGTACCGCTGATTCTGATTGTCCCTATCATCAATACCTGTTTCAACGCATACTTCGGCAAAAAGCAATTCCTCATCATAAAAGAGCGTTCTGCAAAGGAGCGGAAAGCCTGGTATTTTCAGTACCTTCTGACTCGGGACACAGCCTTCAAGGAGATCAAGCTCTTCGACTTGGGGGACCACCTGCGTGAGAAGTTCAGGGAGTTACATTTGGGTTTCATCTCCCAAGACAAAAAGTTGCTGGACCAACGGACCACTGCCAACAGCCTGCTGATCGTCCTGGAGGAGGCCATCAGTATTTTTATTCTGGGCTTTATCATTCTCCAGGCATTTGCCCGACAAATCCTGCTAGGGGACCTGACTACCTACCTCCGTAGTATTTCCAGCGTCAAGTCCTATGCCCAGAGCTTCCTCTCACAGATCACCGCGATTTATGAGAATGTTCTTTATATCGGACAGTATTTTGAGTTTTTGGACAAGGAGTGCATTTCGGAGGTTCCCGCAGTCGGGGCCGCACCGCCGCAGGAGGGTAGCTGTCTGATTCCCTCTATTGAGATACGGGACCTCTCCTACCGGTACAAGTCTCAGCCTAACTATGCCCTCCGGCATATAAATCTCAAGATCGCGGGCGGTTCGCTGGTTGCCTTTATCGGTGTTAATGGCTCCGGGAAATCGACACTGGTGAAGATCCTCTCCACTCTCTACCAGGACTACGAGGGTGGAATTTACTTCGGTGGCCGAGAATTGTCCTCCCTACAACGGGATGAGGTCCGAAAGAAGATCGGCATCCTCTTCCAAGACTTTGTCCGCTATGAGCTCTCTGCCCGGGAGAACATCGCTTTTGGCAGTCTATCCAAAATGGATGACTCGGCGGATATCCAAGAAATTCTCCAGAATGTGGGGCTAAAAAAGCGGATTAGCGATTTGGATATGCAACTGGGCGTCTGGTTTGATGAGGGGGGACAGCTCTCCGGCGGCGAGTGGCTGAAAATAGCTCTAGGGCGGGCTTTCATCAGGGACGCGGAGCTCTACCTGCTGGATGAGCCCAATGCCGCCCTGGATTCTATCTCAGAGCGCGTCATCCTCCGGTCTTTCCAAGAGCTGGTCAAAGGGAAGATTGGCATCATTGTGTCCCACAGGATTGCCAGCATCAAGGATATCGTGGACCGGATTGTCGTTTTCCACAACGGCGTGATTGATGCGGCGGGCACCCATAATGAGCTACTAGAAACATCAGCGGTCTATCGGGAGATGTTTTATAACGAGTCTGCTGAGGATGATGCAGAACTTACCGTTGAGGAATAAATGGGGTGTTGTCAGATGGACCTATCAAAAATGTATCATGATATTTCCGCGCAGTCCGGTTTGGACAGCCATGTGCTGAAAGATTTTGTGCAACAGAATGACGTTTTCATTGAGACGCTGAAAGCCAATCTGGAAAGCCTTAATCCCTATGAAGCGGCGGATGCTCTGTCGTTTTGGTTGTATGCTAGGCCCTATTTCACAACTGCCCAGGAGTGGGAAGAACTGATGGTCCGCTGTCTGGAGCTGGTGAGAGATGGTATCTATAAACAGGCGTTTCGGGGTGTTTACGCATACTCCGGTTTGAGTCATGTCTGTTTTCTTGCCAGAGAGCTGGTGAATAAGGTGCCCGCACTCAGCCGCTTTCGGGACAGTTTGGAGCAGTTGCTGGCAAATACATTGCGGTCATATTTGGATGCCAGCCATGCACAATGGTTTGAGTCAGAGGGTACCTTTGAGCTGATCTATGGCATTTCCGGCGTTTTGCGCTATTGCTGTGATGGAGTGCAGAACGGCCCCTGCCAAATGTTGGCTGATGAAGTTGCTGATGCTCTAGTCAGGAGACTACAGCCTAAAACAATCCTTGGGCAGACTGTACCTGGATTTCACTATATGCCCTCCAAAATTGAGGCGCAGTATATGAGTACTCCTGCACCTAATGGGTGTGTTAATTACAGTATGTCCCATGGGATCGCCGGGGCATTGGGGGCGCTGTCTTTTGCCTACCGCAGGTATCCAGACCCGGATGTACAGAAGACGATGGAAACGCTGATTACCGAGTTTTTGCGCACACAGTACTATGTGGGCGGTATTGCATATTGGCCAGGGCGGATTACAATTGAGCAATATTTGAGCGGGGAGCAGCAGCGCTTCCCCAGCAGGATGAGCTGGTGCTATGGTTCGCCTGGAATCTTGCGGGCCCTCTATCTTGCAGCGGATGCCCTATCTATGGAGGATATCAAACGCTTCTCCGTAGATGAGATGGCCAAGATTGCAACGATGGACACTTCAAAATATTCGTTTGATTCCCCAATCGTCTGCCACGGCTTAGCCGGTGTAGCGCTTGTGATGCGGAGTATGTACAATGACACCCAAAACGGTACCTTCGCAAATAAAGCTCGAGAGATTACGGATATGCTGGTATACAACTTTGCATACCGCGAAAAGGAAAACTGCAATCTTACCGGGATGGAAGAGATACGAAAGTACGACTATCTTGAGGGTTATACGGGTATCTTGCAGACAATTTATACCGCCATGACTGGAGAACCTAATATGAACGAAAAGCGGCTCATGCTTCGGTAGAGGGAGTAACAGCGATATTTTGAACAAAGCAGTCCGGCAAAGAAATATCAGCAAGCAGGCGCAGATGGAACCTCCATCTGCGCCTGTTTTGTATAAATTTAGCCTCGCTTTCTGTGCAAATTACACAAACTTAAAAAATTTCCATCAAATGCGAGTAAAAACCGAGCGCCGGATGCCTAGGGAGTAGGCACCCATGCTGGCAACCGCACTCCCTGTTCAAGATCATTCGGACAGAGTTTGGAAATCAAAAAAGAATACTGAGCCTGAGTTGCAATAGGGCAAGGATATCTCATACAGAACGGCCTGCTGTCTGTCGCGCCTTACGGACGGACAGATAGACCAGAACCGCTGTAAGAAGTACCCTCTGGACTGCCGCGCCCTATTTTGACTCCCTTGGAGCAGATCTGTTTGTACTTCTACAAATGGACCTGCTTCTTTCATAGCCGTAGTGCATTGAGAGCCTCCTTGCCGCAGACATGACGGGAAGGACTCAAAATGAAGAACAAGCGGCTTAGCGCGGCACTGCGTAGGAAACAATTAGCGCCCTGCTCCGGACTACACATCCGCAGTCCTCCTCTTCTGGGTTGAGCTCTAGCAAATCCAGAAGAGCAAGGAGGAGCTGAGATGGGCTTCAACTACGCAAAAGAGAAGGAGAAATTTGACCGCACATGGGCAATGCTTTGTCAGCAATACGAGGCTGCCGGGATGAGCCAGGATGCAATAAAGGAACTCTACGATTTCGATTGGAATTGGTTCAAGTCCCGCCGTAGGTACTTCAACTGGCTTGCCGACCTTCCGGAGAGTATGTCTGTAGAGGACCTTCCGCAGGAGGGTACTGAGATGACTCTGGGGGACAGTCCTGCACACTACGGAGCAGGCACGGCAACGGAGCGGTACTGGTGGATAGAGGAGGTCGGAGATTCGGAATTGCTGCAAAAGCTGATGTTGCTGTGCGCAGATGACATCGAAGTGCTGACCTGTCTGGTGTTCGAGGAATGTACGCAGGAGGAAACTGCACAGAGGCTGGGCAGGAAGCAGCAGGCGGTTTCGAGACAAATTTTGAAAATTCGAAAAATTTTTCAAAAAGGCGAGTAAAAAACGCTCTCCCAATGCCTATAGGGTGAGGGGGAACAATTTCCCCTCTGCACCTTGAAAAACACCGCCTGATCGGCGGTCATACCCGGCAACTGGATAACGTCAGCGGACGAGCCTTGGAGAGAGGAAAGCGATGCGGAGGACGCGCCAGGACCACCTGTAGAAGCCAGGGAATCAGAGAGGGGGAATGCTTTCTCCCCGGAGGCTTCTATCAACGGGCCTAAAGATAAGGTGCTCAGCGGTACCCGTCCATCCAAAAGCAGCCGTGGCAGGCTGTCTTGCAATGCCCTCGTCCGCCTACAATGGTACCCCTGCCCAGCCACAGTCTCAAACAATGGGGGCAGCTCGGAGAGATCCTCGGAGGGGTGAAATTCCCGGAGCGCAGTGCCAACTGCGGTCCAGTCCTGCCGCCCATGCCTGGGGGAGTAGTGTCGAATACAGGCATAAAGAAGACTTTATTTGAAAGTCAGAATTACAGAAATGACGGAAGCCGCTCCCGTAGCAATGATCGTTATGTGAGCGGCTCCCTTTTGTTGAAAAATTCAGGAGAAGAAAAATGGTCAACCGTAGAAACACCACGATTCATCGTGGAGATATTTACTTGGCCGACTTGACTCCGGTGGTGGGCTCGGAGCAGGGTGGCATTCGCCCGGTACTGATTATCCAGAACGACATCGGCAATCAGCACAGTCCGACGGTCATCGCCGCCGTCATCACAGGGCAGATTAAGCACCGGCATCTCCCCACCCATGTCCTGCTGGAGACTCCCGGATGCGGCCTCCTTAAGAAGTCCATGGTCATGTTGGAGCAGCTCCGCACTTTGGACAAAAGCCGATTGCATTTTCAGGTGGGGTGTATTGGTGCGGATAAGATGAACGAGGTCGACACAGCGCTGGAAATCAGCGTTGGGCTACACGAGCGTATACATATCAATTAAAAAGGAGAGAAAAAGTGTGAACAAAGCATACAAGTCGTTGGACAATCTTCCGGCCATGCTGACGGTGGCCCAGGTGGCCTCCGCCCTGAACATCTCCCGCACCAGCGCCTACGAGTTGGCCCACTGCAAGAACTTCCCCGCTATGCTCATCGGCAGCAGGATCCTCGTCCCCAAGGACCGGCTGGTGGGCTGGATCAATGACAAGCTCGCCTGCAACGAGCTGGTCGGCTAGGAGGTGCAAACGACATGGCAAAACGCAGAGCCCGTGGAGAAGGCAGTCTCCGCAAACGCAGCGATGGCCGCTGGGAGGGTCGCTACACCGTTGGCCGCGATGAGGCGACCGGGAAACTCCTCTACCGGAACGTCCTCGCTAAGACCCAGGCCGAGTGCAAGGCCAAACTCCGGGAGGCTATCCGGAACACGGCGCAGGAAGCGCCCACCCCCAAGCACGTCAAGTCCACCCCCAAGGAAACCGCAGCTCCGGTCCAGCGGTTCACCGTAGCGGAGTGGCTTCGGACGTGGTTCGAGCTGTACTCCAAGCCCAACCTCCGGGAGACCACCCAAGAGCAGTACACCAACTTCCTGGAGAAGCACCTGATTCCCAACATCGGTGATATCCCGCTGGAGAAACTGACCAGCCTGCGACTCCAGAAGCTGTACCAGGACCTGCGGACCAGCGGCAGGGTGGTCCAGAATCAGAAAGCCGGTCCCGGCTTGAGCGCCAAGACCGTCCGCAATATCCATATGCTTTTGCACAGCGCTTTGGACCAGGCGGTGAGGGAGGACCTCATCAAAAAGAATCCCACCGACGGGTGCAGCGCCCCCAAGCCGGAGAAGAAAGAAATGAAAGTCATCCAGCCCGAGCAGATCGGCAACTACCTCCAGGCGGCGGCAGAGCGGAACGTTCTCCCGATGTTCTACCTGGAATTGACCAGCGGTCTGAGAAGGGGGGAGCTATTGGCGCTCCTCTGGACAGACCTGGACATCGAGAAGCACACCATCTCGGTGAACAAATCCGTGCGGTGCCGCCAGGGCGAGCTGAAAGTGAGTACGCCGAAGACCCGGCACTCCATCCGCACGGTGGTGATCCCGCAACAGGCGGTGGAGCTGTTAATCCAGGAGCATGACCGGCATCCGGACAATCCGTATATGTTCCCCTCGCCGGTGACTGGAAATATGTATCACCCTGATACCGCCGGACGCATCCATAAAAGAATTTTAGAAGATTGCGGCATGGAACACGTCAGATTCCACGACTTACGTCATACTTTCGCAACTTTAGCGCTACAAAACGGTGTGGACATCAAAACACTCTCCAGTATGCTGGGGCATTATTCCTCGGGCTTCACCCTTGACACCTACACCCACGTCACCGACAAGATGCAACAGGAGGCGGCGGAGAAGATGGGGAACTTCATGGAGATGACGTTTTAGCCGCGTGTGAAAAAATTTTTGCACACGCAAAAATTTTTCTCCCAGAGAGCGTTTTTTCGCGGCATTTTCGTCCGGTACGTCCGGCTCCGTTCGCCCGTTAATGGGTCACTAAATGGGTCAGTTAATGGGTCAAGAAAAATCAACCACTCAGAAAAGTTGCAAAAACTCGCCGAAACCATGCGATTTCGGCGAGTTTTTGGTCCGAGTGACGGGATTTGAATTGTTCAGCCCGATTTCACGCAGGAGAAAGCCGTGGAAAGTGATGGTTCAAAGCCATTGCGCCGCAACGGGTCCCTTCCATCCGGCGGCAGACCATGACGGAGGAGCGGAACGGTAAAAGGGGAAAAATAAGGGAAAAAATAAGGGAAAAAATAAGGGAAAGCTTTTCTGCGCCTATTGCGCCTGTTCAAGGGCACACCGGGCGGGGCGGTCCCTGCTGCCGGTATAGCTCCAAATCCGCGTGTTTCGACTTCCCTGCTGACAAATAACGGCCCGCACGATCCTGTCAACGCCGCCTTCATCCAGCGGGCGGGCGGAAGCTTCCCCCGCGCCCCACTCACCACAAGCCGCACAGCAGATGTCAAGCGGAAGGTCCGCAATAACATAAATCACGATTTCCGAAATTGGGCCGTAGTCAGTCACCCGGATAAACGGAAACGCGCCGCCCGCGATCCGCCGCGCCCTATAGGTCCAGGACGAAAACAGACGCTTTGCAAAGTCAGGCTTTATAGCCGCAGAGGTACAATGCAGAGTAATGAGCGTAGCAACTGTGAAATCAGCTTCCACAATCCGCCCTATGCTATGACAAGCGGCTCTCCTGTAAAAAGTATCTCGTATTCCATTCATGACAACCTTCCTTTTCAGCAAAGCGGACGTTTCTTCTGTTTCGTTGTATCCAAACGCAAGACCGCCCCCCGGGCACCGTCCAGGGCAAGGGGGATGATCCAGGCGGGCCCATCCTGGGGGCGCAGCGGGTCCGGCCTGGGTACCGTTGCCGCTGATCCGCGCCGTTGTCCTTCGTGGAGCGTGCTGCCAGGGCGGAAGGGACCGCCGCAGGTGGGCACCCTGGGCCACCCTGGAGATCTACCAGGGGGGATGATCCTAGCCGTATCCGAAGCCCGCCGCGCCCAGGAGAAAGCCGCCTAAATTGGGGCAAAATTAAAACGCGAATTATATACTTACCGGGACGGGGTGGCCTGCCCCATCCATCTTTCCGCGATACTTTGACTTTTATCGCGCAGGCGCACGCCGCCCCGCGCGAAGCCTCGCTTTCTCCTTTGGGATGGACCCACCCGAGTAGGTCGGTTTAAAATTAAATCTTATTATTTCGAGGGGGGGTGCCCCTGCCCCACCCGTCTTTCCCCATCACCGCCCTGTGTGGCATTTTGTCTATCATGCTCAACGCCCCCATGCTGATTGACGATGCCACGGTCTGAATGGGGCCCGCCCTGCGCCCCCGTGCGCACGCCAGGCCCTACGCGCCCATGATACCGCGCTTCTGCCCCGGAAACAATACGGTGCCGCGCTTTTCTCCATAGGTATCCCTAAAGTTATTGTCTGCTTCAAGTTCAAAAATTGATAGCCCTATTCACTTTTTGCAGGCCGCCGCTGCGGGCGTGGATGGAACGGCTCCCGATCCTCCGGCAGTCTGTATTTTAGATAGCTGAAGCTCCCGTGCTCATTCTGCTTCTCCTCCCGCTCCAGGACATAGGCCCCAGGCGGCGGCTGTATGGTTTCATCATCTGGGACAAAATAGCTCTCAACCTTTGGCGGATCGAGGTTCCTGCTCCTGGTCCACATCTGCGCCCCATTCGGCTTATCCTCTGCATTTTCTTTTGTGATGTACCTGGAGATTTCAATATACTCATGGTCTGCAATGCGCTCGACATCTACCATATCGCCATAGGGCCACAAGCTGCATATCTCCTCCAGGTCCTCGGGCCCGGTCGCATTGATCACCAAATGATGATGATACCTCTTGTCCCCGTGCTTGCCCTCCGTTACATACACATATTTCAACTCCAGGCCGCGCCGCCGCCGCTGTGCCCTGAGCAGACGGAGAAAGGCGCGAATGCGCTTCTTTGCATCCGCCAGCTTCGCCGGGAGGCATTCGTCACGATAGGTCAAGGTACAGAAAAGATCATGCCTGTCAAAGTTCGCGGCCAGGATCATCTCAAGGCGGCTCTGCGCCGTGCGGAAGTTCAAAGCCTTCTGGGCGGCAGTCGTGATCTTACTCCGCGCCGCCCGGACGTGCTCCTTGTCTCGAGGCTGAGGGACCGTGTAGATCACAGTCTTCACCAGACGGCCCGCAGTGATTACCTTTTTCCGCTTTGCCACAGTCTCACCCCCAGCAAAAATAAAAGAGCCTGAGCCGACAAAATTTCTGCTGTCGGCTCAGGCTCTTTGACTCAGGCTCTAAGAGATCGTCTTGCCGACAGGTTAGAGACATGTGGTCTCCTGCCCTGCCCGGACTCCCTCTTGACGTTGGAGGACATCCGGGGCCACGGCCACCGGCCACAAAGGCACCGGACATCCAACTATACAATTTTTATTTTTGAGGATAACACGAAAAATCTAATTTTGCAACAGGTCCATCAAAGTTTCTTTCAAGCCGTGCAGGTCTCCGGAAAACGTCTCCACGGTCCCGCCGGACTTCCGCAGCACCAGGACTGGGCGCTCATCCGTCAGATACTCCACCAGCGCCGTCCCGGACATGCCGCTGATCGGGCTCCCGTCCTCCCTGGTGATGGTGATCTTCACCTTGTCAAGCATTTACCGCTCCTTCCTTGTGTCCAAGTTGGACACAACTTATGTCCTCTCCTGTTTTTCAAGGGGCGTGTCCAACTTGGACACATTCATCCATTCCCGCGCCCGTTGTATACGCCTCGATAATCTCCAGCGCAACCCGAAGCGCGGACGGGTCCGCTGATTCCCGTACCAGCCGCAACAGCTCCCGTTCCGTCTGGGCTGTTGTTTGTCCGGTAACAATGATTTCTGCTGTAAGAAGGACAGCTTCTTTCTGTCCGGGCTCCAACGGTCGGAACAGCTCAAAAATCTTCCTGTCAAGGTTCTTCATATTCCCCTCCCTCCTCTGCTATCTCCTCCTGCTCCCACTCCGGCAGCGCCTCGAACTGACCAAGGTCCTGGTAGTAGAAATGGTGCTTCTTCCCGCCGCTACCGCCTGTCTTTGACACAGCGTGTACAATCCTGTCGAAGTCAAACAGCGGCTTTTCCAGGGCCCGGATCGCGTATCCAAGTTTTTGATTGTCCGCGGCAAGATAGGTCCGGGCGATGTACTTCCCGGCCTCCATCAGGTCCTTAGCGGTGCCGTCCCAGCGGCGTCCGGGGGACTGCTCCAGGAGCTTCTTAATGGTCTTGACGATCGGGCTGCCGTCATAGGCCAGCCGGGCCCGCTGCTCCGCAAGCCAGTCCGCGCTCCCCATCGGCTTCCAGGTCCAGCTGCTCTTGTCAAAGCGGATCACGGTGTCGCTCTGGGCCACATCCCGCCCGGTGGCGTGTAACGTCGCCTCCTCATCGGCGCGGTTCGCCTTTGTGATTGTCCATATGGTGTCGGCGGCGCCCATGAGGCCGTTGGTGCCGGAGATCATGTTGAACGGGTCCCCGTCGTCCTTCATCTTCCGGTTGTGGTGGACGAACAGCACCGACACGCCCCGCTTATCCATAAAGCCCTTGAGCGTCTCCATCTCCCGGTAGTCCTGGGCATAGGGGCCCTCTCTGGGAAGTGCCTGCCCCCGGACCTTCTGGAGGGTGTCCACGATCATCAGCCGGGTGTCCGGGTGGGCTTTCAGGTGGCCGTCCAGGACCTCCAGCAGTCCGGCGTCCAGCTTGGGGGCCTCTGTGGTGAAGTAGAACAGCGGAGGCGGGGGCCTGCCGCCCAGCACTTTATTCATGCGGTCCTGGAGGCGGTTCAGGCTGTCCTCCAGAGCGAGGTACAGGACCCCCGTCCTGGTGGTCGTCCGGCCCAGGAACGGCTCCCCGGCCGCGATGCAGAGGCCCAAGTCCAGCACCATCCAGCTCTTGCCGATTTTGGAGGCGGCGGTCAGGAGGCTGGTCCCCTCCGGCAGGATGCCATCCACCAGGAACTTGACCGGCGGCAGGTCCGCTTTCTGGAGGTCCGGGGCGGATATCACCTTCAGGGGCTGGACCTCTTTCGGTTCGCGCTCTGCTCGGTCGCGGTTCGCTTCCGTGGGCCCGCCCCGCTCATACCGTCCGGCGCTTTTGGCGATCTTCTCCACCTCAGCGTCTGGGAGGGGCGGGATACAGCGCTCCCGGTTCTCCGCCAGCAGGGCGGCGGTGATCCCCGCCTCTCCCAGGCCCTTCCCCCGCAGGGAGGACGCCAGGCGGAAAAGCGTATCGTTGCGCCCGCCCTCCTGGACCTTTCCCGGCGCGGCCTCTGTGCGGGCCCTGGGTGCCTGTTTCCGGCCCTCCAGCATCAGGTCATGCAGCCAGCCGGGGAGCGGGGCAAGGGGCGTTTTCCCCGGCAGGTGGGCCGCTTCCCATTCGTATGACCGTCCGTTGGCGTGGAGGCTGGGCGGGGCCACCACGTAGCCCCCCGCGCCCCGGTAGTCCAGACCGGGGGCAAATCCGGTCCCCACGGTCAGAGCCGGGTCCTCACAGGCGAAATAGTAGTGGACCCCGCCGCCCCCGGTCAGGCACGTCCAGGTCTCCGGCAGGGGGCCGTGCTCCCGCTCCAGCTCCGCCAGGGTTTCGTCACCGTACTTCCCGGCGGCGTGGTTGACGTCCACATCCAGGACCACCACCCCGCCGCCCGTGGCGATCCCCACGTTGTACAGATATGTACCATCCCACCAGGCCGCGATCTGGGCCCGGTCGGTGGTGGCGTCCTTGCATCCGTGGTCCGTGGCGGGGACTTTGTCCCGGGGCTTGCAGGGGAACACGCGCAAGCTCCGCCGGGCGTAAATCTCCGCATACTGCCGCAGGAGCTTGACGGTGCTCAATCAATCACCCCGTTTCCCCGCCTGCCGCTCCATCCACTCCAGCAGCATGGCCCGGGGGATACGGCTGCAGTTGCGGATCTTCACACAGGGAAATCCCTCAATGTGGGTCCAGTCATAGCAGGTCTTGGTGCTGATTTTCAACAGCTCCGCCGCCTCTTTGACGGTCAAAATCTCATCGTTTTTCATCCTTCAGCCCTCCTGTACCGGCTTGTACCGGGTCACTGTGTACGCCTCCGCAATCCGGTGGTTAGCCTTGATTGGAAGGGCAGCGAAGAACTTTTTTGCCTCCTCCAGTGTGTCGAACCGCCGGTTTTTCCAGGTGCTCCACTTCGTGTCCCAGGAGTTTGCCTTGCTCTGAATCACGTAGTAACTCCCCATCTCTCTGCCATCTCCTTTCCGCCGCTCCGGGCGGCTTTTCTCATTTCTGGGGCCGGGGCGTGCTGTCGTGCGTCATGATGCTGCGGCTCCTGGAGCTTAGGAACGCCATTCCCTCCGCAAAGGACAGGAACTTTTCCTTCTCCAGCTCCGACATGTGGGCGATCAGCGTCCCGCACGTCTGCATGATCTTCTTTTCCTGCTCCGTCATTGTGTGTTCACCTCCTTTTATTTCAATGGCGTTATTATACACGCCTTCTAAATGAAAGTCAACCTACTTTTATTTCTTTGAAATATTTTGTTGACAATGGCGTGCCCTGGTGGTATCATGACCTTATCGCCGTGGTGGGCAGATATAGTAAAAAACCCGCCTATAACCCCATGAGCCGCCTGTGTGGTTCATCAGGTGACAGGCGGGTAATGGTGAAATAGGCGGGTTTTCATACATGTATGCCCACCCACGCAAAGGGAAGGTGGTGAACACAACGAACACGCGTATTAGAAAACTGCGCAAGACCCTGGACCTTACGCAAGCGGAGTTTGCTTCACGGATTGGGACCTCTCAAAATGTTCTCGCAAACTATGAATCTGGACGTCGCAACCCATCCAGCTCCGTGGTCAACAACATCTGCAAGGAGTTCCACGTCAGCGAGACCTGGTTGAGGACCGGCGAGGGGGAAATGTTCCTGGAGCTGTCCCGGAGTGATGAAATCGCCGCCTTTGTGGAAAGTGTGCTCCACGATGAATCCGCCGACTTCAAGCGCCGCCTGATTGCCGCCCTGTCCCACCTGGACGCGGCGGGCTGGGAGGCCCTGGAGCAGCTGGTCGAGGAC
The DNA here is from genome assembly GCA_948469375.1 of uncultured bacterium. Lineage (GTDB taxonomy): Bacteria > Bacillota > Clostridia > Oscillospirales > Oscillospiraceae > Enterenecus. Next base: position 10,696 of record CAOKLO010000042.1, on the reverse strand, counting down.
ACGGCCCGGAAGCTGGAGGACCCGCCGCAAGCCACAGCCCAGAAGCCCCACGTCCCGCCCGGCTACAGTTCCCGGGCTGAGCTGGAGGCGGAAGCGGACGAATTCGCGGCAATGGCCCGGGAGCAGTTCCTTTCGGAGAAGATACCGGGGTATCGAGCATCCTTTGTGAACGGCTCCGGCGATCCTGGAGGTGGAAAACCCGCATAGCCCGGCCACGGAGGCCGTAGCACAAAAGAATCTCCCCCCGGTGTTACCAGCACCAGAGGGAGACAAAGGGCAGAAGTCTTTCCGGGACCATCTGCCCTTTCATTTTAACAGAAATGAGAGGAAAACACAATGAAAAAATCAGCAAAAGGCGCGGGCACCATCCGCAAGAAGACCGTCACCCGCAACGGCAAGCCCTACACCTACTGGGAGGCCCGTATCACCACCGGCAGGGACCCCGGCACGGGGAAACAGATTCAGCGCTCCTTCACGGGCAAGACCCAGAAGGAGGTCCGGGAGAAGATGCAAGCCGCCGCCGTGGAGATCAATCAGGGCACCTACACCGCCCCCAGCAAAATGACCGTGGGGCAGTGGCTGGACATCTGGGAGCGGGACTATCTGGGGAGCGTGAAGCCGCTGACCGTGCTGAACTACTCCCAGAACATCAGGAACCACATCAAACCCGCTATGGGCGCGATCCGGCTGGAGGCCCTGGACGCCCCCACCATTCAGAAGCTCTACAACGCCCTGAGCGTGGACCACGCCCCCAAGACGGTCAAGAACATCCACGGCGTTCTCCACAAAGCCCTCCAGCAGGCGGTCAAGGTGGGCTATATCCGATTCAACCCCGCCGACGCCTGCGAACTGCCCTTGATGGAGAAGAAGGAGATCAAGCCGCTGGACGAAGCGGCAACCGCCGCCTTTCTCCAGGCCGTCCAGGGCCACCGCTTCGAGGCGGTATATCTGACCATGCTCTTTACGGGCCTGCGCCGTGGGGAAGCCTGCGGCCTCACCTGGGACTGCATCGACCTGGAGCGCGGCACGATCACCGTCAACAAACAGCTCCAGAAGGTCCCCAACAGTCCGGGGGAGTTCCACCTTGTCCCCACCAAGAACAGCAAGCGCCGGACCATTACTGCCGCGCCCTTCGTGGTCAAGCTCCTGAAGCGGCACAAGGCACAGCAGGCGGAGGCGCAGTTGAAGGCCGGGCCGCTGTGGGAGGATACCGGGTTTGTGTTCTGCAATGAGATCGGGGAGCGCCTGTCGCCCAACACGGTCTATCACAACTACAAGCGCCTTGTGGCCTCTATCGGCCTCCCGCAGGCCCGCCTGCATGACCTGCGCCACAGCTTCGCCGTCGCTTCCCTCCGGGCCGGGGACGATCTCAAGACCGTACAAGAGAACCTGGGCCACGCCACCTCCTCTTTTACGCTGGACGTGTATGGCCATGTCACGGAGGAGATGAAGCAGGCCAGCGCGGACCGGATGGAACAGTACATCAAGGGCGTTTCCAATCTATAAAGGGAAAACTTAAGGGAAAACAGCCTCCGAAAAGCAACAAAAAAAGCCTGGAGCCGTTGCGGCTCTAGGCTTTCTCTGTGGTCCGAGTGACGGGATTTGAACCCGACTTAAAAATCCTTAAAACCGTTGCAACTCTAGTCATCTTCGTTTCTTGTGTGCAAAATCGTGTGTAATTTTTCGGAAAAATAGTTATCGACCGCATCTGCAACCGCTTCTGATTTTTCGGTCATCGTATGTTGATATACGTTTTTAAGCATATTGGTAGAGGCGTGTCCCATGCGCTCCATTGCGTATTTGTCAGGGACATTGAGCAACAGCATCACCGACGCCTGCACATGCCGCAGATCGTGGAAACGGTAGTGGGGCAGTCCATAACGTTCACACATGCGCCGGAGATGGCTGTACAAGGCGTTTCGGGTATAGTGGATAATATATTCGTCCCGGCGCGGCTGTTTTTCAAAGAGTTCCATAATGTAGGGAGGGATACGGATTTTCCTGTTTCCGCTGTATGACTTTGTTGATTTCAGGACCGGGCCGTTTTCTCCCTCTACGACTGCCTGCCGGATATGCAGGGTGTCGCCCTCGATACAGTCCCAGGTCAGGCCCCTGATTTCAGACGTTCGCAGGCCCATCCATGCGGCCAGGAGAAACGGGAGTTCAAACTTTGTCCCAACAGATTTCTCCGCCAAGAACTGGACCTCCTCCATTGTCGGGATGCTGATCTCCGTTTTCTCTTTTTGTGGAAGTGTGGTCCGCAGAACCATCTCCGGGCGGTACGTTGTGACCGCCGCATTCAGCAGCCCGTGGGCGTTGGTGACATATTTTGGAGAATGGTCCTTTGCCAATGCGTTGATATACCGCTGAACCGCCTCCTGGGTCAGGGAATAGAGCGGGACCCCGGCGATTGGCAAAAGAGCGTTTTCCCGCAGACTGCGGTAGCCTCTGATCGTAGACGGCGACAATACGGCGTCCTTGCTCTCGATGTACCGGTCTATCGCTTCTCCCACAGTCAGGGCGGTGGACGGCTTGTTTTTATCGATGACCCCAGCCTTCATGGCAAGGGCTTTTGCGTGGGCAACGCTGGGATCGTCCTCGATCACGTCAAACCGCTTACCATCCACCATCACCTGACAGCGCCACTTGCCTGACGGGAGCTCCACAGGACGCGGGCGCGACAGCTTGGCGGCGGTTTCCCTCTGCTTTTTCAATTTTCGATTGTCCACTTGATTTTTCTCCTATTATTTGATATGATAGGAGGGCAGACGTTCGGCTAAGACTTCTGCCCTCATAGCCGCCCCGGTGTTGGCGCACCGGGGCGGTTTTTATTTTTTCCCGCTGGTAAGTTCATCCTGCCCTCTGAACAAAAACCGATAACAATCTTTCAACAATTTTCGGACTTCTTCTTCACTCATAATGTCTATTCGCGCTTCCCGCTCTTCTCTGGCGGCGGTCAACAAGAACATCGAAAATTCAAAGTCATCAATTATACCGTTTCCTCTCTTACGCCGGCACCATCTTCACGCACAGCGCAAAGAGCACCGCCAGCAGCACGGCTTTCACCCACCCGTTCAGCCCCTTCGACCGCCAGAACGCCACTACCCGGGGGTGCGGGGCGCAGATGGCCGCGAACAGCAGCAGGAGGACGCTTGCGGCGGAGGGGATGAAGAAGATGGCGCTGGCGAACATGAAGAGGGTGAGGAGCCACAATAAGATGTTTTTCACACCCTTTAACCTACACATTTGCTACATGGAGTAAGATTAAGGCTTAGAGCCTCTTCAAGTGTAGATTCTAAATAAGTTCCTCCATTGCAGTTATCATCATAATGGTATCTTTTCCCGGTCGGAGTAATATAGATAGTCTTTCCTGTTGAGTTTTGATTAGGATTTTGATTATTCTGTTCATTTTGTTTTGCTTCGTTCTCCTGCGGTTCGGCCTGCACGGGCGTCTGGTTCGCCTCCGGAGCGCTGGGCGTACTGGTGGCCTTTGCCTGTGTCTCCTGGGGCTTCTGGGAGGGCTCTGGGGCCGGGTCCGGCGTGGGAGCAGGGGAAGGTTCCTCCGGTGCGGCGGGCGGCGTCTCGGGAGCCTGCACGGGCTCTGTAGAGGCGGCAGCAGCCTCCGGTGCCGGAGACTGAGGATTTTTCGGGCGGATGAGGTCCCACTTGCTGTCTCTCAGGGCAAGGGACTTATCCAGCTGCGCCTGCTCGTACGCCGACCTCTGATTAGCTAACATTTCGTCCCGGTAGGTCTGGTATGTATGCACACCTGCCATGCTTGCCCCGCTCAGGACCACCGTCAGGACCATCCCCAGCACCGCGGGCCACGGACTGTAGCTTTTTTCGTACTTGGGCTTCTTTGCGGGCTTGGGGGCGGGCGCGGCCTCCTGCTTCGCTTTCTTTTTCTTGGGCATGGTGGGCCTCCTATTATCTATAGTGAGTGGCGTTGACGGGCGTCTTTCCGTCAACGCCAAGCTTGGTACCGTTTTTATCCGAGCGTTGCAGGGTCAAAATTCGCTGTGACCATATCATCGGAAAAGCTGATCCACTCTGTGATTTCAAATTCGACAACCGACGTTTCACTTGTAAGCGTATAGGCACATTGGATATCAAGTGTGGTGCCCGGGCGAACTTCTTTCATGCTGGTTCCGGCCTCATAGCCTTCAACGCTCATTAAAATGGCGGTATCAAGCTGAACTCCGTCCTGGAAAGCCTTTTCTGAAACGGATACCATAGCGCTCTTTGTCTCATCGCTATTGTTGGTCCAAGCGTATGTAATGACCATTGCCGGATTGCCCTCATAATCTTTGGCGAGAAAAGCGTCTTTCACTTCAACGCGATAGTCTCCCAAATCTCCGGCTTTCTCCATTTTCCCGGAAGGCGCTTTTTCAGGCTCTGGTTCGGTTTGAGTGGTGTCGGTTTCTGTCTTCTGTGTTTCCTTTTCGGTGTCTTCTTTGGAAGATTTTTTGCTTCCGTTGTCTCCTCCACAGGCAGATAAGGCCAAAACCAGCGCCAACAGAACGCAGAGCAGAGTAAACTTCTTTTTCATGTGTTTTTTCTCCTCGTTTTTATATTTACCGCATACGCGGCGGGGCACATGGATTTTATATGTTTTCTATTAAACTTTGCTGAAATTCTCTGTTAGCTTTTAGCACATTTGCTCTCTTGATTTTCCAGAACAAACGTTTTATAATCTGTGGTACAAGGTGCTCAGAACGGAGGGGTCAATTTGAAGGACGAAATCTTGAAAATGTATTTGTCGTTATCTGAAGAGCAGAAAGCGAAGGTCAATCAGGTGATTGATTCTCTACTAGCCCAGCAATCAGCTGGTCAACGATCTCCCGATTCTCCGGTGTCAGAAGATCATACTTAGGCGGATAGCCGTGCCCACTTCCCGAAAGGGGGGGTGGGCTTTTTTCGTTTTCTCTCTCTGATCCTTCGTCCAAAAGGGCAGAAACATCCACGCCGAAGTAGTCAGCAACCTTTACCACTGTAGCGTGGTTAGGCTTGCTGCCGTTTTTCCATCTGGAAACAGTCGGCTTCGCAATCCCCATTTCTATTGCAACGGCTGACGGAGATTTGTGAACAGAATTACATAGGCGGACATAGTTTTCAAAGAACACAAAATCACCTCCAAATTTTTGTGCAAAACGGCGAAGTTTACTGTGTTATCATTTTTGACTTGACAGTTCACTATGTTAGCGTTATAATGGCTTTGTCAGTTGCAAATGGTAACACAACCCAAGACCCCGGCGGAAACGCCTGTGTCAAAAGCTACCTATGTGTCTTGCAAACCCATGATAGCACACTCTGTTAACTTTTGCAACACTTTTTTCAAGACTGCGGTAGAAAAAGAAAACCCGCCTGTGTCGTGTCACAGACGGGCCTCCCCCGGAATTTTGGCACCAGAACGCACTGCAATTTGTGAATACCCCGCTTTTCAGACGTCCGAACTACGGTTGCTTCAGTTCCTTTAGAAGCGGCACCCGCAAATATGCATACACGACTACGCTTCTATAGTGCGCCGTATCACTTTGACAGTACCGGTTCAGCCATTGCCCCTACGCATCACGCATTTTCTTCTGTCTGGAACGCATGGGCAAAAAGAGTGCCTCGCACATCGCTGTGCATGGCGTCTCCCCCTTTCCGCCCTGAGTAGAGCAATAACATTGTACCAAACTTTTCTGCCGCAGTCAACTTTTTTAACAATTGGAGGTGAGACAATGCCGGACGCATGGACCGGACGACTGATTGGAACGATGCACAACAAAGGCATCACATATGAAGACCTCGCCAAAGAGCTGGGCGTGAGCAAGCCCTATATCTCGATGATCCTCAACGGCAGACGCAGACCGGACGGCATCCGGAAACGGATGGAGACCGCTGTCGGCGACATCGTCCGCCGGAGGGAGCGGGCTGAGGCAGAGCAGGGAGCAGATGCAGGAGGGAGGTGAGCGGCACGGAACAGCATGAGATCAACGGAACCGTTCGCATTTCCGGCATAGATGACGCCCTCGAAAAAGCGACCGCGTTATCGCAAAAAATCAATGAAGCCAAAACGTTGGCAGACGAATTGGCTTCATTGATGAAGGGCTTAGAGCTTGAAGTCAAGATTTAAGTTGATCTGACTTCCGCATTTCGGACAAACGTTTTTCCCGGCAGCTGCCGTAAACGATGCCCCGCACTTGGGACACTCTACAGGAAAACCACCTTTTGATATCGCGCTCTTCGCCTGCTGTTTCACCGCGTTTTCCATATCTTTTTGCAGGCGGCGCATATCAGACGGGTTCCCAAGATTGTAACTGGGCATATGTCTATCCTCCTTTCCCGGTACTCGGCTCGTGCAGGAGCCTGTAACCGGATTATACCAGGCGGGAGGAGCGCAGGTAAGCTGGAAGGACCAATCACAAGAAATTCTAGGAGGTGAGCAACATGCCGAAAGTTCGCCCTCTGACCCGCCAAGAGCGGGAGACGCAGGCCATAGAGAACGAGACCAAGCGTATCTGCACGGAGGTTTTGACCGCGGTCCGGGAGAAAAGGGGCCTGGAGGAAAAAACTTATGCGCAGGTCGCGGAGGAGATCGGTATCTCTGTAGACCGCCTGAACAGGTGGCGCAATGGGGAGCTCCCCAGCGCCGGGTTCGGCAGGGTCATCACCGCCTGCACGAAGATGGGTTACCGGCTGGTCCTGGAGCCCATCGGGAAAACCAAGTGAGAAAGGAGAACAATGAATGCAAGTAAAGGATTTCCACGGCAAAAGCGTCATCGACAGCCGGGAGGTGGCGGAGATGGTCGAGAAGAACCACAAGGACCTGCTCCGCGACATCCGCGGGTACCTCAAAATCATGGAGAAATTCACTGAGCGCAATTTTGCGCCGAGTGACTTCTTTGTCCCCGGTACCTATCAGGACAGCACGGGCCGGGAGCTCCCTTGCTACCTCATCACCAAGAAGGGGTGCGACATGATCGCAAACAAGCTCACTGGGGAGAAGGGTGTGCTGTTCACTGCCGCCTATGTGACCGCCTCCGAGGACATGAAGCGGGCGCTGAACGCCCCCCACCGTTCGCCGGAGGTTTCCCCCGCCGGGCTGGCCCGGCTGATTGCCATTACCCGCCGGGTGATGCTGGAGATGAACAGCACTCCGGTTGAGGTCGGCTCGATGGTCCGGGACGTGTTTCGTACCTATAACATCCCGGTCCCCGTTGCACTGGACAAGCAGGTCTCCGGGCAGTTGAGCCTGTTTGACCCGCCCCTTCTTGGGGAATAAAAAATCTCCCGCCCCTGGCGACACAGAGACGGGAGGTCATCAAGCGCCCCAAATCAAAGACCACGCTTGATAGAACGATTGTATCATAGAACATCCTTTCTGTCAAGCGGAAAGGAGCAGAACGTGAAAATTTTTTTCAAGACCCCCGGCGGGTGGCAGTTCCTTTGGGAGCGCAAGCCGCTGGAGATGGACAAGTTCCGGCTGCTGTGCGGCATAGCAGTGGCGATGATCGTGGCGGTATTTTTCGTGACACTCATCGTCGCAGTAATATGGAGGTGATGTCCATGCGCAACAGCCGCAAGCCGCCCCAGGTCCGGGACTTCCGGTGCGAGGTCTGCGGGGAGAAGGTGCAAGCTACCAAGTCCCCCAGCAGGAAGACCTCCGCCGGACACATCAAGCATATGTGGTGCATCAAGTGCAAGGAAGAAACTCCCCATGTGCAGATCAGCAGGAACAAGTGAGAGGAGGGACACGACCGTGAAGCTTTACAAATGCGAGACTATCGCCCAGTTCAAAATCGGCATGTGGCTGGTGGAGCAGGGCATCGAGCGGGAGGACATCCTGACGGCAGAGCTCTTGGGGCCCAACGAGGTCAAGATCACAAATCCAGCCGGACAGTATATGCACATCCGGTGGATGGGAGACCATGCGGAGATTGTCTGAGGAGGTGGTCAGGATGTACATCGTCAAGTGGTGCGACTGCGAGGGGAACCTCCATGATCGGAAGTTCCGCACTATCCGCGCCGCCCGTGCAGAGGCGGAAGAGCTTCGAAAAAAGTACGATGGCGTGGAGATCGAGAAGGTGCCGGACCGGCGGTAGGCACAAAGTTCCCCGGCAGGTACCCTAACACCTGCCGGGGGATGGAGGAAGCCGGGATTATCAGGTCCAGCCTCTTACTATGATTTTAGCACGGTTCGAGGCGGATTGCAAGGAGGAACGAATGGAAGCAGAAAAATATTTGGTGCGCACACGCGCCCTCCGCTCCCAGAGGGATGTGTGGAAACAGGCGGCAGTAGGCATCTTGGCCCTGTCCATCACTGGAAACATCGCCCTGTATGCCGGAGGCTTGGTACGGGAGGCGCGGCACCAGGAGGAGAGCAGACTGCTCTGGGCGGAGCTCCGGCACGTGGAGACGGTCCGAGACGACGCCCTGGCAGAGCTGGGCCGCATGGCTAACAACTACGCCCTGGAGGCCCAGGCCCGCCGGGAGCAGGCGGAGGCATACGAGGCCGTGGGGGCCTGGGAGTACGTCGGAGAGTGCACCATCACCGCCTACTGCCCCTGCGCAGAGTGCTGCGGGCGCTGGGCGGACGGCGTGACCGCCTCCGGCCTTCCAGCGGGGCCCGGGATCGTCGCGGTGGACCCGGACGTGATCCCGCTGGGAAGTACGGTCATCATCGACGGGCAGAAGTACCTCGCCGCAGACACCGGGAGCGGCGTGGAGGGCCTGCATATCGACATCTTCCTCGCCTCCCACGAGGAGACCGTTGCGCACGGGGTCCGGACGGCGGACGTGTGGGTGATACACCATGAGTGAGAGCAGGGCGGAGCGGGCGAGAGCGCTCCGGTATAAGCGGGGAGCGTTGGCCTCCATGGGCTTCGAGTTCCTTCGCGTTGAGCTGGATGACATCCGTGATGCCTGCGACACCATCCACTGGTGGACCGACCAGGATGACGAGACCCTGCTTAACGCCTTGGACGGGGACGATGAAGATGTTTGGGAGTTTAAGCTGGCCTTCTCCCACCTGGAGGCCAAGGCGGACGAGCTGTTTGAGATGATCTATGAGTTGTGCCGGTATGAGGACGATTTCGGGCAGGTCTACGATGACTGCACCGTAGCCCTCATCGGAAACCGTTACCAAACCATCGGCTATGACAGCTTTGAGGAGGACTACTACGCCCTCACTGGCTATGAGCCGGGATTGGCCCAGACCGAATCGGGGAAGCGTCTCATGCGCAGGACCAAAGCGGAGATCATTTCCATCATCGGGCAGTGCTTTGGCATCCTTATCGCTTTCCTGGACCTGCGCCAGCAGTACGACTATCTCAAGGCCACCTTCGACATCCTGCGGGATGAGAACACCTCCATGCTCCAGCAGGTCAGGGAGATTGATGCCGCTTACAAGGCGCTGGTCACGGCGGACTTGTCCGCACGGTCTGAGGCGGAAAAGAAGTTTGACCGCCTGCTGTCTGCCTTGCCGGACCGTGTGTGGATGGAGTGAGCGGGACCATGACCATCGGCCTGATCTCCGTGGACGGCCAACCGGGTCAACAAAAAAAGTACGTTCAAAGCCTGTACCTGGGAGGAATTTCGGAGCGGGAAGAGGGAGGTGATTCAGGTGGAGCATTTTGGAGACATCAGGAGGCTGAACGGGTACGAGCTGCCAGCGATCGATGTGGTCATTGGTGGTTCACCCTGTTAGCCAAGACCTGTCTGTGGCTGGAAAACGCGCCGGCCTCTCCGGAGAACGGAGCGGCCTGTTCATGGAGCAGATCAGGATCATCAGAGAAATGAGGGATGCGGATGCCGGACGCGGACGGGAAGGTCTGTTTGTTCGACCAAGATTTATGGTATGGGAAAACGTACCAGGAGCGTTCAGCTCCAACAAAGGGACAGACTTCCGTACTGTCCTCGAAGAGATCATCCGGGTCGCGGAACCGGACGCCCCCGACGTTCCACTACCTCCAAAAGGAAAGTGGCCAATGGCTGACTGCTGGATGGGGGACGGCTGGTCCGTCGCCTACAGAGTTCTCGACGCACAGTTTTGGGGAGTGCCCCAGCGCCGCCGCAGAATCGCGCTTGTCGCAGATTTTGGAGGACACGCCGCACCAGAAATACTATTTGTCCGCGAAAGCGTGTGCGGGGATCCTGCGGAGGGCGGAACGGCGGGGGAAGAAACTGCCGCCGGAACTGGAGACGGCGCTTATCCGGCAGTCGCGAGAAGCCTGACGGCCCGTCATGACGGGAGCCCGTGCGTGGACCGGGGACCAAATATTGTTGTGGCCGGATTCAAGCCCCATTCCGGAGTGTCCGCAGGGGGCATAGGGTATCAGGAGGAGACGGCACCTACCATCGACACGGGGAAACCAATGGCGGTCTACGATGCCCGGGGAAACGGAGACGGGAAAACTGCATGTACACTGACCGGGGACCACCAGAGCCGGGTGACGGACTACACGGCCATCGTCATGCGTCAGCACAACTTCGGCGAGTACCGGGAGGGTGTTGGGACGCTAACTGCGCACAACGGAACACGCCATGCGTCGGAGACACTTGTAGTGGACAGGAATGTCCGCCGTCTTACTCCCCTGGAATGTGAACGCCTCCAGGGCTACCCGGACGGATGGACCGATATCGGGCCGTGGACGGACAGCGCCGGGAAGCTCCACAGGGAGAGCAGTGACAGTGCCCGCTATACGGCGCTGGG
>CAOKLO010000041.1 GCA_948469375.1 uncultured bacterium | reverse complement strand
CTTAGCGGCATTTAAGAACTTATAAAGAGATAGTCAAAAATCCCTTTGGATTTTACTATAAAAAGGAAGGCTCTAACAATGAAAGGAGCACCGATTTGAAATATTCTATTTTCGGCGAATCCCACGGCCCCGCCATCGGCGTGGTGCTGGAGGGCGTCCCCGCCGGGCTGGAGCTGGACCTGGAGGCCGTCCGCTTCGACCTGGCCCGCCGCGCGCCCGGAAAAAATGCCCTGTCCACCGCCCGGAAAGAGGCCGACGAGCCCCGCATCCTCTCCGGCGTGTTCGAGGGCAGGACCACCGGCGCGCCGCTGTGCGCCGTCATCGAGAACACAGACGCCCGGTCCAAGGACTACTCCCGCACTAAGGATTTGGCCCGACCCGGCCACGCCGACTACGCCGCCCATGTGCGCTACGGCGGGTTCAACGACTACCGGGGCGGCGGGCACTTCTCCGGGCGGCTCACCGCGCCGCTGGTGTTCGCGGGCGGGGTGGCAAAACAGCTCCTGGCCCAAAAGGGAGTTCGGGTGGCGGCCCATATTTCCGCCGTCTACGGCGTCAACGACGACGCCCTGGAGGACTGGGACAGCCTGAAAGCGGCCTCTGAAAAGGAATTTCCCGTCCTCAACGACCAGGCGGGGCAGGAAATGCAGGCCGCCATTCTGGAGGCCAAAAACGACCAGGACTCGGTGGGCGGCTCCATCGAGTGCGGGGTGTTCGGCCTCCCCCCCGGGCTGGGGGCCCCGGACTTCGGCCAAAATGCCGAGGGAATTTTCTCCCAGTACCTGTTCGCCGTCCCGGCGGTGAAGGCGGTGGCCTTCGGGGCGGGGGTGGCCTTTGCCCTCATGCGGGGGTCCGAGGCCAACGATCCGTTGTATGTGGACGGCGGCGCGGTAAAGGCGGAGCAGAACTGCGCCGGGGGGATCAACGGCGGCATCACAAACGGAATGCCCCTGACCTTCGAGGTGACTATGCGCCCTACCCCCTCCATCGCCCGCCGGCAGTTCACCGTGGACATGGTCAAGCAGGAAAACGCCGTGCTGGAGCTCCAGGGCCGCCACGACCCATGCGTGGTCCACCGGGCGGTGCCCGTCATCGAGGCGGCGGCGGCCTTAGCAGCTTGTGAGCTGCTAAGGCTATAAGGGGTCCCAGGAGCCTGGCCGGAAAATTTGATATTGTGAGGAGTTATTTATGGATTTGAAAACGCTTCATCACTCTGATGAAAACGCCGTCATCCTCTCCGGCGCAGCCGTGGTGGGAGACGTCGCCTTTGGCCCGGACTGCTCGGTGTGGTTCAACGCCGTGCTTCGCGGGGACGGCCAGCCCATCGTTCTGGGCCGGGCCTGCAACATCCAGGACTGCGCCGTACTCCACTCGGAGGAAGCGCCCACCACTCTGGGGAATTACGTCTCGGTGGGCCACGGGGCCATCGTCCACGGCTGCACCGTGGGGGACGACACCATCGTGGGTATGGGGGCCGTCATTCTCAACGGCGCCAAAATCGGCAGAAACTGCATGGTGGGCGCCGGAGCGGTGGTCACCGGCAAAATGGACGCCCCCGAGGGCTCCCTGCTGCTGGGCAACCCCGCCCGGGTCGTCCGGCAGCTGAACAGGGCGGAGCTGGAACATCTGCACCAACAGGCCGTACACTACGCCGAGCTGAAGGAGAAATACCGCTGATGGACGAGCTGCAAACCCTGCGCCGTGACATCGACGCCATTGACCGCCAGCTGGTGGAGCTGTTCCGCCGCCGTATGGACGTGACCTGCCAGGTGGGCGAGTATAAACGCGCCCAGGGCATCCCGGTCCTGGACCAGGAACGGGAGCGCCAGGTGCTCCAAAACAAGGGGGAGCTGGCCGGGGAGGAGCTGCGCCCCGCCGTCACCACCCTGTTCCAGACCATTATGGCCCTGTCCCGGCGGCAGCAGCGGGACCTGGCGGGCCAGGGCCTGGACAACCCCGGCCTCCGCCGTTGGCTGGTCGCCAAGGCCGCCCAGCGCCGGCCCGTCGCCGCCCCCCGGGTGGTGTACCAGGGGGTGCCCGGGGCCTACAGTGAGCAGGCGGCGCTGGACTTTTTCGGCCAGGACGCCAACGCCGCCGGACTGGAGCAGTTTGAGGACTGCTTTCTGGCCCTGCGGGAGGGCCGGGCGGATTACGCCGTCCTGCCCATTGAGAACAGCTCCACCGGGGCCATCCGGCAGATCTACGACCTGCTGACACAGTATGAGTGCTACATGGTGGGGGAGACCACAGTGCGGGTGGAGCACTGCCTGATGGCCCCCAAAGGGGCCTCCCTGGACACCATTACCCACGTTTATTCCCACGAGCAGGGGCTGTTTCAGTGCGAGCGGTATCTAAACGCCCACCCAGACTGGAAGAAGGTGCCCCAGGCGGACACCGCCGGGTCGGCCCAGATGGTGGCGGACAGCGGCGACATCACCAAAGCCGCCATCTGCTCCGCCCGGGCGGCGGAGCTGTATGGGCTGGAGATTCTGGCCCGGTCCATCAACCACAATACCCAAAACACCACCCGGTTTGTGGTGGTCTCCCCCCGGCTGGAGCTGCGGCCCGGGGCGGATAAAATCAGCACCCTGTTCGTCCTGCCCCACTCGGCGGGGTCGCTGTATGAGGTGCTCTCCGTGTTCACCCTGCACGGGCTGAACATGGTGAAGCTGGAGTCCCGCCCCCTGCCGGAGCGCAGCTGGCAGTATATGTTTTTTCTCGAGTTCACCGGCGCGCCCGACGAGCCCGCCGTCAGCGACGCCCTCCACGAGCTGGCCCAGACCACCGGGGAGTTCCGGGTGCTGGGGTGGTTTCAGTCCAACCTGGACTGAGGAGATCTGCGGGAGTATTTATCCCAATGCTGCTTTTGAGCTGATTGGATGGGGGAAAGGTTCATGTCTCAGAATATTGTCCTGATCGGGATGATGGGCTGCGGGAAAACCACCGTGGGCAGGCTATTGGCCCAGCGTTTTGGACGGCCCCTGGTGGATACCGACGCTCTCATCGAGGAGCGGCGGGGACGGTCTATTCCAGAGATTTTTGCCGGAGAGGGCGAGGAGCGCTTCCGCGCCTTGGAGCTGGAGCTGTGCCGGGAGCTGGGCGGACGGCAGGGGCTTGTTATCGCCTGCGGCGGCGGCCTGCCCCTCCGGGAGGAAGCCATCGCCGCTTTGAGGGAAAACGGGCTTGTATTCTGGCTGGACCGGGACCCGGGAGATACTTATGATATGTTGGATATATCGGGCCGTCCCCTGGCCCAGGCGGGCCGGGAGGATTTTATCCGGCGTTACCATGACCGCGCGCCCGTCTACCGCCGCTGGGCGGACTACCTTGTCCCCTGCGGCGGCGGCCCCCAGGCCGCCGGACAGCTGATTTCCAGCATCTATATGGAGGTGTCAAAAGCATGAAATTTCTCATCATCAACGGCCCCAACCTGAACCTGCTGGGCAAACGGGAACCGGGCATTTACGGCGATCAGGGCTATGACGCCCTGTGCACCCTCATCCGGGACTATGCCGCCGCCCATGGCTCCACCGCCCACTGCTTCCAGTCCAACCACGAGGGAGCCATCATCGACGAGATCCACGCCGCCGACGGGGTGTATGACGCCATTGTCATCAATCCGGGGGCCTACACCCACTACAGCTACGCCATTTTGGACGCGCTGAAGGCGGTGGACGTGCCCGCCTACGAGGTGCACATCAGCCACATCGACCAGCGGGAGCCCTTCCGGGCCGTCTCCGTCACCGCCCCCGCCTGCGTGGGCCAGCTCTACGGCCACGGCTTTCAGGGCTACCTGATGGCCATGGACCATTTCCTGGAGGGCGGGCGATGAGGCTCCAGGTGATCGGCGACCCGGTGCTCCACTCCAAGTCTCCCCTCCTCCACGCCGCCATGCTGGCGGAGCTGGGGCTGGATATTCCCTATACCGCCCATGTGGTCCGCCGGGGGGAGCTGCCCCAATACCTGTCCTGGGCCAAGGAGAATGGCGTCGCCGGCTTTAACGCCACCATGCCCCACAAGGAGGACCTCATTCCACTGCTGGATGAAATCCACCCCGCCGCTCAGGCCGTGGGCGCGGTAAACACCGTCTGTCTCCGGGGCGGAAAATGGGTGGGCTTCAACACCGACGGCGGCGGGGCCGTGGCCGCCCTGCGGGAGGATCTGGGCATGGACCCTGCCGGGCTCACCATCACTCTGCTGGGGGCGGGGGGCGCGGCAAAGGCGGTGGCGCTGGCCCTGTCCCAGGCGGGGGCGGAGCGGATTTTTGTGTGCAACCGCACCCTCAGCCGGGCTGAGGCGCTGTGCGCCCACGACCCGTTGGGCCATCTGGTCCCGGCGGACTTTTCCTCCGGGACTCTGCGCCGCCTGGCGGAGCGATCCCGGCTGCTGGTCAACTGCACCAGCCTGGGCATGGAGGGCTGTCCCGACCGGTTCGAGGACTTCGGCTTTCTGGACGCCCTGCCCGCCAACGCCGGGGTATTCGACCTCATCTACCACCCCGCTGAGACGGAGCTGCTGGACAGGGCCCGTCGCCGGGGCCTGGGGACGCTGAACGGCCTGCCCATGCTGGTGAATCAGGCGGTGCTGGCCTTGGAGCACTTCCTGGACCGGCCCCTGGACCGCCCCGCTATGGCCGCCGCCGCTGCCAGCGCCCTGGAGGGGAAACACCCATGAAAAAAGCGCTCAAAATCATCCTGGCCTTCGCCGGAGCCTTTGCGCTGCTTCTGGCCGCATGCGCACTCAACCATCAGATCCAGCTGAAACGGGAGGAACCACTTTTTCTGCCCCTGGGCCAAAGGGTCACCGTGGACGGCGCGCAGATGAGCGTCTATATCGAGGGCGAGGGCGAGGACACCCTCGTGTTTCTGTCAGGCAGCGGCACCTGTTCCCCCATCCTGGACTTCAAGTCGCTGTATTCCCTCCTCGCTGATACCTGCAAGATTGCAGTGGTGGAAAAGTTCGGCTACGGCTTCAGTGATGTGACGGACAAAAGCCGGGATATCGGCACCATTCTTTCCAACACCCGCGCCGCGCTGGCGGAGGCGGGTCTGGCTCCGCCCTACATCCTATGCCCCCACTCCATGTCGGGCATTGAGGCGCTGTACTGGGCCCAGCAATACCCGGAGGAGGTGTCCGCCATCATCGGCCTGGATATGTCCACCCCTGCGGCCTATGAGAAAATGACGATCAGCGCGCCCCTGCTGCGTCTGCTGCAATTTGGCGGAGCGGTCGGCCTGACCCGGTTCATCCCCGGCCTGTCGGACAGCGACGCCATCCGGCACGGCACACTGTCCGAGGCGGAAAAAGACGTCTACCGCGCCATATTCTACCGCCGCACCATGACAGGCGACATGGTGAACGAAGCTCTATGCGTCAAAGCCGGCGCAAGGCTGGTGGCCCAGGGCGGCGTGCCCAGCGTTCCCTTTCTGCTGTTCTGCTCCGACGGAAGCGGCGGCGCCGGCTTTTCCAGGGAGGATTGGCAGGCCATCCAGGCCGGATTTGCCGATAGCTGCCAGGACGCGCAGATCATTTACTGCAATTGCGGCCATTATGTCCACGACTATGAGTACGAGTCAATCGCCATGGAAATCAAACAATTCCTGAACAGATAAGGAGACGGGCATGGAGCTTTCAGCCAACGCGAAAATCAATCTCACCCTGGACATACTCCGCCGCAGGGAGGATGGCTACCACGATTTGCAAATGGTGATGCAGTCCGTTACCCTGGCGGATCGGCTCACCGTCACCCCCGCCCAGGGGGCGGTGGGGCAGGCGGTATCCGACCTTCACTTTCTGCCCACCGGGGGGAAAAACCTGGCCCAAATGGCCGCCGCAGCCTTTCGTCAGGCCGCCGGACTGGGGGGACAGGTGGACGTGTCCATTCAAAAGCGGGTCCCCGTATGCGCCGGGTTGGCGGGGGGCAGCGCCGACGCCGCCGCCGTACTGCGGGCCATGAACCGGCTTACCAGCGCGGGGCTGTCCTCGGTGGAGCTGGCTAAAATAGGAGAGCGGGTGGGCTCCGACGTGCCCTTCTGCGTGCTGGGCGGCACCGCCCTGGCCGAGGGCCGGGGAGAGCGGCTCACCCCGCTGTCCCCCCTGCCCCCCTGCTCCATCGTCATCTGCAAGCCCCACTTCTCCATCTCCACCCCCCATCTGTTCGGACGGGTAAACGTG
Organism: uncultured bacterium; assembly: GCA_948469375.1. Taxonomy (GTDB): domain Bacteria; phylum Bacillota; class Clostridia; order Oscillospirales; family Oscillospiraceae; genus Enterenecus. The sequence goes on along the minus strand of CAOKLO010000041.1, from coordinate 20,262 downwards.
CGGAAAATCGTCCGCCGCCCAGACACCTCCGGGGTAATTGCCGCCCTGGACGCGGGGGACCTGGCCGGGGTGGCCCGGCGGATGTACAACGTATTCGAGGACGTACTGGAGCCCCGCCGGGCGGTGGAAATCGGCGAGATCAAGGCCGCGCTCATCGACTGCGGGGCGCTGGGGGCGTCCATGTCGGGCAGCGGGCCGTCGGTATTCGGCCTGTTCCACCGGGAGGACCTGGCCCAAGAGGCGCTGGAGCGGCTGAGGTCCAGCTACCGGGACGTCTTCCTGTGCGGCCCTGCGGGCGCGGAATAATTTTTTCTCCCACGGTATAAAAGTCAAACACGCCGTCCATACTGTGCCCATACAGTACATAGGACGGTGTTTTTGATGAAATCCTTTTCTTCTGCTTCCTCCAAGAAGCTGCGCCTCTGGGAGGCCGCCTTGCTGCTGGCCTTCGGCCTGACCCTGACGGCGGGCGTGTGGGCCTCTGCCAGCGAGAGCGCCCTGGCCGACCGGGTGCTCCGGCTCCACGTGGTGGCCAACTCCGACTCGGATTACGACCAGGCCCGGAAGCTGCTGGTGCGGGACGCGGTGCTGGCCCAGGCGTCCCAGCTTCTGGACAGCGCCGGGGACCGGGCGGAGGCGGAGGCGGTGCTGTCCCCCCATCTGAGCGAGCTAGCCCAGGCCGGAGCGCAGGCCCTGGCCCGGACCGGACGGGCCGACCCGGTGACCGTCACCCTGACCGACCAGTGGTTCCCCACCAAGGAATACGACGGCTTTGCCCTCCCCGCCGGGCAGTACCGGGCGCTGAAGGTGACCATCGGCGAGGGCCAGGGGCAGAACTGGTGGTGCGTGGTGTTTCCCCCCCTGTGTCTGGCCTCGGTGGCGGAGGAATCCGTGGAGACGGCGGCGGAGGGGGTGCTCAGCGAGGACCAGGTGGCCCTCATCACCGGACAGGACGGGGGCTATGTGCTGAAATTCCGGCTCATTGAGTGGTGGCAGGAGCTGATGGGCGGCAATTGAGGCCCGGTTTGTCAAAAAGGAGCGCGTCTGAATGTCAGACGCGCTCCTTTTCATGCTTCCAGCCGGTAATCGCACCGGCGCTCCACCTCGCAGGTGGAAAAATACCGCTCCTCCAGGGGAATCCACCTCTCCCGGAACACCTGGGCGCAGCGTTCTCCTTCCCGGGCGGCGATCCGCTTCATCTGGACCTCCGGGTCCACGGTGAGAAACGCCCGCAGGTCATAATACTCCCATAGCGCCGGATGGCAGGCGTAGGAGCCCTCCACCAGCACCACCGGGCCGGGTTCAAAGGGGATCGGCTCTTGCAGCGTCTGGGTGCAGCAGTCAAAGGGCCGGTACACCGGCCTCTCCCCCCGGCACAGGGGGAGCAGCACCTCCTCCAGGAAGCGCTCATGGTCCACATTGCCGCCGGGCTGGGCGTACCGATCCGGGGAGCGCTGCTCGGGGCGGAGGAAAAAGTGGTCCATATGGACGACGCTCCAGCCGTACCGCCGCCCCAGCGCGGCGGACAAGGTGGTTTTTCCCGAGGCACACCGCCCGTCCAGCGCCACAATGACCCGGCCCCGCCTCTCGCTCAGCGCCCGGACCTCCCGGACCAGCAGGGGCAGACACTGGGCGCCCAGAATCACCCGGTAGGCGGGACGGTACGCCGCCCGGTACGCCTCGCTGTGGGACACCGCGGGACGGCCCGACGCGATGTACGGCCCCAGATAGTCCTCCAGCTCCCGGAGGGAGAATCCAAAGACGCCTTCTCCCGCCAGGCCCCGCAGGACGTCCAGCTTTTCCAGGAACGCCGTCATACTGCCCCGGCGGGCCGCCGCCGACCGGATAAAGTCCCGGTTCAGCGCCTCCAGGGGGTATTCCGCCCCGTCCATTCCCCTCAGCTGGATGCGCACCATGCCGTTTCCGATCTCCTCCGCCAGAGGCGTATTGGGGGCACGGTCCACGGCGGCCCATTCCGTCCGCAGCCGTTCCAGGCTCTGCTCCGGGTCCGAAACGAGGTGTCCGCCGCCGAACTCATTCTGATAGACCAGCTTCACCCCGTCCTGGGGCCCCATGGCCGGATACCTCCCGGCATGGGCGGTCAATATCTCCCGCAGCTCCTTGTACATCGTCATTCCTCCCCGGAACAGCTTTTCCTTACGCAGTCCTTATGCCGCCGCGCCCTCTCCCGCCATCCGGCGGGCGCTCCGGGCCGGGACCAGCCCCGCCTTCGTCAGCACCACCACCAGGGCCGGGACCAGAATCAGGTGCAGGACAATGCCCGGAAGGGCCTCCACCAGGTAGGCGCTCACCCACAGGGTCAGGCTGTAGGACTGCCCGCCGCCCAGCAGGAACAGAGCCCGGGCCGCGCCTCCGGCGATCCGACCCAGCAGCATGGCGGGAATCAGCGCACAGTAAAGGTCGCCGTACAGATTTCCCGTATGGATCAGCTTGGCCAGCAGGCCGCAGGCCAGGCCGTACACGCACAGCTCAGGCAGCATATGAACCAGCGCCGCCGCCGGGGGCATTCCGGTCACCACGCTGGACAGCAGCGGCCCCACCACGCCGCAGAACGCGCCGTAGGGCCAGCCGCACACCAGCCCGCACAGCAGCACGGGGATGTGCATGGGGGACAGCACGCTGGACACCGGCCCAAACGCGTGGAACGCGACGGGCAACACCACGCACAGGGCGATATTGATGGCGCACAGGGTGATTTTCTTCACAGATGACATGGGAGTTCCTCCTTGTTTTTAATTGGGGTTGACCCGCCCAAAGCGCAGAAAAAGGCGCGCCCTTTCTCTGGGAGAAAGCGCGCGCCTTCATGGCACACAATTCAAACGCTGTGGCAAATGCGGGTGGCAAGGGGGGCGCTTCGCCGCGCTGCGGCCGGCTTCCTGCCGACCTTTGTGGAGTGATTATACCGGAAACCGTCCCCAGTGTCAAGGGGCATTCCGGCCCGCCTCATAAAAGCCGTCCCCTCCGCCGCAGCGGAGGGGGCGCAGGCTTGTTTACCCGATAAACTGTACGCTGTTGACGCACACGAAGTACAGCCGGTTGTCCGTATCGTTGGACAGTACCAGCACATTCCCCACCGTACCCAGCAGGGTCACATTCCGGAGCACCAGCAGGCCTGCCGTCACGGACACCCGGCGGCTCAGATTGTTCTGAGCCAGGGTGCCCAGCAGGCCCGCCGCGCAGCAGCAGTCCCGGCCGTCGCAGGCGCAGGAGCAATGGGTCTGCCCGCAGGGGTCTCCGCAGGGCTTCAGGCGCTGGGCCAGGCGCTGGCGCAGGCAGCGGAAGTTTCGGGCCGTCGCCTCATCGGCGGTCAGGTCGCCCTCGGCGGCGGCCTCCGCGCCCTGGATGACCACCGCGTCCAGCTGGCACAGGGATACCTGGGTGGCTGTAAAGACGCTGTTCTTTCCCCCGGCGGTATACAGCTTGGCGTCGATATCCAGCAGGTCGCAGCTGCACGGCGCAAACCGGCGGAAGCTGCCCGACAGGGCTCCCAGGTTGTCGGAGGGCTCGTTGGGATTGGGCGGAGCGGGCGGCTTGGGCTTGCCCGCGGCGGCGTCGGCCGTGTCGTCCGCATCACCGGCGGCGTAGGGCTTTCTGCCCGTCATCATGGCCCCGGCGGTATAGGTGTCGGTGACAAAGGCCGCCGTGTCAAAGTCCAGCAGGCTGGAAATCTGCTGGTCGCACAGCAGGCCCAGCGCCGCCCGGAAGCTCTGCTTGCAGCAGCAGCCCTCGTCCACCTGGGGGGGCTGGGGGGCGGGCGCGGGGGCCGGACGGCAGCAGCAGATCATCTGCTGGCAGCATACGGGCTCCTGGCCGCAGTCGCTGCCCGGGCAGTCGGACGCCGCCCCGCCGCAGCCACAGTCGCATTCACAGCCGTCCGACGGAAGCGGACAGGGCTGGGACCCGGAACGCCGGTTGATCCCGGCGGCGAACTCCTCGGCGGACATGGCGCCGCCCACGGAGGGTCCGTTCATATAAAATTGACTCATGAGTACGCTCCTTTCACCGGCCCCGGCCCAGGGGGCCCGCCCCTCCCGCCGGGGCCGGACTCGGGCGCGGAAGGGGTGGGCGCAGCGCCCGCCTGGGTGCATTCCAGTCTATGCCCCGGGCCGGATTGCGGACACCCGGCCGCGTCGGCCGGTCCAAATAATAGGACTGAATAAAATAATCCAATTTTTCCGGATGTTGCTGTTGCTGTTGACACGGACCACTAGATGTAGTATTATTGTGGAGCGTTCCCAATTTGCATCCGGCACAATATCTTGTATGTAAATCAACAACGCCCACAAAATATAACAATTAGGAGTGTACGCAATGAAAGTCATCAAGAGAGACGATTCCATCGTTGAGTTCGACCGTGCGAAGATTGTAGCCGCCATCCGGAAGGCCAATCTGGCGGTGGATGAGCCCTATCGCCTTGATGATGGGTCCATCGACGCCATTGCCGACTCCGTGGCGGGGAAGGGCCGCCAGCGCCTGCTGGTGGAGGACATACAGGATATGGTGGAGACCAAGCTGATGGCGGCGGGGAAATATGAGCTGGCCAAAGCCTATATCATCTACCGCTACACCCGGGCCTTGGTGCGCAAGGCCAACACCACCGATGAGTCCATCCTGTCCCTGATCCGCAACGACAACAAGGAGCTGGCGGAGGAGAACGCCAACAAGAACACCGCCATCGCCTCCACCCAGCGGGACTATATCGCCGGGGAGGTGAGCCGAGATCTGACGAGGCGCATCCTCCTGCCCGAGCACATCTCCAAGGCCCACGACGAGGGGGTCATCCACTTCCACGACGCGGACTACTTCGTCCAGCACATCTTCAACTGCTGCCTGGTGAACATCGGCGACATGCTGGACAACGGCACCATGATCAACGGCAAACTCATCGAGCCCCCCAAGAGCTTTCAGGTGGCCTGCACCGTGGTCACCCAGATCATCTCCTGCGTGGCCTCCAACCAGTACGGCGGGCAGAGCGTGGAGGTGAGCCACCTGGGCAAGTATCTGCGCCTGACCTATGAGAAATACCTCCACAAGACGAGGGAGACCGCCCCGGAACTGCCCGAGGCCACCATCGAGAAGCTGGCCGCCGCCCGCACCCGGGACGAACTGAAGAGCGGCGTGCAGACCATCCAGTACCAGATCAACACCCTGATGACCACCAACGGCCAGTCCCCCTTCGTCACCCTGTTCCTGGTGCTGCGGGAGGACGACCCCTACATGGAGGAGAACGCCGCCATCATCCAGGAGATCCTCTCCCAGCGGCTGGAGGGGATCAAGAACGAGAAGGGAGTGTACATCACCCCCGCCTTCCCCAAGCTGGTGTACGTGCTGGACGAGTGCAACAACCTCACCGGCGGCAAGTATGATTACTTAACAGAACTTGCCGTCAAGTGCTCCGCCAAGCGGATGTACCCCGACTACATCTCCGCCAAGAAGATGCGGGAGCACTACGAGGGCAACGTGTTCTCCCCCATGGGCTGCCGGTCCTTCCTGTCCCCCTGGAAGGACGAGGACGGGAACTACAAGTTCGAGGGGCGGTTCAACCAGGGGGTGGTGTCCCTCAACCTGCCCCAGATCGGCATCCTCTCCGGCGGCGACGAAGAGAAGTTCTGGTCCCTGCTGGAGGAGCGGCTGGACTTGTGCTTCGAGGCCATCATGTGCCGGCACAACGCCCTGAAGAAGGTGCGCTCCGACTCCTCCCCCATCCACTGGCAGTACGGCGCCATCGCCCGCCTGCCCAAGGGAGCCTCCATCGAGCCCCTGCTCTACGGCGGCTATTCCTCCATCTCCCTGGGCTACATCGGCCTGTACGAGGTGACCAAGCTGGTCAGGGGAGTCAGCCACACCCAGCCCGACGGCGCCGAGTTCGCTTTAAAGGTAATGAACCGCCTGCGTAAGGCCTGCGACGACTGGAAAGCGTCAACCAATATCGGCTTCGCCCTCTACGGCACCCCCGCCGAGAGCCTGTGCTACCGCTTCGCCCGCATCGACAAGGAGCGCTTCGGCACCATCCCCGACGTCACCGACAAGGGATACTACACCAACAGCTACCACGTGGACGTGCGGGAGGATATCGACGCCTTTTCCAAGTTCACCTTCGAGAGCCAGTTCCAGAAGATCTCCTCCGGCGGGTGCATCTCCTATGTGGAGATCCCCAACATGCGCCACAACCTGGAGGCGCTGAAGGACGTGGTGCGCTTCATCTACGACAACATCCAGTACGCCGAGTTCAACACCAAGAGCGATTACTGCCAGGTGTGCGGCTACGACGGCGAGATCGTCGTCAACGAGGACAACGAGTGGGAGTGCCCCTGCTGCCACAACAAGGACCACGCCAAGATGAACGTGACGCGGCGGACCTGCGGCTACCTGGGGGAGAACTTCTGGAACGAGGGAAAGACCAAGGAGATCGCGTCCCGGGTTCTGCATCTATAAAACACCACCGGGACAAAGTCCGCTCTGCGGGGAATACCCTCCGGGCATTCCCCGCTGCGTTTCCTTGCCCTGCTCTCCCACGAAGCCGGAAGCGCGGCTTCGTGGGAACCCCATTTCAGGGCCTCCACTCCATGGAGGCTCCAAATTTTCCAGGGAGGATTTCATATGGAGGCAAACAAATACCGCACCTCCGGCGTCATCGACGAATCCACTTACCGGGAAATCAACAAGGTTCTCCTGAGCCGCAGGTACATCTGGTTTACCCGGATTGCCGCCGTTGTGACCACCATTTTCACCGTGCTCATGGTGATCGTGCGCAGCCATTTTTTTTACTTCGTCATTTTCGTGCTTCTCACCGCCCTGCTGCTCTACTGGCCTAAGTGGCTGCTCAAGTCCTATCTGACCACCGCCGTCAAGCGGATGAACGAAACCTACTCCTCCGGCTTTATTCAGATGGAAACCTGGTTCACCGAAGAGGGCGTAGCCATCCACAACCTGACCGACGGCGCTCAGCTGGTCCTGCGCTACGAGGTCCTCCGGCGGGCGGCGGAAACGGAGCGTTATTTTTACCTGAGCACCAAAAGCAACCAGTTTACCCTGGTGTTTAAGGACCTGCTGACCTTGGAGCAGAAGCAGAGCTTCCTGCCTTTTTTGAAGGAAAAATGTCCCCAGATAAAGGTGGTCAAATAAATGAATTACGCGGCGATCAAATGGGCCGACGTGGCCAACGGCCCCGGCGTGCGGGTGTCCCTGTTCGTGTCCGGGTGCACCCACCGCTGCCCCGGCTGCTTCAATGAGGAGGCCCAGGACTTTAGCTATGGAAAGCCCTTCACCGATGTGGAGGAAGAACAAATATTGGAGGCCCTGGCTTTTGGCCCCATCCGGGGCCTGTCCCTGCTGGGGGGCGAGCCCTTCGAGCCGGACAACCAGCGTGCTCTGCTCCCCTTTCTGCGGCGGGTGAAGAAGCGTTTCCCGGGCAAGGAAATCTGGTGCTATTCCGGCTATACCCTGGAGGAGCTGTGGAAGGACAGCCGTGCCCGGTGCGAATGTACAGATGAAATGCTGTCCCTCATCGATGTGCTGGTGGACGGCCCTTTTATTCTGGCACAAAAGGATTTGAACCTGCGTTTTCGCGGTTCGTCCAATCAGCGCATTTTAAACGTCCCCGCCAGCCTGGATGCTCATACGCCCGTCCTCTGGGGCGGGGACATGGAAATTCGACCGATCACTGTATAAGGAGGCTCCATTATGACCGCTCCTGTCTCTGTCAAGCTGCTGGACCCCCGGGCCAAGCTGCCCGCCTACGGCTCCTCAGACGCCGCCGGGGCCGACCTGTACGCCCTCACCGACGGACCGGTGACCATCGCCCCAGGACAGACGGTGCTCATTCACACCGGCATCGCGCTGGCCATTCCCCAGGGGTACGCGGGCCTGGTCTGCGCCCGCTCCGGATTGGCCACCAAGGAGGGCCTTGCCCCCGCCAACAAGGTGGGCGTCATCGACGCGGACTACCGGGGGGAGCTGATGGTGTCCCTCTATAACCAGAGCACGGTGAACCGGATCGTGGAGCACGGTGACCGGATCGCCCAGCTGGTCATCACCCCCTATCTCACCGCCCAGTTCGCCCCGGTGGACGAGCTGGACGACACCCAGCGGGGTGCGGGAGGCTTTGGTTCCACCGGAGTCAATTGATTTTGGACAGAAAAAGAGTGACAGCAAGGCTGTCACTCTTTTTTGCCTGTTCATCCGGCCAAAAATTACTCTTCGGTCTTATCCTCGTCCCCGGCGGGGGTCTCATCCTTGCACTCCCCGCAGCAGCAGGGGGTGTCGTTCTCCTCGGAATCCAGTTCAGCCTCCACGGCCTCCACCTCTTCATCGGTGATCTGGCCGGCGGCCTTGATGTCGGCAATCCGCTCGTTGTTGTAGGAGATGCGGGCCATCGCGTCGGTGATGCGCTGGCAGGCATCGGCGTAGGCCGCCTCGGGCGCGGAGCCCCGCTCGGCGTAGTACAGCTTGCCTAGCTCGGAATAGGCCTTACGGATGGCCTCCTGCTCGGCGGAGTTGTTCACCTTCAGCTTGCCGATTTCAGTGATCTCCTTGGCGCGGGTGGCGCCGGTATCGGCCAGCTCCTTGGCCTTGGCGATGCCGGTTTCGGTGAGCTCCTTCGCCTTGGTCACGCCGGACTGGGCGAGGACCACAGCCTTGTCCTTCAGGCTCTCAAAATCAATGCTCATGGGTATTACCTCCTTTGAAAAATGTGGGCCGCCCAGCGGCGGCGTCCAACCCGCCGCTTCATTTCCACTGGTGCTATTTTATGCCCTTCCTGGCGAAAATGCAAGGGGATTTCCCCATTGTTTAGAAAGGTTTAAGACTTTGTCAAAAAACTGTCCATTTTTTCCGGACTCAATCCCCGTCCTCCTCCTGCGCGTTGTCCAGCACCTGCCGGATGAGGAACCTGGGCCGGGCCTTGCTCTCCATGTACAGCTTGCCGATATACTCTCCGATGACCCCCAGGGACAGCAGGATCAGCCCCCCGATGAGCCACACCGAGCAGGCCAGGCTGGCCCAGCCGGTAACGGTGTTTCCCGTGGCCCAGCGGACAACGTTGTACACGATCATCACCAGCGAGACGAGAAACACCAGGAACCCCAGCCCCGTAATCATCCGCAGTGGCTTCACCGACAGGGAGGTGACCCCCTCCAGGGCAAAGGAGATCATCTTTTTCAGCGGGTACTTGCTCTCCCCGGCGAAGCGCTCCCCCCGCTCGTACTCCACCGTGTCGGTGGGGTAGCCGATCATGGGCACGATGCCCCGGAGGAACAGGTTGACCTCCTTAAACTGGGCCAGCCCCTCCAGCGCCCGGCGTGACATCAGGCGGTAGTCGGCGTGGTTGAACACCGTTTCCGCCCCCAATACGTCCATCATGCGGTAAAAGGCCTCGGCAGTGGTGCGCTTGAAAAAGGTGTCCGTCTTGCGGGAGGAGCGCACGCCGTAGACGATATCCGCCCCTGCCAGGTACTTGTCCACCATGGCGTCCGCCGCGTCCACGTCGTCCTGAAGGTCGGCGTCCATGGAGATAACCATATCCGCCCGGTCCTTGGCGGTCATAAGCCCCGCCAGCAGGGCGTTCTGGTGCCCACGGTTCCGGGACAGGTCTGCCCCGCAAAGCAGAGAATTCTCCTTGTGGAGCCGGGTAATAACCTCCCAGGTCTTGTCCTTGGAGCCGTCGTTGACAAACAGCACCCGGCTCTGAGGGCTGATTTTTCCGGCGTTCATGAGGGCTCTCAGCTTGTCCCCCAGCCGTCGAGCGGTCTCAGGGAGCACCTCCTCCTCGTTGTAGCAGGGGACCACGATGTATAGGGTATTGCCGCGCATGCTTTGACCTCCCAAAGCCCTTGGGCTTTTCCTTGGTTTTCTTGACAGTGTCTGACTATAGTATCAAAAAAACGCCTGTCCGTCAAGTGAGGGGCTTTTGCGCCCCCTTTCCGCATAAACGGCCGCCCAGCCGGCAAGGCTTTCTATCTGATTTTCCTTAACACTGCCAGTGCGACATCAGCCGTCAATAGAAAGAGCGTATAAACCGTCTGCAGCCAATTGGACAGCCGAACGACATTCTCCATAGCCCACTCCGTAAAATAGACGAAAACGTTCAGAAGAACAAACAGCACGGCAAAGGCAATCAAAGAGGCCTCCGCAACCAGACCCCGCCCCCGCTCGTCCTTACCCTCCTCCGAGAAATAGTACCATATAAACAAACCCAAAAACAGGAAACCAAACGCCGCGTTCATTCTCAAAAAAACCCTGCTGTCAAAGATAAGCGTCAGCCACTCAACCATTATGCTTCCCCCTCAAATCAAGTTTCTCTTAAAGTGGAACACCTTTACACATAGAACCGCCAGGGAAACTCGATGGCCTCCTCGGCGTAGTCGATGCCAACGCGTTTGCCCGCCTTGACGTCCAGCGGCACCAAATCCTCCGCCGGAATGGGCAGGGCCAGCTCCCCCAGGCTTTCGCAGATATAAAGCGCCCGGGACCCATGGGGCAGGCCGTTCAGCCGCCGGTCAATATTCATCCCCGCACACAGCTTGCCCGGACCGTTGAGAAAGTTCTTTTTCTGGTAGGCATTCATGTCCCCATACTTGCAATGAAACCGGTTTTCTGCTATGATATCCTGGTTGTACCTGGGAGACAGCCCCCGGATCAGCACCGCCGCCGGTTCTCCCGACCGCTCGGTGACAAAATTCAAACAGCAGTGCATCCCGTAGATGAGGTATACATAGGCCGTCCCCGGCGGGGCGTAGAGGGTTTTGGTGCGCTCCGTTTTCCGGTAGTTGTAGGCGTGGCACGCCTTGTCGATCCGGCCGATATACGCCTCCGTCTCGGTGATCCGGGCCGCCAGCGTGACGCCGTCATATTGCCGCACCAGGTACTTGCCCACCAGGGCACGGGCAACCTCCACCGTGTTGTCGTCAAAAAATGTCTGGGGGAGCATGGCTTTTCCCGTCCCTTTCCTTTTTATTTGTCATCATACCACATCTGAAACCTTTTGAAAACCCGGAGTTGAGCTTTCATGAACGAAACCGCCCTGAAAAAACTGGCCAAACCCTTAATTGTCATCGCCACCCTCATCTGGGGGTCCACCTTCTTCATCATGAAGGACACCCTGGACGACGTGGACCTGATGTTCCTGCTGGCCTTCCGTTTCTCCCTGGCCGCGGCCATCCTGGCCCTGGTGTTCTGGAAGCGCTGGCGGGTCATGGACCTGCGCTACCTGTGGCAGGGCGGCGTGCTGGGGGTGCTGCTCTTCGCCGCCTACGCGGTGCAGAACTACGGCCTCACGGACACCACACCAGGCAAAAACGCCTTTTTCACCGCCGTATACTGCGTCATCGTCCCCTTTTTGTACTGGGCGGTGGACCGCCTGCGCCCCAGCCGCTGGAACGTGCTGGCCGCCCTGTTGTGCGTGGCGGGCATCGGCTTTGTGTCCTGGGACGGCGGACTGTCCCTCACGGGCGGCGACCTGCTCACCCTGCTGTCCGGATTCATCTACGCCTGTCACATCGTGGCGGTGTCCAAGTTCTCCCAGGGGCGGGATATCTTCATCCTGACCATTCTTCAGTTTGCCGCCACCGCCCTGTGCTGCTGGACTGGCACCCTGTTCACCCACGGCGTCCCCGTGGACGGCCTGCCCCAGCGGGCCTGGTGGGTGCTGCTCTACCTAGCCGTTGCCGCCACCGCCCTGGCCCTGCTGTTCCAGAACGTGGGGCAGAAGTACACCGACCCTTCCTCCGCCGCCCTGCTGCTCAGCCTGGAGGCCCCCTTCGGCGTGGCCTTTTCGGTGTTGTTCGGCTCGGAGAACCCTGCGCCGCTGATGTATCTGGGCTTCCTCCTCATTTTCCTGGCGGTGGTATGCTCTGAAACCCAGTTCAAGTTCCTCCGCAAGCCCGTCAAAGCATAAAAGATAGGGGCGCACATTGTGCGCCCCTACGCAATATCCCGTCTCCGGGTGAACACGTTGCCCGTCCTCACCCTGCCGTCAGCGAACAAAAAGTTCTTTTTGGCTCCTTTTCTTTCAAGAAAAGGAACAAATCAAATGCCTTTGCCCCCTCAAATATGCCGTTCCAGCCAGGCCAGCACGTCGGCGTATACCTCGCCCTTGTTGATCTCGTTGAGCATCTCGTGCCGCCCGCCGGGGTAGAGCTTCATAGACAGATCGGCGGTGCCGTGGTCCTTGAAAAAGCCGTACACCTTTCGGACGCCCTCCCCGTTGGCCCCCACCGGGTCCCGGTCGCCGGAGAACAGGTACACCGGCGTGCGGGGGTCCATCTGGGACAGCGCCTCCCCGCTGGAGATATACTGCAAGCCGCCCATCATGTCCCGGAACATCCCGGCGGTGGGCATAAAGGTGCAGAAGGGGTCCTTCAAATAGGCGTCCACCACCGCCTCGTCCCGGCAGATCCAGTCCGCCGTGGTGCGGGTGGGCTTGAACTGGTCGTTGTACGCCCCTAGGGACAGCTTGTTGATGAGAGGGCTTACCGTCTCCGGCCCCCTGGTCATACAGATGACGGAGGCTACCGCCTTTCCCACCGCCACCAGGGCGGGCTTTTCCTGCCCCGTGCCGGACAAAATGCAGCCGTCTACCGTGCCGGGATAGGCGCACAGGTAGGTGCGGGCCAAGAAGGAGCCCATAGAGTGGCCCAGCAGGAAATAGGGAATGCCAGGGTATTTCTCCCCCATGAGCACCCGCAGCCTGCGCACGTCGGACGCGACCATGGTCCAGCCGTCTTTCTCGCCAAAATAGCCGTATTTGCCGTTGTCCACCGTCTTGCCGTGGCCCAAATGGTCCTCTCCGCACACCACAAAGCCGTGTTCCGCCAGATAACGGGCAAAATCATCATACCGCCCGGCGTACTCCGCCACGCCGTGGACGATCTGTACCACCGCCCTGGGCCCGCCCTCCGGCGTCCACAGGCTCACATTGCACCGGTGCGCGCCGTCCTTGGAGGGAAAGGTAAATTCCGTAAATTCCGTCATATTTTGTTCACCCTATCCTTACTCTGATATGATATAATTAGTTTAATATTTCCCGTCCGGTTTGTCAATTGACGAAAGGCCGGGTACGCCAAAAGGAGAACCGCAATGAAAAAATACATCACACGCCTCGTCGCCGCTTTTCTGGCGCTGACGCTACTGGCCGCTCCCGCCTCCGCCCTGTCGGTGGGCGACGCGCTGGACCTGCTGGAGGATAACTATTACTTCGACATCCCCGACGAGGCCTATCAGGCCCAGACTCTGGAGGAGCTGTTCCAGCTGCTGGGCGACCCCTACACCCAGTACATGACCGAGGAGCAGTACGCCGCCTTCCTGGACCTGGTGGAGGACACCGTGGACATGGTGGGCGTCGGGGTGGAAATCAGCTATGCCCAGGATGGCATACTCATTAAAAAGGTGCTGTCCGGAGGCAGCGCGAAAGAGGAAGGGCTCCAGGCCGGGGACCTCATCGTGGCCATCGACGGCGTCTCCTGCGCCTCCGCCGGGGAGGAGCACCGTCAGCTCATGCTGGGCGAGGCGGGCACCAAGGTCACCGTTACCGTCCTGCGGGACGGCCGGACCAAGGACTACACCCTCACCCGCCGGGGGGTGTACATCCCCAACACCGAAATCTCCCTGCTGGAGGGCGGCGTGGGCTATGTGGACTGCAGCAGCTTCGGCCTGGACACCGACGAGCTTTTTGCCGCCGGGCTGAAGCAGTATGACAGCCAGGTGGACTGCTGGGTCATCGACCTGCGGGACAACGCGGGCGGCTATGTGGAGTCCGCCCTGGAGATGGCGGCGGCGGTAAACGGCCCCGGCCGTTACATCTATTTTGAGGACCAGACCGGCCAGATGGCGGGCTACGCCTGCTACTCCACCGCCGTCACCCGTAATCCGCTGATCCTGCTGGTAAACAGCGAGAGCGCCAGTGCCTCCGAGCTGCTGGCCGCCACCGTCCGGGACACCGGGCGGGGCATTATCATCGGCAGCCGCACCTTCGGCAAGGGCATCGCCCAGACCGTACTGGACGAGACCACCGACCCGGACTACTTCGACGGCGACTGCCTCAAAATCACCACCGCCCGGTTCTACGCCGCCAGAGGCACCACCACCGACAAGATCGGCGTCATCCCCACCCTGCTGGTGGACGACGGCTACACTGAGGCGGTGGCTGCGGCCCTGTGCGGCGGCGAGCCCGGCACCGCCCGTTTGTGCCTGATCCCCGGCGGCGGCGAGCCCTTTTATTTGGACCCAGAGACTCCGGACGACGTGCTGTCCGTCCTGCTGGAAGCCATTCCCCCTCAGATGCCCCTGTTCTACAGCGCCAACGACGGCGACAACTTCGACCCCTGCACCCCCGCCCAGGCGGCGGACAAGCTGGGACTCAGCTTTGACAGCCGGTGGTTTACCGACACGGCGGACAGCCCCTACTCCAGCACCATCGACGCCATGGGCACCTACCGCCTGCTCAACGGCACCGCCCCGGGCCTGTTCAGTCCCGAGGAGCAGCTCACCCGCGCCCATCTGTGCGTTATGCTGGCCCGGGTGCTCAACGTGACCTCCATGGGCTCCAACCGGTTCTCCGACGTCTCCGCCGGCGCCTGGTATGCCGGCGGGGTGAACGCCATGGCCGAGCTGGGCTTGGTGGACGGCGTGGGCAACGGGCGGTTTAACCCAGACGGCACCCTCACCCAGGAGGAATTTCTCACCATCTTGGGCCGGCTGGCCCGGTATCTCAACTTTGCCCTGGACCGCTACGGCGAGGCCGTAGACGACCCGGACACCACCCTTCCTCTGGATATGCAGCTGGGCCTGTCCCCCTTTGCGGACTGGGCCCGCAGCAGCGTGGCCGTGCTGGCCTGGGGTCTGGAGGACGCCGCGGAAGGGCATGGGACCATGCTGTACACCTCCCTGCGGAACATCACCCCCTCCGCCCCCATCCTTCGGGAGGAGGCCGCCGCCGGAATGTACCGGGTTCTGGCCGGACTGGACCTCATTCCCTGAGCGGCCCACAGCCAAGACCGGGGCGGTCTTGGCTGTCCCACTCCATTTTGAAAAGGAGGGGCCATTATGAGCACCCTGCTTCACATCTGCTGCGCCCCCTGCTCCGTTGCCTGCGTCAAGACGCTGCGGGAGGAGGGGGTGGAGCCTGTGGGCTTCTGGTACAATCCCAATATTCACCCCTTTCTGGAGTACAAGGCCCGACGGGACACCCTGCGGCAATACGCCCAGGACATCGGCCTGGACCTGCGGGAGGAGGATTTCTACGGCCTGCGTCAGTTTACCGCCGCCGTGGCCCAGGACAGCGATCACCGGTGCGGGTACTGCTATGCCTGCCGCATGGAGCGCACCGCTCAATACGCCGCCGAAAACGGGTTCGACCGGTTTTCCACCACCCTGCTGGTGTCCCCCTATCAGAACCGGGAGTTGATCTGCGCCACTGGAGCCAAGATGGGGGAACAATACGGGGTGAAGTTCGTGCCCTACGATTTCCGTCCCCGGTTCCGGGAGGGCCAGGAGGAGGCCCGGGCCCTGGGCCTGTATATGCAGAAATACTGCGGCTGTGTGTACAGCGAGGAGGACCGCTTCTCCAACCGCCGAAAAAAGGAGCTCCACAAGCTGCATAAGGCACAGGCGAGGGGGAACACCCAGTGTTGAAAGAGGGTAGAATATATCCTGCTGTCATCGGCAGCTATGCCAGCGGCGGCGAGGGCGTGGCCCGCATTGAGGGTATGGCGGTGTTTGTCAAGGGGGCGCTCCGGGGGGAGCGGACCGATGTTTTCATCGAGCACATCGGCCACAACGCCGCCTGGGGGCGCATTGAAAGATTGGTGGAGCCTTCTCCCGCCCGGATTGACCTGGACTGTCCCTATTTTGGAACCTGCGGCGGCTGTCAGTTTCGACATATGGCTTACGTGGAGGAATTGGAGGCCAAACGCCGGCGGGTAGAGGACGCGCTTCGGCGCATTGGCGGGATTGACCTCCCTGTTTCTGTTATCTACGGAGCAAAAAATACCCATCGTTATCGAAATAAAGTGCAATTCCCGGTGTCAGCGGGCGCCATCGGCTACTATCAGGGCCGCACCCATAAGGTGGTGGATATCGCCGACTGCCTGCTCCAGCCGGAGCTAGACACCGTCTGCCGCGCCGCAGTGAAGGGGTGGATGGAGCGCTTCCATATCTCCGCCTACGACGAACGGACGGGCAAAGGACTGGTGCGGCACCTGTTTTTGCGCACCAACTCCGCGGGAGAGGCGCTGTGCTGTGTTGTGGTCAACGGGAAATCCCTCCCCCATGAGGACGAGCTTGCGGACGCTCTGCGGACCGCCGCGCCCACTCTGGCCGGGGTGGTCCTGTCGGTAAACACCCGGAAAACCAACGTGATTTTGGGGAACGAGTACCGCACCCTCTGGGGCCGGGACTGGCTGGAGGAGACCCTTTGCGGCCACACCTTCCGGCTGTCGGTGCCCTCCTTCTTTCAGGTCAATCGGGAGCAGACCGAGCTGCTCTACAGCCGGGCGCTGGAATTTGCCGCCCTCACAGGCACGGAGACCGTTGTTGAGCTGTATTGCGGTATTGGCGCCATCAGCCTGACCCTGGCGGAACAGGCAAAGCAGGTCATCGGCGTAGAGGTGGTCTCCCAAGCGGTGGCTGACGCAAAGGAGAACGCAAACTGCAACGGGTTGGAGGCCAAAACCCGTTTTGAATGCGGTGATGCCGGCGACCTGGCCGCTCAGCTGGAGGCAGAGGACGTCCGTCCCGACGTGGTGGTTGTGGACCCGCCCCGAAAAGGGCTTGCTCCCGAAGTGGTGGACACCATCGCCGGTCTGGCCCCGGACCGGGTGGTGTATGTCTCTTGTGATCCTGCCACCTTGGCCCGGGATGTCAAGCGTTTTATTCCATTGGGCTATGTCCCGGTCAAGGCGGAGGCTGTCGATCTGTTTCCCCGAACGGCCCATGTGGAGACGGTAGTATTATTATCCAAACTTCGTGCGGAGCATCATATCGAGGTTGACCTGGACTTGGGGGATATGGATTTGACCTCTGCCGAGAGCAAGGCCACCTACGATGAGATCAAGGCTTATGTGCTGGAAAAGTTCGGGCTAAAGGTATCCAGTCTTTATATCTCCCAGATCAAGCGGAAGTGTGGGCTGGAGGTTGGGGAGAATTATAACCATCCAAAATCCGAGAATACTAAGGTTCCTACTTGCCCACCGGAAAAGGAAACGGCAATACGCAAGGCATTAGAACACTTTAAGATGGTTTAATCTGATGAACTGCTCACATAACACTTGAAATTGAACAACAAAGGCAGGTGGCCTAAGGAGCACCTGCTTTTGCTGTACCTTTAGGAGATGTGAGTGGATACGAAAAATATCATTCCGCGCTGCTTTCCTGCGTATTAGACCGAAAGTCCTCTTGCACCCCTTCGTTCAAATCAAAACACATGGTTTTAGCATCTGCAACCCAGAAGCCACGCACCTTATACCGTTTGCCCGAAACCCACTCCTCTCCAATAACCCTTCGCAGCGGGTCCAACAGGTTTTTATTGGAGATTGTAACAACGCCCTTTTGTTCACCTTTAGGTTTAGAAAACTTGAAGCCCTTCGCCTCATTGCTTTTACATGCACGAATTGCAAAAACCCGAGCTTTAGGATCAAGTAAGCAGAGCACATAAGCTGGATAGCCTAAATCCTCAAGCACCTTCCTGGTAAACGTTACCCCGTTTTGATTTACAAACAAATCAGGGTATGCGTTCACATTAGCGTCTAACGTTTCAAAGTTCAGGGAAGAAAAATCGAAATTCATGTTCACTAATTCCTTTCATTTTCAATAATTTTTGGCGTTTGAATCATTTGAATAAACTCTTTTTTCTCGTCAACACTCCAGCGAGCATCCAGCACAAAGTATCCTTGAAATAATCCGTTTTTTATGCGGGATACAATAAATCGACTTCCTAATTGCCTCATCGTGGCAGGCTTTTTTGATGCACGTCTTAGAGAGAGAATATCCTGTACTTTTTGCCAATCTTTTTTCCGTATGATTGCGTCATGATGACCTTCCTTGAAATATTTGTTAAGGTCAACGTTCTTTACCGACTTATGCGTGCGAAAGTCTTTGGTATAGGTTTTCTGCATGATAGCATCGCCACAGTATTTTTCATTTCGGAGAATGCTGCGTACCGTTCCGGCAGACCAGTGGCTGTGCCCCTTTGGAGATTTAATTTGCTGCTCCGTCAGGGCTACCGCAATTTCGGAAACGGATGCGCCCTCTAAGCAGCTCTCATAAATATATTCGATAATCTTTGCTTCTGTTGGTTCGATTACTACTCGGCCAAAATGGTCGCGATAATACCCCAGCGTATTATATACGGAAAACTTATATACACCGTCTGCCATCCGCCAACGAATACCTGCTTTGATTGCTTCACTTTTTTGTTGCGATTCGAGTTCAGCAAGAGCGGATAAAATTGCAATTAGAAGGTTGTTATTGCCATCTCCGGTGGACGTGATGCCTTCTGTTTCAAATGATACCGTAACAGGTGGGTTCAGCGCCGCCAGCTTGCGAAGATTATCCAGTATATCTACAATGTTTCTCCCAAAGCGGTTAATGCCTTTTGTAAGAATGAGGTCAATTTTCCCCGCCAAAGCATCTGAAATCATCTTCTGGAATCCCAATCGCTTATTAACAGAGGTACCGCTTACTCCCTCGTCCTGGTAAATCTCTACTAATTCCCATGAGGGATTACTCTCTATCTTGCTCCTATAGTGCAGTACCTGCATCTCAAAGCTGTTAAGCTGCTGTTCCTCCTGTGTACTGACCCGGCAGTATGCGGCAACCCGCAGTTTAGGGGCATCCTGTGCCAAAGCTTCCTTTTTAGGAGGTGGAATCACGATCACGCCATTGCCGCTGCGATTATGGGCAATCTCCTCCCGTAACATGCGTCTCTTTTGCTCTCTCCGCTCCGCTTTGCGGCTGGTCCGTCTGGCGGCCTCTATTTTATCGGGATCAAGCGGTTTTGCCATGCGCTAACCTCCCAATTCTCTAATAACGCTGTACTCCGCAACACACTTACAACTTCGTCAATTTTTGATACATTCTCATCAGCTCTGCGACGCAGGCCGGTTCGGAGTTCAGCTTACCCCAAAAACCATAAGCCACCATCACAACCTTGTCGTTCTGCTGGTGGGCCTTCCGCAACTCCGGAGGCATGGTGGTTTCGTTGTAGAGGTCGGCAAGGCTGGCGTCCGGGTAGAGGGCACGGGCGTCAAGAATCGCCTGGGCGGTCTGCTCAATCTTGGCCTTTTGTGCGTCCGTAGGGGTAGGCCAGGGGAAGTTGTTGTAGACAACATCCTTGGAATAGCGATAATCGCTTTTCAGCCGTCCGCAGACAGCGCGCATCCAAGCCATGTGGACGTTGGAGGTCAACACACCGAAATGGTACAACGTGGAGTTGGGAATAATAAACACAAGATCGCTACAAAGTGTATCAGGGGTCATAAAGCCCATAGGAATGTACCGCCGCCGTTCAGATGAAACTTTAGGAAGAAGAATATAGGTTCCTTCTGGCATATTCTCAACGTGGAAACGAGTCGGTTTATCAGCAAGTTTTACTGTTCCGGCACTTGTACTGGAAAGGCGACATTGCCGCACTGCCTCCACCCGCTTCAGGCACTCCGGCATTTTCCGAAGCTCGTTCGGCGGGCAGTCCCCCAGCCACAGGCAGTAGCGAGGGCAACGATTGATAAACTCCTGGGAACCATACCAGGGCTTAAACCACTTTCCTGCTGCTGGTTCAATTTTCAAAAATTCGTCCATTTCGTCTTTGGTGAAAAGGTAGTTGCCGCCGTCAATCGGTTTGTTGCCGATTCCGATTTCCGGCACATCACAAAGGGGCTTACTGCGGCTCTCCACAAACACATTGCCAGCATCCAGCAAATACCCATTGATGTTCTGAACCACCTGCGCCCGCTCTGATGTGAACAGCGTCTTAGGCGTGGTGTTGGGGGCCGTGCTGAATCCGACAATCACACAATGAACATGGGCTTTGATTTTGGCCTCGCTGTCCCAGCGGAATGTCCGATGAGCGAAGTCAATATGAACGCCTGATTCAAACAGCGGCTTCCACAGATTCGCCACAGCTTCACCCTGGGTCACGGAGTTGGTAGACACCAGAGCGGCCCGGATAGACGTTCCCGCCATCAAGTCCGCAGCTTTAGTGTGTCATAGAGCACCCCCACCAGTTCACCGGCCTGGAGGGAGATTTCCATT
>CAOKLO010000040.1 GCA_948469375.1 uncultured bacterium | reverse complement strand
CCCAGGAGTACCGCACCAAGCTGGTGGACGCCTGCGCCGATATCGACGAGGAGATTATGGAGCTGGCTCTGGAGGAGCAGCCCATTCCCCAGGAAATGCTGCGCCGGGCCATCCGCAAGGGCACCATTGACAACCTGATGGTCCCCGTGGTGTGCGGCACCTCCTACAAGAACAAGGGCGTGCAGAAGCTGCTGGACGCGATTGTGGACTATATGCCCGCCCCCACCGACATCCCCCCGATCAAGGGCGTCAACCCCGAGACCGAAGAGGAAGAGGAGCGTCCGTCCTCCGACGACGAGCCCTTCTCCGCTTTGGCGTTCAAGATCGCCACTGACCCGTTTGTGGGACGTCTGTCCTTCATCCGCGTCTATTCCGGCACGCTGAACACCGGCACCCAGGTGCTCAACTCCACCAAGAAGCAGAAGGAGCGCATCGGCCGCATCCTCCAGATGCACGCCAACCACCGGGAGGATATCGACACCGTGTACTCCGGCGACATCGCCGCCGTCATCGGCCTGAAGAACTCCACCACCGGCGACACCCTCTGCGACGAGAAGCACCCCATCATTCTGGAGTCCATGGAGTTCCCCGAGCCCGTGATCCGGGTGGCCATCGAGCCCAAGACCAAGGCCGGCCAGGAAAAGATGGGTATCGCCCTGATGAAGCTGGCCGAGGAGGACCCCACCTTCAAGACCTACACCGACGAGGAGACCGGCCAGACCATCATCGCCGGCATGGGCGAGCTCCATCTGGAGATCATCGTGGACCGGCTGCTGCGCGAGTACAAGGTGGAGGCCAATGTGGGCGCCCCCCAGGTGGCCTACAAGGAGACCATCAAGCAGTCCGTCAAGCAGGACACCAAGTATGCCCGCCAGTCCGGCGGCAAGGGCCAGTATGGCCACGTGGTCATCACCGTGGAGCCCAACGAGCCCGGCAAGGGCTATGAGTTCCTCAACGAGATTACCGGCGGCGTCATTCCCAAGGAGTTCATTCCCGCCGTTGACGCGGGCATCCAGGGGGCCATGCAGGCCGGCGTCATGGCCGGCTATCCCGTGGTCGATGTCAAGGTCCACCTGACCTTCGGCTCCTATCACGAGGTGGACTCCTCCGAGATGGCGTTTAAGATCGCCGGCTCCATGGCCTTCAAGGAGGCCTGCCGCAAGGCTGGAGCCTGCCTGCTGGAGCCCATCATGAAGGTGTCCGTTATCGCCCCCGAGGAGTATCTGGGCAACGTCATCGGCGACATTACCAGCCGCCGCGGCCAGATCCTGGGCCAGGAGGCCCGGCCCGGCGCCCAGCAGGTGGACGCCCTGGTGCCCCTGTCCGAGATGTTCGGCTACGCCACCGACCTGCGCTCCCGCACCCAGGGACGCGGCCAGTACACCATGGAGCCCCACAGCTATGTGGAGATCCCCAAGAACATCGCCGAGAAGATCATTGCCCAGCGCGGACGGAAAGAGGACTAAATTAATAGTTGCAATTTCTTCCGCCATAGGATAAAATAGGCCCATCAACCTATTTACCTCAACCATTTTATTTGACAAGTACAAGGAGGAAAACTCAAAATGGCCAAGCAAAAATTCGAGCGCAGCAAGCCCCACGTCAACATCGGCACCATCGGCCACGTTGACCACGGCAAGACCACCCTGACCGCCGCCATCACCAAGTGGCTGGCCCTCCAGGGCTTCGCTGATTACAGCGACTACTCCAGCATCGACAGCGCTCCCGAGGAGCGCGAGCGCGGCGTTACCATCAACACCGCCCACATCGAGTACCAGACCGAGGCCCGCCACTATGCCCACGTGGACTGCCCGGGCCACGCTGACTATATCAAGAACATGATCACCGGCGCGGCTCAGATGGACGGCGCCATCCTGGTCATCGCCGCCACCGACGGCCCCATGGCCCAGACCAAGGAGCACATCCTGCTGGCCCGTCAGGTGGGCGTGCCCGCCATCGTGGTGTTCCTGAACAAGTGCGACCAGGTGGACGACGAGGAGCTGCTGGAGCTGGTGGAGATGGAGGTCCGCGAGACCCTGTCCTTCTACGAGTTCCCCGGCGATGATATCCCCATCATCAAGGGTTCCGCTCTGAACGCCCTGACCAACGAGTCCGGCAACAAGGACGACGCCGACTTCGCCTGCATCAAGGAGCTGATGGACGCTGTTGACAGCTACATTCCCACTCCCGACCGTAAGGCTGACCTGCCCTTCCTGATGCCCGTGGAGGACGTGTTCACCATCACCGGCCGCGGCACCGTGGCCACCGGCCGTGTGGAGCGCGGCCAGCTGAAGGCAGGCGAGACCGTGGAGATCGTCGGCCTCACCGAGGAGAAGAAGAGCACCGTCGTCACCTCCATGGAGATGTTCCGCAAGACTCTGGACTTCATCGAGGCCGGTGACAACGCCGGCTGCCTGCTGCGCGGTATCGCCAAGACCGACATCGAGCGCGGCCAGGTGCTGTGCAAGCCCGGCTCCATTCACCCCCACACCAAGTTCAAGGGCCAGGTTTACGTCCTGTCCAAGGACGAGGGCGGCCGTCACACCCCCTTCTTCAACAACTATCGTCCCCAGTTCTATTTCCGTACCACCGACGTGACCGGCGTCATCACTCTGCCCGAGGGCACCGAGATGTGCATGCCCGGCGATAACGTGGATATGAACGTGGAGCTGATTACCCCCATCGCCATTGAGAAGGGTCTGCGCTTCGCCATCCGCGAGGGCGGCCGCACTGTGGGTTCCGGCGTCGTCATCGACGTGGCCGAGTAATCTGCGCACAGAAGCAAATAAAACCCCAGCTGCCTGCGGGCGGCTGGGGTTTTCCCTTGCTGAGGCACGAAAAGAGCGCCCGATAAGGGCGCTCTTTCACTTATTCGTCGTGGGCGGGCGTTTCCTGGGGCATTGCGTCTCCCTCAAAGGGCAGCTCGTCTGGGACGGCGTCCACCCAGCCCCGTTTGTACTTCATCTCGGCGTACTGCTCCTTGGTAATGAGCAGCTGGCGGGGCTTAGAGCCCTCAAAGGGTCCGACGACCCCCAGCTCCTCCATTTGGTCCACCAGGCGGGCGCCCCGTCCATAGCCGATTTTCAGCCTGCGCTGGAGCATGGATACCGACGCCTGACCCACTTCCAGCACGATGTCAACGGCGGCGGGGAGCAGCTCGTCGTAATCGTCTCCGCCGCCAGGGTCGGACCCGCCCACGCCCTTGGCGGCTTTATCCTTGTCCTCCGCGTTCTTTTCGATCTCGTGCATGACGGACTCGTCATACTGGGCCGTGGCGTTGTCCTTGATGAAGTCCACCACGTTGGCCACCTCCTCCTCAGAGATGAAACAGCCCTGGACACGCAGCTTGTCCTGGCCCAGAGGAGCGTACAGCATGTCGCCCTTGCCCACCAGCTTTTCCGCACCCACGGTGTCCAGGATGATGCGGGACTCCAGGCTGGACGCCACAGCAAAGGCGATGCGGCTGGGGATATTGGCCTTCATCAGGCCGGTGATGACGTCGGCACGGGGGCTCTGGGTGGCGATGACCAGGTGCATTCCGGAGGCGCGGCCCATCTGGGCCACCCGGCAGATGGATTCCTCCACCTCTTTCGCGGCTACCAGCATCAGGTCGGCCAGCTCGTCGATGACCACCACGATCTGGGGCATAGGCTCCAGATCCTCCCGCTTGCGGGCGTGGTTGTTGTAGGAGGCCAGGTCCTTGGCCCCAACCTCGGAGAATTTCTGATACCGCTTCATCATCTCGCTGACCGCCCATTGCAGGGCTCCGGCGGCCTTTTTGGGGTCGGTGACCACCGGGATCAACAGGTGGGGGATGCCGTTGTATACGCTCAGCTCCACCATTTTGGGGTCTACCATGATGAGCCGGACCTCTTCCGGCGTGGCCTTGTACAGCAGGGAGATGATGAGGGAGTTGGTGCAGACGGATTTGCCCGAGCCGGTCGTGCCCGCGATGAGCATGTGGGGCAGCTTGGCGATGTTGCCCACAATGGGGCTTCCGCTGATGTCCTTGCCCACGGCAAAAGAGACCTTGGACGAGCTGTCGGTGAACTCCTTAGAGCCCAGCACGTCCCGGATGCACACCGGGCTGACCTGCCGGTTGGGCACCTCAATACCCACGGTGGAGATCTTGTCGGGGATGGGCGCCACCCGCACAGCGGACGCGCCCAGTGCCAGGGCGATGTCTCCGGACAGGTTGGTGATCTTGTTCAGCTTGACGCCCTGGTCCAGCTCCAGCTCATACCGGGTGACGGCGGGCCCCCGAATGACGTTGACAATGTGGGCGCTGACGCCGAAGGACTGGAGCGCGTCCTGAAGGCGCTGCTGGTTGGCGTGAAGCTCGCCGTCCGCCGCCGCAGCGCTGCCGCCGCCCTGGTTCAGGAGGGACACGGGGGGATAGCGGTAGGCCGGGGTATCCTGGGCCATGCCCGCCTCGATCTCCTGGGCCAGCGCCTGCTGGAGCTGAGCCGGGTCCTCCTTGGGCGGCTTGGCCGGTGCGGCGGGCTCCCGGATGACAGGGGGCGGTACAGTGTCCTCCTGGACTGGGGAAGACGGCTCAGGGCTCTCCTGAATGGGGGTAGGGGCAGGGGGCGGCAGCAGGTCGTCAACCGGCGGGGGTGGGGCCGCAGGGCCCGGTTTGGGCGTGCGGGGCGGCTCCTGCATGGGACGCAGCTCTGGGACGTCCTCGTACTGCGGCGGCTCCTCCTCCATGATGGGCTGGGGCTTATCCTTCTGGCCTGGAGCGGATACTCCCGCCACCTTGTCAAAAAAGGATTTCGGCCGGACGGTGGTCACGGGAGCGGTGGACTTTACCACCCCCAGGGGGCCGTCGTCCACCGGAATATCGATGACGGGCTTACTGCGTCGGGGAGGGGGCGCGGGCTCAGTCTCCTTTTTGGGCTTGCGGAGCCGTTCCTCAGGATAGTCGTCTGGGTCGTACTGGGGCTGGTTGGCCCTTTGCTCCCGGATATAGTCCAAAAGGTCCGCCGGGGTGAGCCGCAGGGCGCACAGCGCCGCCGCAGCCGTCAGCAGCAGCAGAATGACCACCGCGCCCACCGTGGTAAAGGCAAAGCGGAAGGCCAGCGCCAGAATGCCGCTGACCACGCCGCCGCAGGAGACGGCCCGTCCGTCCGTCCACAGCCGGCCAAGCAGGGGCAGGCCCCATTCGTACTCCGTTCTGCACAGCAGAAGGTGGAGCAGGGCCCCGGCCAACACGGGCAGGGTCAGCGTCCCGGCTACCCGCAGGCAGACCGGACGGCCCCGGTGGAACAGCAGGACGCCCGCCGCCGCCAGCAGCATAAGGGGAGCGATATAGAAGCCGTAGCCAATCAAGCCCTTGAGCAGGTCGCAGAACCAGGTGATAACCACGCCGTCGCTGATAAAATAGCCGATGGTGCCAAACAGGGCCAGCAGCAGGCACACCGCGCCGCCGATCTCCCGGCGGTAAGGCTTTTTCTGGGGCGCGGACCGGCGGGAGGCGGAGCGCTTCCCCTGGGTCCTGGACTGTGAGGCGGTCCGTTTCCCTCCGCTTTTGGAGGCGCCGGAGGCGGAGGAGCGGCTTCTGGAGCCGTTTGCGCCGGATGATGAAGTTCTCTTTTGTGTGGAAGCCATTCAGGAATCCTCCTGTCTCTTTATGGGACGGCGGGAACAGCCCCTGGGATGTAGAGGAAGCTGCCAATCAGGGCGGCGAGGCCCGCAATCCAGCAGTAATAGGCGAAGCTGCCGAATTTTCCCTTGCTGGCCAGCAGCTTTACCAGGGAGATGGAAAAGAAACCCACTACCCCGGCGATGACCATGCCGGTGAGGTACATGGGCAGCAGCTCCATGTCGAAGGTTCCCGCCTTAGCCACCTTGATGACCTTCAGCAGCGTGGCCCCAAATACGGCAGGCAGGGACAGCAGGAAGGAAAAGCGTACGGCGAAGTTCCGGTCGAAGCCCAGGGCCATCCCGGCGGAAATGGTGGTGCCGGAGCGGGACAGGCCGGGGATGGTGGCCATGCCCTGGGCCAGGCCCACCAGCAGCACGTCCTTCACGGTGGCGGTGCGGCCGTTTTTGTGCCCGCCGCCGAAGCGGTCGGACAGAAACAGGATACAGCCCGTGATAAGGAGCATGGCGGATACGAACACCGGACTGGTTCCCAGGTTCTCCACAAGGTCGTCGAAGGGCAGCACCAGGAACAAGGGGAGAGTGCCCAGAATCAGCAGCAGAATCAGCCGCCTGGCCTCCGGCGGGTTGCCGCGGGTCCGCTCCCCGGAGGCTAGGGCGGCGATGGCCCGGAAAAACTCCAGGATCATTTCAACAATGTCGTGCCAATACACCACGCACACGGCGATAAGCGTGGCGAAGTGGAGCAGGATGTTGTACAGGGCGTCCACCTCTTCCAGACCGAAGTATTGCAGCAGGGACAGGTGCCCCGAGCTGGAGATGGGCAGAAACTCCGCCACGCCCTGCACCACGCCTAAAACGATTGCCATCCAAAGGGTCAATGCGCTCACCTCAATTTAAAATCCGCCGTCTGGGGCGGTGTATAGAATCAGTATAATATATTAGCACACCTCGACGGAAAATTCCAGCCAAAATCGAAAATCTGTTCTTAATATTTAGGGCGGTCCCAGATAAGGGACCGCCCCAGACGCCGTTTAATCAGTAATCGTTATATCAAGTTTAGCTGACACATCTGAAGCTATTCCAATCGTGTACAGAAAACGGGATGTGAGGCCAACAAAAGACCCCTCTTCATGATTTGCAACTGCCATTTGCCGAATGGGACCACCGGCGCCGCCTTCAGAAAAGAGATAGATCACAACATCGGCGCCGCTTTGATTGGAAACTGTGATCTTATGGCTGTTTGTCGCCACCAGGGATGGAACAAAAAAGGTTCCAGGGCCTTGAACAAAATCTGATGCCTGTACTGGACCACTAGAGCTCAAATCATAACGAGGCCAGGTTTCCAGCCCATACATAAAGTCATCTGTAGTCAGATTTGTTTTGAGAACCGTTTCATCAGATCCAGACCCCAAACTACCGCAGCCAGCCATGCTGGATATACAGGTCAATAGGAAAACGAATGCAATCGCTTTTTTCATATGTGCTGCCCCCCTTCTAAAATGAACACGTTTCCCTTTCTATTTATTCTATCTTACAATATTTTATTGCTTATTGCAAGGACCGCTCATTATTTTGAAAGGGGAGCGTTATACCTCCCCCTTGACACATTTCACCGGGTGTGATAGTATACTGGAACGGTATGAAAAATAAATATCGCGATGAACGCGGGAAGTAGTCCGGTTTGGAACCGCCAGAGAGGGGCCGTCACAGGCTGAAAGCGGCCCTGGGGAAAGCTCCGGACGAAATGCAAGCGGGAGCGAGAGGGACCTTTGCGCCCTCCGTCCGGCCACGTTACGGCCTTGAGCGAGAAACGAGAGTGGAACCGCGGTTATGCCGCCTCTCATGCCTTTTAGGCGTGAGGGGTTTTTTTATTTGGACAAGGAGGGAAACCCGTTTATGACCCGATTGGGCGAGACGCTGCGGGCCTACCAGGCCCGGGACCCGGCGGCC
Source organism: uncultured bacterium (assembly GCA_948469375.1). Taxonomy (GTDB): domain Bacteria; phylum Bacillota; class Clostridia; order Oscillospirales; family Oscillospiraceae; genus Enterenecus. The sequence goes on along the minus strand of CAOKLO010000040.1, from coordinate 19,448 downwards.
CGGAGCAGATTGGAAATTTTCCTGCTGTACCCGGGCGTGCACGCCACCCTTTACCACAGACTGGCCCATTTCCTGCACTGTCACCATCTGAGATTTTTGGCCCGGTGGGTCTCCCAGTGGAGCCGCTTTTGGACCGGCATCGAAATCCACCCAGGAGCCCGGATTGGCCGCCGCCTGGTCATTGACCACGGCATGGGCATCGTCATCGGCGAGACCGCCGAGGTGGGGGACGACTGCTTGATTTACCACGGCGTTACCCTGGGCGGCACCGGCAAGGACCAGGGCAAGCGCCATCCCACCATTGGCAACAACGTGCTCATTTCCACCGGGGCAAAGGTGTTGGGGCCCTTTAAGGTGGGGGACAACGCCCGCATCGCCGCCAACGCGGTGGTGCTGTCCGAGGTGCCCGCCGACGCCACCGCCGTGGGCATTCCGGCCCAGATTGTGAAGATCGGGGGTCAGTCCACCCACTACGCCGATGAGGTGGACCAGACCAGCGTAAAAAGCCCCACCCAGGAGCGCATGGCGGCGCTGGACCACCGGGTGGAGGCGCTGGAGAAGCTGCTGGACCAGTGCTACGCCGCCGGAAGGCTGCAAAACGGGGAGGGACATGCAAATGACGTTTGACGCCATACACCATGTGGCCATTATTGTGTCCGACTATCCCAGGGCCAGGGAATTTTATGTGGAAAAGCTGGGGCTTCCCGTCCTCCGGGAGAATTTCCGGGAGGACAGGGGGGATTGGAAGCTGGATTTGAAGCTGGGGGACAGCGCGCTGGAGCTTTTTGCCATCCCCAGTGCGCCCCCGCGGCCCAGCTACCCGGAGGCCCGGGGCCTGCGCCATTTGGCTTTCCGGGTGGACGATGTGGGGGAGGCCGCAGCGGAGCTGGAGCGCCGGGGTATCCCCTGCGAACCCATCCGCTGGGACCCCTACACCCAGCGGCGCATGACCTTTTTCCGCGACCCGGACGGCCTGCCCCTGGAGCTGCACGAATGATAAAAAGGAGGATGTTCTATGTATCTCTATAATTCCGCCACCCACAAAAAAGAGGAGTTCCAGACTCATACCCCCAACCGGGTGGAGATGTACACCTGCGGTCCCACCGTCTACCACTTTGCCCACATCGGCAACCTGCGTTCCTACATCATGGAGGACGTGCTGGAGAAATTCCTGCGGTATGAGGGCTACGACGTGAACCGGGTGATGAACATCACCGACGTGGGTCACCTGGCCTCCGACGCGGACACCGGCGAGGACAAAATGCTCAAGGGCGCCAAGCGGGAGAACAAGTCCGTCATGGACATTGCCAAGTTCTACACCGACGCCTTTTTTGACGACTGCGCCAAGCTGAACATCAAAACCCCCGACGTGGTCCAGCCCGCCACCGGGCTCATTGATGAGTTTATCCGGGTGGTATCCGCCCTGCTGGACAAGGGCTATGCCTATGTGGCGGGGGGCAACGTGTACTTCGACACCTCCACCCTGGGCCGCTACTACGTGTTCAACGACCACGACGAGGAGGATTTGGCCGTGGGCGTCCGGGAGGGCGTGGAGGAGGACCAGAACAAGCGGAACAAAAACGATTTCGTCCTCTGGTTCACCAAGTCCAAGTTTGAGGACCAGGCGCTGAAATGGAACTCCCCCTGGGGCGTGGGCTACCCCGGCTGGCACATTGAGTGCTCCTGCATCTCCATGAAGTTCAACGGGGAATACCTGGACCTCCACTGCGGCGGCGTGGACAACGCCTTCCCCCACCACACCAACGAGATCGCCCAGTCCGAGGCCTATTTGGGCCATCCCTGGTGCGCCCAGTGGTTCCATGTTCACCATCTCAACACCAACTCCGGCAAGATGTCCAAATCCAAGGGGGAATTTCTCACCGTCTCCCTGCTGGAGGAAAAGGGCTACGACCCGCTGGCCTACCGCTTTTTCTGCCTCCAGAGCCATTACCGCAAGGGGCTGGTGTTCTCCTGGGAGAACCTGGACAACGCTGCCGGGGCGTACAGCAAGCTTATTAAGCGGGTAGCTGCCCTCAAGGACGGGGACGGAGAGGTTGACCGGGAGGCCGCGGTTCAGCTCAAAGAGAAGTTTTTGACCCAGGTGGGCAACGATTTGAACACCTCCATGGGCGTCACCTGCCTGTACGACGTGCTCAAGGCCCCGGTGAACGACGCCACCAAGCGGGCGGTGCTGGCGGACTTTGACCGGGTGCTGTCCCTGTCGCTGCTGGACAAGGCGGCGGAGCTGCGGGAGAAGGAGGCGGCTCAGGCCAAGACGGCCAGCGCCTCCGGCGGCTTTACCATCCAGGGTGAGGGGGACCCGGCCATTGACGCGCTGGTGCTCCGGCGCTCGGAGGCGAAAAAGGCGAAAAACTTCGCGGAGGCGGACCGCATTCGGGACGAGCTGAAGGCCCGGGGCGTGGAGGTCACCGACGTGCCCGGCGGGGCGGTTTGGAAAAGAGTATAAAACAAAAAAGCAGCGCTCAATGTTTGCCTCATTGAGCGCTGCTTTTTTACTTGCTGGGGGTGAGCATGATTTGCGCGCCGTTAACGGTAAGCGTCGTACCGCTTAATCAAGTTCATCGTCCGGTTCAGTCCTTCTTTTGAGCCGCGCCCTGCTGCTCCTCCTGCTCCAGCACCTTCAAAAAGGCGACCTCAGCGCCGGCCTTGGCCTTTTTATGCAGAACCACGCACAGGCTGAAGCCCGCCACGGCGGTCACAACGCCGGTAATGATTGCCGCCGTACCGTAGCCGTCCATCAGGGCGAGGATCACATACAGGACCCCCATCAGACCTATGGCGGAGCAGATATCTCCGAGGGCGTGCACAAAGGTGGGGCCCTTGAGGGTCTTGCCCCTGGGGTCCTTGTAAATTGTCCAAGTCACTTTATATCTTGCCATTTCAAACACCTCCCTTCGACAAGCGTTATGGAATTGCCTCCACCGCAGCCGTCCGGGGGCTCGCACCCCCGGGGGCCGGGTGAAAAACAAAAACGCCGTGCAGGACAGACCCCACACAGCGTTGAAGAAGCAGAGCTCCCATGCACACGACCGCAGGGGACGCCACAAAAGCCGCCCTTGCGTGAGAGGCGGGTTTAGCGTATAATATCCCTGCGGTGCGGCCTTTTGGCCGTTGTGTAGGTGATGGATCCACCTGCGCAGGCTCACGGGTGCGGTAACGCCCGTGAGCTGCCGCATTTTTGTTTTTCGTGTCGATTATAGCAGAAAGCCCCCGCCAATGCAAGGGGCAAAGCGGCCGACATCCCGTCGGCTGCGGCGTGAAACCATTTCTGAAAATTTTTCCAGGCAGGGGGTTGACATAGGTGGTCTATCGTGATAGACTCTTGTTGTGGTCGATAGCAATAGACTGACAGGGAGGTGTTCCAATGGACAACCTGAGACTGGCCGAGGGCGAGTACCGCTTTGCCTGCATCGTGTGGGAGAACGAGCCCCTGCCCTCCGGAAAGCTGGTGGAGCTGTGCCAAAAGCAGCTGGGGTGGAAGAAATCCACCACCTACACCGTGTTAAAGAAGCTGGTGGACCGGGGCGTGCTGCGCAACGAAAACGCGGTGGTCACCGCCGCGGTTCCCAAGGACGCGGTCCTCCGGGAGGAGAGCCGGGCCGTGGTGGAGCGGACCTTTGAGGGCTCGCTGCCCTCCTTCCTGGCCCACTTCATGGGGGGGCGCACCATTTCCGACGCCGAGGCCGACGAGCTGAAGGCCATCATTGACCGTTACAGAGAGGGGGATGCCCAATGATTGCACTGTTGAATTCCCTGTTTGGCTCTCTGTCTCCCCTGTGGGAGATGAGCCTCACAGCCGCCTATGTCACCGCGGTGGTGGCCGTGCTGCGGCTGATTTTGAAAAAGCGCGCCCCAAAGCAGGTTTTGTGCCTGCTGTGGCTGGTGGTGTTTGCGCGGCTGCTGGTTCCCGTGTCGCCGGAGAGCCCGCTGTCCATTCTGCCCGACGGAGAGCAGGTGCAGCTGGCCCAGGAGCTGCCCTCTAAGCTGATTGGGAGCGGGCAGAGCGCTCCCGCTCAAAAACCGCCCCAAAACCCGGTTCATAACCAGCCCGGTACGGCGGCGGACCCCGTCTCCCAGGGAAACGGGGAGCCCGGCGCGGTTCCGGTGTTCCCCGCGCTGGCGGTTCCTGAGGGCGTGACCTCCGGCGTATCCCAGGCCGAGGCTCAGGCGGGTTTTCCCTGGCGGGCCCTGCTGGCGGGCGTGTGGCTGGCAGGGGCGGCGGCCATGTGCTTGTACGGTCTGGCCTCCTATCTGAGCCTGAAGAGCTGCCTCTATGACGCCATCCGCGCCGAGGACGGCGCCTGGGAGCACCCGGCGGTGCGCTCCCCCTTCATCCTGGGGATGCTGCGGCCCAAAATCTATCTCCCCGCCGGACTGTGGGGGATGCCCCGGCAATTTATCCTGTGCCACGAGCGGGCCCACCTGCGGCGGCTGGACCACATCGTCAAGCCCGTGTGCTGGCTGGCCTTGGCCCTGCACTGGTTCAATCCGGCGGTGTGGGCCGCCTTCATCCTGATGAGCCGGGACATCGAGGCCGCCTGTGACGAGGCCGTCATCCGCCGCCTGGGACCCAAGGTCAAGGCGGATTATTCGGCAACTCTGCTGTCCTTGGCCACCAATGGACGGGCGCCCTCGCCCTGCCCCCTGGCCTTCGACGAGGGGAACGCCAAGACCCGCATCAACAACGTCCTGCGCTACCGCCGCCCCGCGCTGTGGATTGTGGTGGTCAGCGCGGTGATGGCCGTTATGGCGGCGGTGTGCCTACTCACCGACCCGGTATCCGCCAAGGAGCCCGCCCCGGACCCGGACGCTTCTCAGTCCGAGGATGCGGAGAGCCTGAACCACCTCCTGGACCCCTGGATGCTGGAGGTGCTGGAGGGGGAGCGGAGCTTCCGCTCGGGTTCGGAGGAATACCGCATTGACCAGCTGCGCGCCATGGTCTACGGGGACGAGTTCCCCGAGCTGATCCTGAAGGCGGGCAAGCTGACCGTCATGGATCTGGACAAGGACGGCGTCAACGAGCTGGTGGTTTGGCCCGCGGGAGGGGACGAGGACACCCCCGAGATCGGCTACACGGTGGGATATTTCATCTTCCGCCGCCAGGGAGACACGGTGTACGGCTATAACCCCGGCAGCCGCCTGTGCAACACGTTGAAAGCAGACGGCACCTTCTCCTGGGCCGGCAGCTCCTACTACTGGGGTTTTGGTTCCGCCAGATTTACCGAAAACGGATTTGAAATCGAGAATATCACCTGGTGCGACGCCACCGGGGACGGTGAGCAGTACTTTGTGGACGGCCTCAAAGCCACCCAGGAGGAATTCAATGCGGCCACGGGCTGGGGCGAGCAGAACCGGAAGCCAGAGCCCACCTGGTATGTCTTTGAGGACGGTCAGTTGAGAGATGCCTCCGCCAATGCGGCCGCCTCTCCGGACGGCTATGACTCAGGGCTTTCCGCTCCCGACTTCCTGGACGACGAGCAGCTGATTGCCTACTATCAGGCCTATATCGTGTACAGCCACTTTTTCGGCCTCAGCACCGAGGACGTAGACCCGAACGGTTACGGCAGCGGTTCTCGGGTGGAATACAACGGCGCCTATTACTGGCCCGCTACCGGCGCCTACGCCAACTGGGACGATTTTGAGGCCGTGATTCGTTCCGTCTTTACGGAAACCTTCTGGAATGAGCGCAACCAGAACATCTATGTCAACCTTGGCGGAACAATGCACTACATGGACGTGGCTCGGGGCGGGGGTGGCTACAACGAGAACTTTCCCGAAACCTTCCAGCTGGTGGAGAAAACTGACGACGCCGTGTCCTTCATTATGACCGGCTACTATTCTGACGCCCGGCAGTTTGAGGGCATCACCGACGAACAGCGGGAGGCCTGGCTGGCGGCTGGCTGGGAATACTCCATTGAGTTCCCCATGCGCATGGTGAAGACGGAGGACGGCTGGCGGTTCGACAAGTTCTATAATGCCCGGACGGACAACGGCCTCGAGCCATCCCTCAATAAGCCGATTCCCAATCCCAACGCGCCCGCTCCGCCTTCTGTCCCGGGCCCTTCCGCCTCTCCGGAGCCTGTGGTGGTTTCCGAGCTGGACGGGATGCAGCTCCTGTCCGTGGGAAACCGCTTCCAGCTGACCTGGCAGGGGCAGACCTTCCCCGTAGGGCCGGACATCTCCTACGGCGACCGCCCCTGGCTGGAGGACTTCGACGAGGACGGACAGCCCGAAGCGCTGTTCTACGGGCACGAGGACGGCTCCTACCCCTTCACCGTCTATGATATTGTGGACGGAGCGCTGGTGGGCTCTCCCCTCCCCGACATAGAGACGGAGGTATATCTCAACATCAGCACCAACAGCGTGGCCGCATACAACCCAAGCACGGGCGGACTGACCGTCACCTACCCCTGGGGCGAGGGCGACAGCCGCCGCTTCATCACCGCCACCACCACACTGCCCCGGGACTTCTTCGCCGGTTGTGAGGAGCTGGCGGACGGGCGGCCCCTGCGCATCGACGTGACGCCCGGCACTATCAATGGGATGTTCATTCCTCGGGGCCTCGGCTATCGTGCCAAAGTGACACTGACCGATGGGACCACCACCAGCCCGGAGATAGGCTATATGTATTGCAGCATCCAATACTCTGACCATGGTTTTACATTCACAGAACCCGAGCCCATCAATTTCGACCGAGTTATCACCGCTTAAAAACCCGCCCCGCCTGAATTCAGGCGGGGCGGGCATTTTGTGTAGTTTGGAGCGTTCAGCCTCTCTCCTCCACCTGACCGGCCTTCAGATAGTCACGTCCCAGCCCGGACATATCTTTGACGTGATGGTCTCCACATTGCCGTCCTCGACTTCCTCCATTATCGCCATAAAACCGGGCCGGTCAAAGCGGGTTCCGGAAGCGCCGTCATCAGTAAAATGGCGGAAACGGGGAAAGCTATTCCGCCGGGCGAAGTCCTCCAGCATGATTTTTTTGGAGGAGTTTTGATGGAAAAGCAAGCAGCCGCGACCTGCCTTTACGCGCAGGAGGGCAGCGTGGAGAAAATCATCCGGGAGTCCCTTCGCCTGTTTCTGCGGAAGAAGCGGCAAAACCCGGAAGCCGCAGGACCGCCCTGCACAGGACGGCTGGACAGGATTTATCTGAATGGTCCGGCGGTCTTGATTCAAATGGAGCCGGAAAAAGTTGACATCTCCGCCATTTCGTTATATGATGCACACAAGCCTGAACCGGGCACACAGGATAACATCATGGACAAGGAGGAGCTCCCATGAGCACAGCGACTATTCAGCAGACCATGGAGGCCCAGCGGCGTTTTTTCCGCACCGGAGCCACACTGCCCGTTTCCTTCCGCGTCAAAATGCTCCAACGCCTGCGCGCCGCCGTCAAGCGGTACGAGGGGGAGATCAGCCGGGCCCTCGCCGCCGACCTGGGTAAGAGCGCCTATGAGGGGTTTATGTGCGAGACGGGGCTGGTGCTCATGGAGCTGAACTATATGATTGCGCACACTGCCCGCCTGGCCCGGGAGCGGACCGTTCGGACGCCCCTGGCCCAGTTTGCCGCGCGAAGCGTTCAAAAGCCGTCGCCCTATGGCAATGTGCTTATCATGAGCCCCTGGAATTATCCCCTCCTGCTGACGCTGGACCCGCTGGCGGACGCCATCGCGGCGGGCAACACCGCCGTGGTGAAGCCCAGCGCCTACTCCCCCGCCACCAGCGCGGTGATCGCAAGGCTGCTGGGGGAGTGCTTCCGGCCGGAGTATGTGGCTGTGGTGACGGGCGGGCGGCAGGAAAACGCCGCGCTGCTGGATGAGCGGTTTGACTTCGTCTTTTTCACCGGAAGTCAGGCCGTGGGAAAGGAGGTCCTGCGGCATACAGCGGAACACTTGACCCCCGCCGTGCTGGAGCTGGGCGGAAAAAGCCCCTGCATCGTGGACGCCACCGCAAAAATTCCCCTGGCGGCCAAGCGCATTGTGTTCGGCAAATTCCTCAACTGCGGTCAAACCTGCGTGGCTCCGGACTATATTCTGTGCCACAGCAGCGTGAAGGACCGTCTGGTGGAGGAGCTGTGCCGTCAAATCAGGCGGCAGTATGGGGAGGACCCGCTACAAAACCCCGACTACGGGAAAATCGTCAACGAGAAGCATTTCGACCGGCTGACGGGACTCATTGACCCCGGCAAGGCGGTCATCGGCGGCCAGTGGGACCGGGAGGCCCGGAAAATCGCCCCCACCGTCCTGGACGGCGCGTCCTGGGACGACGCGGCCATGCAGGAGGAAATCTTCGGGCCCGTGCTGCCTGTCCTCACCTTCGACAGCTTCGGCGCGCTATACGGCGAGCTGGCGGACCATCCCCTGCCCCTGGCGCTTTACCTCTTCTCCCAGGACAGGGCCCGTATTCGGGAAACCCTGTCCCGGCTGCGGTTCGGCGGCGGGTGCGTCAACGACGTGGTGATCCACCTGGCCACCAGCGAGATGGGCTTTGGCGGCGTGGGCGAGAGCGGCATGGGGGCCTACCACGGCCGGGTGGGCTTCGAGGCCTTCTCCCACACCAAAAGCATTGTGGATAAAAAGACCTGGATGGACCTGCCCATGCGGTATCAGCCTTACCGAAAGGGATTGTACGGCGGGCTGCTGCGCCTGTTTATAAGATAAGCCCGCGAAAGCGCCGGAGGAAGCCCTCCGGCGCTTTTTGACGCGGCTCAGGGCACATTTGCCCTGCCCGCTTAATTTTTCCTGTTAATTGGACGATATGAATAAAAACAGGAGGCGGCTTCGGCACCCGGTGAAAGGAGGCCCATGGTATGGGTGAGCTGAGTGTGCGCAGGAACAGAGAACTGGCCCTGACCCGCTATCAGGGGACAGGAAAGACGGAGAAGCAGTCCGGTGCGTCCAGTGCGAGCCGGACCCAGCAGACGGCCGGCACAAGCCAAGGCCGGGCGGCGGACACTGTCTCGGAGACCCTGCGGCAGCTGATGACCCAGGTGACTCAGGCGGGGCGGCAGGCCCGGGAGGGCCGCAGGACGCTCCAGTCGGGAGAGGCGTCTTTGGCGGAGGTAGAGGACAACCTGAAGCGCATGGAGGAGGTGGCCCGGGAATCCGCAGGGGACGGAACGGTGGACCGCGCGGACCTTCAGGCAAGGCTGGACCAGCTGAAGCAGGAGGTCAGCCGGATCGCCCAGGCGGGCGTGAGAGCGGGGCTGTTCCAGGACGGAGACGACGGAAACGGCCTGGACGCCCTGGTGGACGCGGTGATAGAGGGCCTGTCCGCCCGGCAGGAGGGGATACAGGCCCTTCCCTCCTGGCTGATGGGCGGCTTGTCGGGGGACGTCCTCAGCAAGGAGGCGCTGATGGACGCGCTGGGAGTGGACGAGAACTCCACTGGCGCAGAGGTGCTGGCCGCGCTGGGGAAGCTCCCGCTGGAAAACGGATCCCCATCCAGCTATCTGGCCGCCCTGTACTTGGGGACGGTCATCTCCGGGGGCACGCCTTCCGGGTCGGTGGATCTGTCCCAGGCGGCGGAGGGCTTGAAGCAGCTGCTTGAGAAGGTGGCGGAGGGCCTCTCACCGGATGAGGCCATTGACCTGCTGACCGGCGGTGTGTTCAACGGCCTGGAGGACTTTGAGGCGCAGTTTTTGGGCGGCACCGCGCCCGGCCTGGAAATGATGCTGATGGATATGCTCTTTTCCGGAGACGGCGGAGATATGCTCTCCTCCCTGCTGGACATGATGGCGGGCGCCGGGGATATGGCGATGCTGATGGACCTGCTGACCATGCTGGAGGGCTCGGGAGACGGGCTGATGAGCCTGCTGGACGGGCTGGGCATGGCGTCCGGCAGTCCGGAGGGCGCGGCCTATCCCCTGGAGACGCTGGAGCTGGGGACGGTTCAGGTGTCGGGACAGGACCTGTCCGGCGCGGCCCTTGGCGGGGAGAGCAATACGCTGACCATAGACGGAGCGTCTGATTTGACCGTCCGCGGACAGGGGCAGGAGGCCCCGGGAATTCAAATGAACGGCTCCGGGACGGTGACTCTACAGCAGGTGAACAGCCCCCTGCTGAACGTGGAGTCCGCCCAGGCCCGGGTGGTCAGCGCAGGAGAAAATACGCTGGTTCAGCTTCGGCTGGGGGAAGGGACGACCCTCACCATCGACGGCGGCGGGCTACTGCACATCAACAGCCTCCAGGGCGGAGCGTCCAGCGTTCTGCGGCTGGCCGGGGGCTCGGTGGTGCTGAGCCAGACGGAGGCCGGGACCCTGGCGGCCTCGGTGGTGGCGGACGGGCCCGTCTCCCTGCTGGCGGCGGAGGGAATCATCGTGCTCAACGCCCAGGAAAAGCCGCTGGACGCCTTTGATATCGTGTGGAAAACGCTGCTCCCGGAGTGGAGTGAACTCACCTCGCTGGCGCTGGACGGCAGGCAGAGCCAGCTGATTTTGCGGGAGGATCAGATGGATATGGTCCGGCTGTGGCTGCTGAAGCAGGACTCCGACGGGAAATGGCCCGCCCACACCATCGTTCTCCGGGGCAGGGACAAGGTGGGCCGGGCCAGAACGCAATATATCTACGTGCGCTGGGACGACAAGGCTGGGGGCTTCCAGGCGGTGTCCATGTACCCCAATCCCTTTACCGTCACCGGCGGCGAGGAGGGCGTGGACTGGTATTATGAGGAGGAGAGCCACACCCTTCACATCTTGTCCGGCGAGGTGACCGCCGTCTCCGGCGGGACGGGGACGGACGGCAATCTGCTGCCCTTCAGCGGCAGAATCGTATTGGCGGACGGCGTCGGTCGGGTAGCGCTGACGTTGGACGGCGTGGAGTGCAGGGTGTCCTCCGGCCGGGCCTTCGATCTGGGCCGGGGGAACGACGTGACCCTGCTGCTCCAGCGGGGGACGGACAACGTGTTTGAGAGCGGCGCGGGCTGTGCGGGCATCTCCATGGGGGACGGCACCTCGCTGCGCATCGATCAGGTCAAAGGGGCCGGAACAGACCCGGACGGGACCCTGACGGCCACCGGCGGGTCCGGCGGCGCGGGCATCGGCCGGGACAGCGGCTCAGGCCGGGAGCGGACCGGTTCCATTTTGGTGTGCGGCGGCGTGGTCACCGCCACCGGGACCGGAGGCGGCGCGGGCATCGGCGGCGCACTGGGCGGACCCGTGGGGGATATCCGGATCCAGGGCGGCTCGGTCACCGCTCAGGCGTCCTGCTCCGCCGCGGCCATCGGCGCGGGGATACAGGGGGCCTGCGGCGATATCGTCATCACCGGGTCGGCCAAGGTGTTCAAGGCCCAGGGCGGCGGCCCGGACGGCGACATCGGCGGCTGCCTGTTCGGCAACTGCGGGAGAGTCCAGGTGTCCGCCGGGACAGACATCGGCAATGCCAAGCTGTGGACCCAGAAGGGGCTGTCCTTCCAGGTGGGAGAGGGAAGCGTGACCATGCCCAAATTCCGTATTTCCACCCAGGCCCTGGGTCTGGACGGACTGGACGTCTCCACCCGGGAGGCGGCAAAGGCCGCTATGGGCGTGCTCACCGCCGACCGCCGCTGGGTCACCCGGCTGCGGGGCGCCTATGGAGCCATGTACGGCCAGCTGGCCCAAAGCTTCGGCGGCATGTACAGCGTTCACCAGCATTTCACCGTGGTGCGGGACACCAACGAGGCCAGCACACTGGTGTATGATATCCGGGAGGTGCTGCGCCAGTCTCCCAGGGCCAAATTCCTGGCCCAGCGCATCAGCCAGTGGGAGATGGACGACGTGGGGCAGCTGCTGCGGTGATCAGCGCTTGTCCGGCGAAAATCAAGACGCAACGGCAAACCGGCGGCCTGAGTCAGGCCGCCGGTTTTACTGTGCTCTTGCCGCCGGGCACGCAAACAGATAAAATCATCGGGAAAAATTTTGGACCCTGTCCGCACATTCCGTCTGCCTGCTCCGTTATACCCGATAGGCGCTGAGAAAGGAGGAACTCTATGTCCATCGACATCGAGGAGCAGTACGACAAAATTTACCGCTACTGCTACTACCGACTCCATAGCCGGGAGCGGGCGGAGGATGTGACCCAGGAGACCTTCCTGCGCTGGTTTGCCAGCGACACCTACCGGAACCGGAACCAGCTGCTCCAATATCTGTATACCATCGCCGGGCACCTGTGCGTGGATGAATACCGCCGCCCCGCGTCCCAGCCCCTTCCGGAGGAGCTGTCCGGCGGAGAGGGCGACCCGGTGCTGTCCATCGCCCTGCGCTCGGAGCTGGACAAGCTCAGCCCGGAAGACCGGGAATTGGTGCTGCTGCGGTATGTAAACGAGGTGCCCATGGCGGTGCTGGGCAAGCTGTACGGCATGTCCCGCTTTGCCCTGTACCGCAGGCTGAACGGGATTCTGAAAACGCTGCGGAACGCACTGGAATGAACGGAGGGAAATGGATGGATGAGAAGCTGAGACAAGGGCTAAACCGCGTATATGGCGCTCCAAAGCCGGTGGGGAAAGCGGCCTTTTTGAAGCGTCACCGCCGCCGGGAGCTGGGCCGCTGTGAGCTGGTGGCCGTTCAGGCCGGGTATATCCGGTTGTGGACCTGGGGGGCATCGCTGGCGCTGTTCGGGTGTATCCTCTGGGGGGCGTATCAGACGGAGGCGGGCGGGCTGTGGTGCGCCGCCGCCCTGACGCCCTTCCTGGCCCTGCTGGCGGTGACGGAAAACGGGCGGTCCCGGCTGTATCAGATGGAGGAGCTGGAGCTGGCCTGCCGCATGTCCAGGCAGAGCGTTATTCTGGCGCGGATGGTGGTGCTGGGGCTGTTTCACCTGGCGCTGCTGGCCGGGCTGACGCCGTCCCTGGCGGTGTGGGGCACGGTGGGAGCAGCGCGGGCAGGCGTGTATCTGCTGACGCCCTATCTGCTGACGGCGGCGCTGGGGATGGAGCTGAGCCGCCGGGTCCGGAGCCGGGAGTGTTTGCCGGTCTGCGGCGGCGCGGCGGCGCTGGTGAGTGCGATGGGGCTTCTGCTGATTTATTATCGGCCTGCTATGTACCAGCAAGGGAGCCTGCCCCTGTGGGAGGCGGCGCTGGCCGCAGCGGCGACGGCGGCAGCGGTGGAAATCAGGCTGGAACTGACGGGAACGGAGGAGCTGCAATAGCGCTGATCGTGATTTTATTCAACGGCTTCTGGAGCAGCAGTTTTTTTCACGACGCCTCCAACGCTCGTTTTGTCATCTGTGACATAAAAACCTCCATCGCGCTGAGCATCCGGCACAAATTCATGAATTCATACAGGCTCTTCCCGTCTATAGTTCCAGCCGTTTTACCAATCGTATACTTGAAAAATGAAACCATTTCAAGTATACTGCGTAAAAGTAGCTATTCTTGCTTTTGTCCGGGAGAATATCCCATTTTGTTATTCCTATTCCATCGGAGGTGCGCTATGGCAAACTTCACCCGCAGGGCCATTAAAAAAACCTTTCTGAAGCTGCTCAATCAGCGGCCCTTGAACCAGATCACAGTGAAAGACATCGTGGAGGACTGCGGCATTAACCGCAACTCCTTTTACTACCATTTTGAGGACCTGCCCGCCCTGGTGGATGAGATTGTGGAGGAGCAGGTCCAGGCCCTCATTCAAAACCACCCTACCATCTCCTCAGTGGAGGAGTGCTTCGACACGGTGGTGGAGCTGGTAATGGAAAACAAGCGGGCCATCTATCACATTTATAATTCTCTGAGCCGGGATGTGTTTGAACGGTATCTCATGGATGCCTGCCAGTACATCGTTTCCACCTACTTAAAGACGGAATTCGCTGAGAAGTCCATCGATCCACAGGACCTGGACGCGCTGATCCGGCTGCACAAATGCGCCTGCTTCGGTTCGGTAATTGACTGGCTCAACGGCGGCATGAAGGACGACATCTCTGCCTATTTCCGCCGTGTGTGCGCCCTGCAAAAGGGCTGGGTGGAAACGCTGGGCCGGTAAATGGAATACGGCTTTCAACACGGGACGGGCCAATGCCTGAAATTTAGGCATTGGCCCGTCCCGTGTCTGAAATTCAGACAGCTTTGCCCCTGTGCCTGCTTTTTGGGCACGGGGGCTTTTTCTGCCCATGGTCAGGAAACGGGCGCTCTGCTATACTCACCATCACACAAGGGAAAACCGTTGTGACAGGAGGTGTGAAGCATGAAGAACCGCTGTACGGCCCCCATGTGGGTGGCTAAGGCCGGATATATCGTCATGTCCCTGGTGTTCTGCGGCGCGGGCGTGCTGTTCATCGCCAGGCCGGAGCTGTCGGCGGTGGTCATCAGCCGGGCGCTGGGGGCGGCCATGATCCTGTTCGGCGTCATCAAGCTGGTGGGGTACTTTTCCAAGGACCTGTTCCGGCTGGCCTTCCAGTACGATCTGAGCTTCGGACTGCTGCTCATGGCCCTGGGCGCGCTGGTGCTGGCCCGGCCCGGAGAGGTGCTGGACTTCCTCTTTATTGCCCTGGGTATCGCCATTCTCACTGACGGGCTGTTCAAGGTCCAGATCGCCATGGACTCCAGGCAGTTCGGCATCTCCACCTGGTGGCTGACGCTGCTGCTGGCCATCATCACCGGCGTGGTAGGAGCGCTGCTGGTGTTCCGGCCCTGGGACAGCGCCCGCCTGCTGACGGCACTGCTGGGCGCGTCGCTGCTGGCGGAGGGCATCCTGAATCTCTGCGTGGCGGTGAGCACAGTGAAAATCGTGGCCCACCAGAGGCCGGACGTCATTGAGGTAACCTCCTTCGAGGTGGAGGACCCCTGACGCCCGCCGCTATCCCAAAGGGCTGCAAGCAAGAGGCGCGGGAGGGGCGAGCCCCTTCCCTATGAAAAACCTGAAAGGACGTATGTTGTATGAATTTTTCCAAAGCGGTGGTTAAGTACCGCCTGCCCATCCTCATTCTGGCTCTGGTGCTGATGATTCCCTCGGCGCTGGGCATGGTGGGGACCCGGGTCAACTACGATATGCTCAACTATCTGCCCGAGGACATGGACACCGTCATCGGACAAAACGAGCTGCTGGAGGATTTCAATAAAGGGGCCTTTTCTTTCCTGATCCTGGAGGATATGCCCGCCAAGGACTGCGCCGCCCTGAAGGAGCAGGTGGAGCAGGTGGACCATGTGGACACCGTGCTGTGGTACGACTCCCTGATGGACGGGTCCGTTCCTATGGAACTGCTGCCCGACACGCTCTACGAGGCGTTCAACTCGGAGCACGCCACCATGATGGCGGTGTTCTTCGACACCTCCACCTCCTCCGACCTGACCATGGACGCCATCCGGGAGATCAGGAGCATCGCCGGGGAGCAGTGCTTTGTGTCCGGTATGTCCGCCCTGGTCACCGATTTGAAGGACCTATGCGAGGTGGAGGAGCCCATCTATGTGGGCATTGCCGTGGCCCTGGCCTGCGCGGCTATGCTGCTCCTGCTGGACAGCTGGCTGGTGCCCTTCGTGTTCCTGGCCAGCATCGGCATGATGATCCTGATGAACATGGGCACCAACTATTTTTTGGGGGAGATTTCCTACATTACGAAAGCCCTGTCGGCGGTGCTCCAGCTGGCCGTCACCATGGATTACTCCATCTTCCTGTGGAACAGCTACAACGAGCAGCGGCGGCTGTGCGCGGATAACAAGGAGGCCATGGCCACCGCCATCCAGGCCACGCTGACCTCTGTGGTGGGGTCCTCCATCACCACCGTGGCCGGGTTCATCGCTCTGTGCTTCATGTCCTTCACCATGGGTCGTGACCTGGGCATCGTGATGGCCAAGGGCGTGCTGCTGGGCGTGCTGGGCTGCGTCACCGTGCTGCCCGCGCTGATCCTGGTGTTCGACAAGCCCCTGCAACGGACCCGCCACCGCTCCCTGATTCCCAATATGGATAGGCTGTCCGGCGGCGTGGTAAAGGTATTCCCAGTGTTCATCGTGATCTTTGCCCTTATCCTTCCGCCCGCCTTGTATGGCTACAACAGGGCCAACGGCGAGGTCTACTATGACATGGGCCAGTGCCTGCCGGAGAACATGGAATATGTGACCGCCGAGCACAAGCTGCGGGGCGAGTTCAACGTGGCCTCCACCCATATGCTGCTGGTGGATGCGGGCGTGTCCGCCAAGGATGTGCGGGCCATGGTCCGGGAGATGGAGCAGGTGGACGGCGTGAAGTACGTGCTGGGCATGGAGTCCATCCTGGGCTCCCGGGTGCCGGAGGAGTTCCTGCCTGAGTCCGTCACCTCCATGCTGAAAAGCGACAACTGGCGCTTGCTGCTCATCAACTCCGAATACAAGGTGGCCAGCGACGCGGTAAACGCTCAGGTCGGCCGGCTCAACGACATCCTGAAAAAGTACGACCAGGGCGGTATGCTCATTGGCGAGGCCCCCTGCATGAAGGACATGATCCAGACCACCGACCACGATTTCAAAATGGTGAACGCCGTGTCCATCATCGCCATCTTCCTCATTATCGCCCTGGTGGAAAAAAGCCTGACCCTGCCCTTCATTCTCATCGCGGTCATCGAGGCGGCTATCTTCGTCAACCTGGGCCTGCCCCACTACCTGAGCCAGAGCCTGCCCTTTATCGCCCCTATCTGCATCAGCACCATCCAGCTGGGAGCCACCGTAGACTATGCCATCCTGATGACAACCCGTTATAAAGCGGAGCGGATCAACGGCGCGGATAAGAAGCAGGCGGTACACACCGCCCTGACCACCTCTATCCCGTCCATTCTGGTATCCGGCATGGGGCTGTTCGCCGCCACCTTCGGTGTGGCGCTCTACTCCGAGATTGATATCATCAGCTCCATGTGTATGCTCATGGCCCGTGGAGCCGTGGTGAGTATGGTATCTGTTATCTTTGCCCTGCCTGCTTTGCTGCTGTTGTGTGATAAGCTCATCTGCGCCACCACGGCCGGCATGAGACAGCCCAAGCACCCCAAAATTTCCAATGTGGAGGTATATGTAAAATGAAAAAGCCTGTTGTAAAAATACTGTCTATCAGCCTGTGCGTCCTGCTGGCGCTGGGCGGTATCGGGGGCACGGTGTACGCCGTGGGCGTCTCCGCCGACGCCGGTCCCGCTGACGCCGCTCCCGTTGACAGCAGCGCGGAATCCGCCGCTCCCGAGACAGGTTCCTCTTATGACCCCGACGCAGACCGGAATGTAAAGGACGAGACCGTGTACGTCCTGGCCGGCGCCGACGGCAGCGTCCAGAAAATCATCGTCAGCGACTGGATTCAAAATGCTCTGGGCAACGATGCTATTGACGACGTAACCCAGCTCACCGGCATTGAAAACGTAAAGGGAAATGAAAGCTATACCATGGGCGGCGGCAACGCTTGTGTCTGGAATGCCAAGGGAAATGATATCTACTACCAGGGAAATCTTGACAAGGAGCTGCCCGTGTCCGTGGCGGTAAGCTACACCCTGGACGGCCAGCCCATCACCCCGGCAGAGCTGGCAGGCAAAAGCGGCAAGGTGACAATCCGCTTCGACTACGCCAACAATCAGTATGAAATGGTGGACATCGGCGGCAAGCAGGAGAAGATTTATGTCCCCTTTGCCATGCTCACCGGGCTAATGCTGGATAATGACGTATTTTCCAATGTATCTATCACCAACGGCAAAATCATGAACGACGGCGATCGCACCGTGGTGGTGGGGCTGGCCTTTCCTGGCCTCCAGGACAGCCTGGGGCTGGACCGTGACACCCTGGACCTGCCCGATTACGTGGAGCTTACTGCCGACGTAGAGGGCTTTGAGCTGGAAACCACGGTTACCCTGGCGGTTAACGAGCTGTTCAACGATGCGGCCTCCAATGTGGAGGGCTGGGACGACCTGGACGGCAAGCTGGATGAGCTCACCGATGCCATGGACCAGCTGATCGACGGCTCCTCCCGGCTCTACGACGGCCTGTGCACCCTACTGGACAGCTCCAAAGAGCTGGTGTCCGGCATCGACCAGCTGGCGGCGGGGGCCGCTCAGCTCAAGGAAGGGGCCGGCGGCCTGAGCGCGGGCGCCGCCCGGCTCCAGAGCGGTGCGGCCTCCCTGAGCCAGGGATTGAATACGCTGGCGGAAAAGAACGACACCTTAAACGGCGGCGCGGCCCAAGTGTTCCAGACTCTGCTGTCCACCGCTGACAGCCAGCTTGCCGCCGCCGGAGTACAGGCTCCCCAGTTGACTGCGGAGAATTACGCTCAGGTGCTGGACCGCGTGATCGCCTCCGCCGGGGAATCCCCTGCCGCGCAGCAGATTGCCGCGCTGAAATCCTCCCTGGACAGCTACGACAGTTTTTACCAGGGACTCCAGAACTACACCGCCGGTGTGGCACAGTCCGCCGCCGGGGCCGGGGAACTAAACCAGGGTGCCGCTTCCCTGAAAAACGGCGCGGACAGCCTGAGCGCCGGGGCGGAACAGCTCTATGACGGCATCCTGACCATGAAGGGCCGATCTCCCGCCCTCATCGACGGTGTGACACAATTGAGGGACGGGGCCATGGAATTGAGCGATGGCCTCAAGGAATTCAACGAGAAAGGCATCCAAAAGCTGGTGGACGCGTTCGACGGTGATCTGAGCGGCCTTACCGACAGGCTGGAAGCTGTGCGGGACGTGTCGGAGCGTTACAACTCCTTCTCCGGCATCAGTGCTGACATGGACGGCCGGGTAAAATTCATCTGGCGCACAGACGCTGTGGAAACGCAGGATTGAAGCACATAATCTAATCGTATCCGCACCACGGATTTGTAATTCGTGGTGCGGATTATTTTGTTATAATGAGCCCTCTCTCGAAAAACATCGACTGCTGCAGATGGTTCATTGTCAGGCACAGGAAACAGATGCTCCTTTATATAAAGCGCCTCACATATGATAAGGACAATCATCAGAGCAAGAAGAAGAAAAATTAGACTTTGCAATGCGTAGGCAATGATTAATTTTGTGCCGCGCTTTTTTCGCCTTGTTCTGGGAACCGCATGGCGCTTTCTTTCTATCACGGCTCAAAAACCACCTCCTTCCCGTCCGATTTTAGAATCATGGTGACTTTCTCGCCGTCATAATCAACAGATAGGGCCGGGTCATTTGAAATCTTCAGACTGCCAACGCCATCTTTACCGCATAGATAAACGCAGTCGGAATCCATACGGTTGATAAAATACAGCCCCTGATCGGTCAGGCAGAAGTCGTAAGCAACAGCATTCCGAAACGGTCTTTCCTTGTGGGTCTTGGTGTCGTGCGCTGTCAGCAGAGAATTTTCGTTGATAAAATAAATTGTCCGCCCGTCAAACGCGATATTTCCTTTGGTGGGGATGTCCAGCACTTGCGTTCGCTGGATCGTCCTGCCCACTTCCGTAATCCCATCATTCGTAATGAAAAAGAGACTGTCATCGTTCAGGAAAAAACCGTAGCAGTATTGCAGAAACATCCAGGTATCCCCCACGGTATAGTCAATTCCCA
>CAOKLO010000039.1 GCA_948469375.1 uncultured bacterium | reverse complement strand
CCCAAGGAGCTGGAGCTGCTGTTCCACCTGGCCTCCTCCCCCAACCGGGTGTTCACCCGGAACCAGCTGCTGGACGAGGTCTGGGGCTTTGACTACTTCGGCGACTCCCGCACCGTGGACGTGCACATCAAGCGCCTGCGGGAAAAGCTGGAGGGCGTCAGCGACCAATGGAGCCTCAAAACCGTGTGGGGCGTGGGCTATAAATTCGAGGTGACTGCTTGAAAACCATGTACGGCCGCCAGTTCGCCACTATGGTGAGCATGGTGCTGTTGTCCTTCCTCATGTTGGGGGCCTCCTTTGCCACGCTGAGCTACCAGTACACCATCCGGGAGAAAAAGGACACTTTGGAGCGCAATGCCAAATACATCGCCCAGTTCACCTCCGACTCCGTCAAGTCCGGAGGCGAGCTGGTGTGGCAGACCGACGCCTTCCAGAGCTACCTCAACTCGGTGGCCCTGGTGTCCGACTCCCACATTATGGTGGCCACGCCCGAGGGGGTGGTGGTTTACGCCACCAGCAGCGGCGACGCGCTGCCCGACCTTCAGTACGCCCCCCTGCCTCAGCAGACGGTGGAGGAGATCATAAACGGCGCCTCCATGGGCATGACCGCCCTGGAGGGGCTGTACGACGAGCCCCGCTACCTGGTGGGCCTGCCCATCACGAATCTGAAGGGCTATCTTCAGGGATTGGTGCTGGTTTCCGCCTCCGCCGCCAACATCAGCGGCGTGTGGCACGACCTGTTCGGCATCCTGCTGGTCACCGCTCTGGCGGTGGTGCTCATTGCCGCCGTCATCAGCTCAGTGACCAGTATGCGCATGGCCCAGCCCATCAAGGAGATCGCCGCGGCCGCCCGGCAGTTCGGCCTGGGGCAGCTGGACGTGCGCGTGAACGTGGGAAACCGTCGGGACGAGGTGGGTGAGCTGGCCGAGGCCTTTAACGCCATGGCCGACTCCCTGTCCAAGAGCGAGCAGCGGCGCAGCGAGTTCATCGCCAACGTGTCCCACGAGCTGAAAACCCCCATGACCACCATCGCGGGCTTTGCCGACGGCATTCTGGACGGCACCATCCCCCCGAACCAGGAGCGGCACTATCTGGAGATCATCTCCTCCGAAACCCGCCGCTTGTCCCGGCTGGTGCGGTCTATGCTGGACCTATCCCGGCTGCAATCCGACGAGCGGGCCGCCCAGCAGCAGTTTGACATCTGCGAAACCCTGGTGCGGGCTCTGGTCAGCCTGGAGCGGAAGGTGAACGCCAAGCGCTTGGAGGTGGACGCCCAGCTGCCCGAGGACGAGGCCATCCCCGTCTGGGGGGACCAAGACGCCATTACCCAGGTGTGTTACAACCTGCTGGACAACGCCATCAAGTTCTCTCAGGAGGGGGGGGTGCTGGGGCTGGGGGTCACGGTAAAGGGTCCCAAGGCCACCATCACCATCAGCAACCAGGGGGAAACCATCCCACCCGAGGAGCAGCAGCTCATTTTCGACCGGTTTCACAAGACCGACCACTCCCGCAGCGCCGACCGGGACGGAGTGGGGCTGGGACTGTATATCGTCAAAACCATCCTCAACAGCCACAAGGAAAATATCACCTGTACCAGCGAGGACGGCGTGACCAAATTTGTGTTCACTCTGACCAGAGCATGAGTTCGTAAGGAGGAGGTCCTTTTATGGACAACTATCTCAACCACCGCTGGCCCTTAGGGCCCGGCGTCCAGCCGCCACCCGTTCCCACGGGCCAAACCCCGCCGCCGGTCAAAAAGCCCAAGCGCTCCCCCCGGCGGTGGGTCATCCCGCTGGTATCCATCGTGCTGTGCGTGTCTCTGCTGGGGGGCGTCTGCTTTTGGGCGGTGAACGGTATCATGGAGATTCTTTCGCAGGTTGAGCCCACCCTGCCCGACGACCCCCGGCCCTGGATCAGCCGCCACCTGGGCAATGACGAGTCGGATTGGTCCCCGGACGACCTGCCCTGGGGAGACCCGGACCCGTCCGTCGTTCTGTCCGCCCGTCCCGCCGGGGCCGCCGTCTCCGGCAGGCAGGCCTATCAGGCGGTTCTGCCCTCTCTGGTGTGCGTGGAGGCCGACCATATTGGCCGCTTCGCCGGCGCCAGCATGGGTACCGGCGTGGTGGTCACCGAGTCCGGCTATGTGCTCACCAACTACCACATCATTGACGACACCGTGTCCATCCGGGTTCAGCTGCTGGACAGCTCAAACCGCTACTTTGACGCCAACGTCATTGGATTTGACGAGGAATTTGACCTGGCCGTGCTGAAATTCGACCCAGACGGCGTGGGGCTCACCCCCGCTCAACTGGGGGACTCCGATCAGCTGGCCGTGGGCGACTGGGTATATGCCGTGGGCAACCCCATGGGCTATCTGCTGGGCTCCATGTCGGTGGGGGTGGTGTCCGCCCTGGACCGGGACGAGGACGCCTTCGGCAGCGCCCTGGGCCTGATCCAGACGGACGCGGTGCTCAACCCCGGCAATTCCGGGGGCGCGCTGCTCAACGAGTCGGGACAGGTGGTGGGCATTACCTGCGCCAAAATCACCGGCATCGAGCGGGAGAGCGGCGATTCCATTGACGATGCCGTGGTGCTGGAGGGCATGGGCCTTGCCATCCCCATCTCGGACGCCATCCCCTTTGTAAACCACATTCTGGCCACCGGCGAGACCTGGCGGCCCGTCATGGGCATTACCTGCTCTGCCGCCACGGTGGACGGACGCCGGGGAATCCAGGTGGCCGAGGTCACCGGCGACGTCGCCCGTGAGGCGGGACTGAAAAAGGGCGACCTCATCCTGAGCGCCAACGGCAGGGACGTCGCCACGCTGGTACAGCTGCGCCGGGTGCTCTACCGCACCGGCGCGGGCGGTGAGGTGGTTTGCTCCGTCCTGCGTAGCGGCGAGGAGCTGGAAATCACTTTCCCCCTGGCGGACAGCATGAAACAGGATTAGGAGCACAGCGGTATGGAGCGAGAGCAAGTGGCAGCCCTGCTGGCCCGTGCCCAGGGCCACATCTCCGGCGAGGAGATGAGCCGCGTTCTGGGCGTTACCCGGGCGGCGGTGTGGAAGGAGATCGAGGCGCTGCGTCAGGCGGGCTGGCCCATCGAGTCCGCCACCCGGAAGGGCTACCGGCTGGCGGGTCCGCCCCCGGCGCTGTCCGCGCCCTACATCTCCGCGCAGTTGAGCGAAGGCAATTTATTTTCCGGGAAGGTTCAGGTGGAGCCGTTGGTGGACTCCACCAATACCCGGCTGAAGGCTCGGGCGGCCTCCACCCCCACCGGGTCCGCCCTGCTGGCCGAGGAGCAGAGCGGCGGACGGGGCACCCACGGGCGCTCCTTCCAGTCCCCCAAGGGGGACGGGCTGTACCTGTCGGTGCTGCTCCGGCCTCATGTGGGCGTACGCGATCTGCTGACCCTGACGGGCTGGGTGGCCGTGGCCGCCCGAGAGGGTGTGGCGCGGGCCTGCGGCGCGCCCGTTGACATCAAGTGGCTCAACGATTTGTATCTCAACGGGAAAAAGCTGTGCGGCATCCTCACGGAATTCACCCTGTTGGCGGAGAGCGGCGAGCCGGACTATGTGGTCACCGGCATGGGAATCAACATGAACCAGACCCTTGACACTTTTAAGGCCCAGGGACTGGAGAACGTGGCCACATCCCTGGCCATCGAGGGTTATCCGGTGGAGCGAAACCACCTGGCCGTCTGTCTGCTGGAGGCGCTGGACAAGCTGAACCGGGAGTTTCCGGCCAAACGGGCGGACTACCTGGAGCGCTACCGCGCCCACTGTATCACCCTGGGACGGCGGGTCAGCTTCGACGGGGAGGGGACGCTCCAAACCGGGACCGTAGCCGGGGTGGACGATGATTTTGCCCTGCTGGTGGACGGAAACGACGGAAACAGGCACATTGTGTCCTCCGGGACGGTGAAAATGATATGAAAGGAGCCCCGCGTGGTGCGCGGGGCTCCTTTTCTATGTGCTTGTTTACTCGAAGCTGTCCAAAATTTGATGGAGCTGGGCCTCCATCTGTGCCTCGTTCAGCGGGCACTCGATGGGGGCGAACATATAGACACTATACAGAATGCCGTCCCTCATGAAAGCGCCGGTGTAGTGGTGCGTATCGCCGCCCAGACTCTCCTCGGTGGTGGTGCCCACCACCACCTCTGCCACACAGCCGTTAGCCATGGTGTAGTTTTCCAGAGACTGGAAGTCTGTGGCCCCCTTTAGCATACCAAAGCCAGCGAGAGACTCACCTCGCCAGTCCGGGGTAAAGATGGTCATCTCCGTGTAGAAGGACAGCATATTGCCCAGTATGACGCTGTTTTCCCGCAGCGACACCTCCTGGAGCTTGTTGTCCCCGTACATCTCATGATAGCCGAACACGGTATATTGGACGGGGGATTCGTCCTCGCTGGTGTTCTCGATGTTGTGCCAGACGGCGGGGATGTTGTCCCCCAGGTAGGCTTTGGCCTCCTGGAAAGTGCCAAACTCCTGGTAGAACAGGCGGCTTGGGTCGTCCCAGGCGGCGAAGTCATCCTGGAGCTGCTGAGAGAAGTCAGCCAGGGGGTGGAGGGTGGGTTCGCCGTACACCTGATAGCCTACGTGCTCATCGTCCCAATCCCCGATCTGGACCGCCAGTCGGTAGACAGCGGTGGCGGCAAAGGCCGTCCCCGCCAGCGCCAGGCACAGGCAGGCCGCAACCAGTCCTGACCGCAGGGGATAGAAGTTCTTCCGCTTCGCCGGGGTCTGTTCCGGCTTCTGCCGGTTTATCAAATTGTTCATCATACGCTCCTTTGCTGCCTCGGAAAAGCACAGGCTGTCCAGTGCGTCCCGGTAATCCCGCTCATTTTGCTCCATTTGGTTCACACTCGTTTCCCCCTAACATGGTCCGCAGTTTTTTCCGTCCCCGGCTGAGGTGGGCGGACACCGCCGCCTCGCTCCGGCCCGTCAGCTCGCCGATCTCCTTCACCGAATACCCCTCGTAATAAAAGAGGTAAATTGCTTCCCGGTATTTGCCGGGCAGGGCCATCACCGCCTCCAGCACGTCGGATTGGGGCGGCTCCGGGGCGGCGGCCTCGGGGGCGTCCTCCAGGGGCACCGTCCGGCGGCGGAATGAGCGCAGCTCGTCCTTGCAGGCGTTGATGGCCGTACGGACCACCCAGGCCTTTTCGTGCTCCCGGCTCTGGAAGGTCTTCCCAACCGACAGCAGCTTGAGGAACACCGTCTGACAGATGTCCTCCGCGTCCTGGGTGGATTTCAGGTAGGTATAGCTCAGCCGAAGAATGAGGTCGGAGTAGGTGTTCACCAGCCGGTCCGCCTCCTGCCTGTCCATTTCCTTCATGTCGTTCTCTCCTTCAAAGGCGCCTTCACCAACAATACGATTTGGGGAACACAATCCTGACAATATGGAACAAAATTTTTTTGCGCAGCTCTCCGGTTAACAAACTGGGAAATCATTCCGATATGATACACAGAACGACAAACTGGAAAGGAGCGGTGAACCATGGAACTGCGTACCACAAGAGAGATGCGGCGCAACGCGCAGCTTGACAAGGTGATGTTAAAAAAGACGGACGCCCCCGCCAAGGCCCAGGCCTCCCAGCCCAAGGAGCCCGCCGACAAGTTCAGCTTGTCCCAGCAGGCGCTGGCCTACGTGGACGAGCAGAACCGCAAACTATGGGACTGGAACCAGGCCTGGGAAGAGCGGCGGCAAAGCCGGATGGATGAGATTCTCGGCTCCTCCCAAAGCAAGTCAAAGGAGCTGGAGCTTCTGGAAAAGGCGATGGACGTGATGAACAAGTGCCTGAAAATCGCCGCGTCCATCATGAAGGGCAACCGGGTGCCCCCGGAGGATCTGGAATACCTGATGAAAAACGACCCGGACGGCTACCGGATGGCCCTGGCCCTGCGCCGGGAAAACCCGGACCCAAAGGACGAAAAGAGCGTGCTGGACGACGAGGACAAGAACGGCGGGGCGGAGGAATCCGGCGGGGAGGCGGAAGCGCCCCAGGTTTCCGCGCCCGAGGCGTCCTCCGGCGGCGGGGAGGCGTCCTCTCCGGCGGAATGAATCGACAAGCAAACCGCCCCCGGACCTGGGGGCGGTTTTATTTACGGCCCCTTTGGATAAGGGGTCTTTATGTTTGTAAGCCCTAAAATATAGTCCGCACTTGTCCCATAATACCCGGCCAGCTTGATCAATGCCCAAAGTGGAATATCATAGGTCCCCTTTTCGTAGCGACGGTATACTTCCCGCTTACAATTCAACAGATCGGCGATCTCCTGCTGCGTCTTGTCAGAATCTATTCTCAGATCCTCAAGCCGCTGTAATAGCATAGCGCATCACTCCTCAATAATGCGATGCTACTATTTTGTAGCATTGTGCGCAGGGATATGCTACAATATTGTGGCATATAAAAAGGTGGTGACGACTATGAACGGCGGAGCACGATGGGAATTTATCTACAAGGCAATCAACGGATTGTGTAGATCTGATGTATGCGAATGGGTCCAAGACGAATCCTCCATGGAGGGTGCGCTTGGACCGCTGGTGGGTCAGATCTACGAGACTCGCAACCGGCTATCCGAAAGGCTGGGGGTCGAGCCGGACAATGACCCAGATCTTGAGCAGTTGATCGAGGGAATCGAAGAGTTTGCCCGTGCCTGCGGGAAATTGATGTATCACTATGGCTATCAGGATGGAGAAAATTTGAAATGAAAATACCGCCCGGACGATCCGGGCGGTATTTTTTTGCGTTTACTTCACCACCAATCCGCCGTTCTCCGCGTCCACGGTAAGGGTGGCGCCGGGGGACACCTCCCCGGCCACGATCTTCCGCCCCACCAGGTTTTCCACGGTGTGCTGGAGATACCGGCGCAAGGGCCGGGCGCCGTACATGGGGTCGTAGGCGGCCTCCAGCACCAGGGACTTGGCGGCGTCGGTCAGCTCCACCTTCAGGCGCTTATCCTCCAAACGGCGGTTCAGCCCCGCCAGCAGCAGGTCAATGATGTGGTAGATGTTATCCTTTGTCAGCGGCTTGTAGAACACGATCTCGTCCAGGCGGTTGAGGAACTCGGGCCGGAAGGAGCGCTTCAGCAGCTCGTCCACCTGGGCCCGGGCCTCGCCGCCGACCTCGCCGTCCGCCCCGATGCCGTCCAGCAGATACTGACTGCCCAGGTTGGAGGTGAGGATGATGACGGTATTTTTGAAATCCACCGTCCGGCCTTGACTGTCCGTAATACGCCCGTCATCCAAAACCTGGAGCAGCACGTTGAACACGTCCGGGTGGGCCTTTTCCACCTCGTCAAACAAAATCACACTGTAGGGATGGCGGCGCACCGCCTCGGTGAGCTGTCCGCCCTCCTCATAGCCCACGTACCCCGGAGGGGCCCCGATGAGCCGGGAGACGGAGAATTTCTCCATATACTCGCTCATGTCGATACGCACCAGGTTCTTTTCACTGTCGAACAGGGCCTCGCTGAGGGCCTTTGCCAGCTCCGTCTTGCCCACGCCGGTGGGACCCAGGAACAAGAACGAGCCGATGGGCTTATCCGGGTCGGCAATCCCGGCGCGACTTCTCAAAATGGCCTCGCTCACCAGCCGCACAGCCTCCTCCTGGCCCACCACCCGCTGGTGAAGGATGTCCTCCAGGTGGAGCAGCTTTTCCCGTTCGCCCTCCATCAGCTTGGACACGGGGATGCCCGTCCAGCGCTCCACGATGCGGGCGATCTCCTCCTCGGTGACCTTGTCCCGCAGCAAATTGTCCTCCTTGGACTGGGCCGCGAAGCTCTCCTGTTCTTCCAGCTGCTTTTTCAGCTCGGGGATGGCGCCGTATTGCAGCTGTGCCGCTTTTTCCAGGTCGTACTCCCGTTGGGCCTTCTCCAGCTGGGCGTTGGCGGCCTCCAAGTCCTCCCGCAGCTTCTGAACCTTGCCGATGGCGTTCTTTTCGTTCTCCCACTTGGCCTTGCCCGTGTTGAAGCTGTCCCGCAGCTCGGCCAACTCCTTCTGGATGTCCGCCAAACGGGCCTGGGACAGCTGGTCGTCCTCCTTTTTTAGGGCGGCTTCCTCAATCTCGCACTGAATGATGCGGCGGGAGATCACGTCCAGCTCGGTGGGCATGGAGTCCATCTCGGTGCGAATCAGGGCGCAGGCCTCATCAATCAGGTCGATGGCCTTGTCGGGCAAAAAGCGGTCGGTGATATAGCGGTTGGACAGGGTGGCGGCGGCCACGATGGCCCCGTCGGTGATTTTGACGCCGTGGAACACCTCATAGCGCTCCTTCAGGCCCCGGAGGATGGCCACCGCGTCCTCCACCGTGGGCTCGGACACCATGACGGGCTGGAAGCGGCGCTCCAGGGCGGCGTCCTTCTCGATATACTGCCGGTACTCGTTGAGGGTGGTGGCCCCGATGCAGTGCAGCTCCCCCCGGGCCAGCATGGGCTTGAGCAGGTTGCCCGCATCCATGGCGCCTTCGGTTTTGCCCGCGCCCACGATGGTGTGCAGCTCGTCGATAAACAGGATGATCCGGCCCTCGGACTGCTTCACCTCGTTCAAAACGGCCTTCAAACGTTCCTCAAACTCGCCGCGGTACTTGGCCCCGGCGATGAGCGCGCCCATATCCAGGGCAAAAATGGTCTTATCCTTCAGCCCCGCGGGCACGTCGCCCTTGACAATGCGCTGGGCCAGCCCCTCGGCGATGGCGGTTTTGCCCACGCCGGGTTCGCCGATGAGGACGGGGTTGTTTTTGCTCTTGCGGCTCAAAATGCGGATGACATTCCGAATCTCGTCATCCCGGCCGATCACCGGGTCCAGCTTGTTCTGACGGGCCCGCTCCACCAGGTCGGAGCCGTACTTTTTCAGCGCCTCATAGGTCTCCTCCGGGTTGTCGGAGGTCACGCGCTGATTGCCGCGCAGCGCCGCCAGCGCCTGCATGACCTTTTCCCTGTCCACGTTATAGGTGCGGAACAGCTCTTTCAGGTTCCCGTCCGCCGTGTCGATGAGGGCAAGCAGGAGGTGCTCCACAGACACAAATTCATCTTTCATGCCCTCCGCAATGGTGAGCGCCTGGTTCATGGCCTTGTCCACCCCGGCGGAGATGTAGACCTTATCCGCCTCCCGGCCGGAACCGGACACCTTGGGCAGCTTCTCCACCTCGTGGCGGACGGCGGCTCGGAAGGACTCCACCGTCATCCCCATGTTGGTCAACAGCTGGGGGATAAAGCCGTTTTCCTGGTCTGTCAGTGCCAGCAGCAGGTGGGCCTGCTCGATCTGCTGGTTGCCGTGCTGGGTGGCAATATTCTGGGCGTTCTGGATGGCTTCCAGAGATTTTTGGGTAAATTGGTTCATGTTCATAGTGAAATTCACTCCTTTATAGGAAGCGTGGACATCTTTTTCCTCGCTCCGATCTGTAGTTTCATCTTGTAGTATACCCCGTCCCGCCCAAAAATCATGAACTGCCTGTAAACAATTAGCACTCTCTTAACGAGAGTGCTAATCCATTTTATTGGCACAATTCCAAAAACGCCCGAAAAAGCGCCCCGCCGTCCACCGTATCGGGGCGGGCCAAAGCCCCCGTCATCCGCTCCGGGTGGAACTGGACGGAAATCAGCGGGAGGCTGTCGTGCTCCACCGCCTCAATGACGCCGCTTTCTGACCGGGCCGTAACTGTCAACCCCCGGCCCAGCCGCCCCAATGCCTGGTGGTGGCTGCTGTTCACCAGGAACGCCTCGCCATACAGGCGGTGAAGAAGGGAACCCTCCGCCGTCCGCACCAGGTGAACCTGATCGCCCTCCTCCTTTTGGTGGAAAGGGGCCAGCTCCGGGCCCAGATCTTGAATCAGGCCGCCCCCCAGCCACACATTCACCACCTGATGTCCCCGGCAGATGGCAAGCACCGGCTTGCTTGCTCCACAGAATGCGTCCAGCAGGGCCAGCTCCGCGTCGTCCCGCGCCCGGTCGATTCCCTTAGAATGCGTATTCTTCTGACCAAACAGGGCTGGGTCCATGTCGTCCCCGCCCACCAGAATCAGGCCCTCATAGGACAGATTGGGGACAGGGAGATAGCGGGCCTCGCCAATCCCCCCGGCGGCCTGGACAGCGTTCAGATAGTTGGAGGCGTTCCCACCACCGGTGGACAGCAAAATTTTCGGTCTCACAATGCGCACCTCTTTCGTTTGAAATATGCCTTAAACTGGGCAAACAAGTCGGTGACGGACAGCCCCTGGGCCAGCAGAGCGGCGGCGTACACCACCAGCCCCAGCGCCGTACAGCCCAGCGCCGCCCAGCCGTGGCCGCAGCCGGCGTCCAGCATTACCTGGAACAGCAGGTTGCACCACAGCCCCATAAGCACCGCCGCCAGCAAGGGGCGGACAAACCATGCAAACACCTTGACCCGCAGCCCTGCGGCCCGCAGAACAGAGACCAGGTTCAGCCCCGCCCCGGCCAGCCCGGAGGCCACGTATCCCGCCGCGAACCCCGCCAGCCCAAACCGGGACACGGCAAAAAAGGTGAACGCCAGCTGTACCACGTCGCTGAGGATGGCGTTCCGGGCGGCCTTTCCCTGGAGGTCCAGTCCATTCAGCGCCCCCGACAGCACCGACTGGTAGCAGCCCAGCAGGGTGCCCGCCGCCAGAGGCAGGATCAGCTCCCCCACCCGTTGCTCCCGGAACAGCGCCTGCCCCACCGTGGGGCCGATCACCGTCAGTAGGGCCATGGCCGGGGCCATCAGCAGGGAGGTGGCCGACATCACCCGGTCCAGAAAGCCCCCCGCCGCCCGCCGGTCCCCCCGGGCGGTGCGCCGGGACAGGTCGGGCACCATCACCAGGCACAGAGCCCCGATGAATCCCGTAGGCAGGCCCAGCATGGGCAGGGTCATGCCGCACAGTACCCCGAACTCGGACATGGCCTCGGACAGGGTCATGCCGCCCTCCACCAGCTTGGCGGGGATGAGCACCGAATTTGCCGACCCCAGCAGCGTTCCCAGCAGGGAGGTGGCGCCCACCGGCAGGGCGATGGCCATCAGCCGTTTCCCGCTGATCTCCTCCCCGGCAGGGCCGGGGGGGAAGCGTTTCCAATACCGCTTGAACAGCAGCGTCAAGGCGCAGGCGGAGAACACCTCGCACAGCACCATGCCCAGGGCGATGATGCCCACCGTCTCCTCGGCGCTCCGGGGCAGGAGCGCCGCCAGCAGCAGCAGAACGGCTCCCGCCCGGATGAGCTGCTCAGCGGTCTCTACGGCGGCGGGGGGCCGCACCCGGCCAATGCCGTAAAAGCAGTGCTTGTGCAGGTTTTCCACCCCGGTGAGCAGCATACAGGGCACAATCACCACCACGCCCAGCCGGGTGCGCGCGTCCCCCAGCAGGTAGACGGAAATGGGGTCGGACAGCGCTATCACAGCCAGGCCCAGGGGAACGGCCAGCAGAAAAAAACGGCCCAGCGCACGGCGCAGCACCAGCTTCACCGTGCCGCTGTCCCCCAGGGCGTGATACCGGGCGGACAGGGTGGACACCGCCACCGTCAGCCCCACGGCGGTCACCGACATGAGCATGGAATACACCGGCATCACCAGCTGATACAGCCCCATGGTCTCCGCGCCGATGAGCCGGGACAGCAGCATCCGGTACACAAATCCCACCACCTGGGAAAACAGCCCGGTGGCGGTGAGCAGCAGGGTACCGGCCAAAATCGTGGACAAACGGCTCGCCCCCCTTTACAGAATGAAATCTCATTCATTCTATGAAGGAGGGCTTGTCAAACATTCTATTGGTCCGTCAGCCGGGCGAGCGTCCCGGTGATGCAGTCCAGATAATAATTCGCGGTGTCTGTGGACACCAGCCACACCGGAGTCAGCCGGGTCCCGCCGGACAGGGATTGAGCCGACCCCCGGTAGCCCGCCTCCATGGAGCGAATGGCGGAGCACACGTCGCCGGTGGCGGCGATTTCCTCGGAAAAGCGCATCAGCGCCGTAGGCAGGGCCATAGCCTGTCCCGCCTCCGCCTCCCCCGCTTCCGCCATCAGCAGCGTGCCGCTAAGGCGGTCCAGATATCCGTCCCGGTACACAAGCTCAATCTCACAGGAAAATACTGCCGACCCGTTCCAGCTCTGCCGGAACCGGACCGCGGTTTCTCCGTCCCGGGCGGATATCCCCAGCTGCTCCGCCGCTACCTCCAGCCTGCTCAGCAGACCGGCGGCGTGCTGCTCCGGGTGGTCGGTCCGCCAGCAATCGTCCCGCACAAATTCGGCGGACAGCTCACCTCCGGCGCGGATGCTCACCTCGCCCAGCGTCCCCCGGTAGAGGTACAGCCCGCCGCCCCGGTTGTTCCCCTGGACCGCTTGGTTCAGCAGAACCTGGGCCAGCGCGGCCTCCCGGGCCAAGTCACGTTCCACCGCCATGGGCGTCAGCCCCGCCCCGTCGGCTACGGCGTCCAGATCCACCTCCACGCCGCCCCGCCGCAGCACCTGCACCGTCTGCTCCAGCGCCCTGCGCTCATAGCGGAGGGCTTCCTCCCGGCGGGTGCCCACCAGCACAAGCAGAAAGCCGTTGACCAGCAGAAGGATCAAAATAATCAGATTTTTCAGTTTTCCCCATTCCACGGCTTTGCCGCCCCCTCTCCGCTCACGCGGCCACCCAGCCGGGAAACACAACCGCTCCGCCGCCGTCCTGGTACTGGAGCACCAGCTCCCGCCCCTGGGCGGCCAGGTCGGGCAGCATGACCGCCGCCTTGTCCACCGGCAGCAGCAGCGTGCTCTCTCCATTGGCGGCGTAGGCCCGGAAGCGCAGGGTGAACTGGGTGATGTACCCATCCTCCATCAAAAACTCCGCCGCCCAGCCCTCGCTGCCCAGATACACCGCGCAGCCGTCCAGCAGGTAGCCGAAGCGCACCCGCATCATGCCCTCCCTCTCCTGGGCGGACATAAGGTACAGGCGGGCCTCGCCGCACAGCGCGCCCAGCGTACTTTCCGCCAGTGCCCGGGCGGCCTCCACTCCGTCGGACAGGCGGCTGCCTGCGGGGTACTTGTCCCCCTGAACCGCCCGGTAGGTCACCACGCCGCCGTCGCCCACCACCAGGCGGTCGCCGCCGTCCAGATACACCTCGCCGCCGTTAACCGGGGCGTGGTCCTGACTGCCGAAGGACAGCGCCGCCAGCACCGCCAGCCGCTCGCTCTCCCCCGACAGGGGGGCGGATACGGCGTAGCCCGCCCCGCTCTGCCTCCCCTCCGTGATGAGGGTATAGGGGGCCAGCCGGTCGGCCAAAACCTGGTTTTCAAAGGCAAAATAGGCCCCGTTGAAGGCCGCCCCCGCCGTCACCGGTTCCAGGTGGAGGGCCTGGGTCAGCGCGGTGGACGCGGAAAAAAACGGGCCGCCGTCCGCCTCCTGCCAGCACAGCAGCACCTGGTCCCCCGCTCCGGCGCACAGCAGCACCCGGCGGGCGGACCCGGCAAGCTCAGTCTCCCCCGGCCCCTGAAGCCAGCGCTCCAGGGCGGACAGGGGCACGTCCCCGGCAAAATCGAAATAAATCCCGCTGCCGCCCAGACTTCGCCGCCAATCTGCCTCGCTCATGGCCTGGGGCTGGCCTGCGGAGGCCAGCGCGTCCCCCAGCAGGGCGCCCAGCGGGGGGAACAGCTCCTCCAGCAGGGCCTCGTCGTATTGAACGCCGCAGCGCCCCCCCTCGCCGGTGACGGCCAGCCGGACGGGGAGCATCGCCGCCGCCTGGTCTCCGGCCGACGTGCCTGTCCCGGGGCTCTCCTCGTGAAAGAATAGGTCGGGAAGCCCGCTGTCCCGGACCAGCGGCGTCATGGACAGCAGCCACACGGCGGACAGGGTGAGCAGAACGATCAGCCCGTCCTTTCCCCACTCGATGAGGCGGCGCTTATCCCTCATGGCCGTTCTCCTTCCGGGGGCCCTGGATGGGCAGCTCCATGCGGATGGTCAGCCCCGGCTCGGACTTGTCCACCAGGTACAGCCCGCCCTCGTGCTGGTTCATGATCTCCTGGGCGATGGACAGCCCCAGCCCCGTGCCGCCCGACTGGCGGGAGCGGGCCTTGTCCACCCGGTAAAACCGCTCAAAAATGCGGCCCCGGTCGCTCTCGGGGATGCCGATGCCGTTGTCGTCCACCTCCAGCCACACCCTGTCCCCCGACTGTCCGGCAGACAGGACGATGCGGCCCCCGTCGGGGGTGTATTTGATGGCGTTGGACACGATGTTCATCATCACCTGCATGACGCGCTCCCGGTCCGCCCGCACCTGGGGCAGGCCGTCGGACAGGCGCAGCTCCACGGTGTGGGCGTGGTTCTGAGCGTCCATCAAAATGGCCTGATAGGTGTCGTCCACTGCCTTGGCAAAGGGGAACCAGGCCAGGCGCAGCTCACTGCGCCCCGAGTCGAAACGGGACAGGGTGAGCAGGTCCTGCAAAATGTGGGTCATGCGGTCGGACTCGTTGAGGATGACGCCCAGGAACTTTTTTTCCATCTCCGGGGGCAGGTCCCCCACCCCGCCGTCCAGGGTTTCGGCGTAGCTTTTGATGTTGGTCAGCGGGGTGCGCAGCTCGTGGGACACGTTGGCCACAAAATCCTTGCGCATCTGCTCCGCCCGTTCCAGCTCGGCGATGTTGGCCTCCAGCTGCTGGGCCATGGCATTGAAGCTCTCGGTGAGCTGGCCGATTTCGTCGCCGGAGGTCACCTCCAGCTTTCGGGAAAAGTCCCCTTCGGCCACCTCCTCAATGCCGCGGGTCAGCCGCTGGATGGGGTCCACCATGGTCTTGGCCAGCAGGAAGGACAGCAGCACCGAGATGATAAGGCCCAGCACCAGCGCCTCCATGATGAGGGAGAACATCTCCGTGTTCAAGCTGCGGGCGGTCTCCCGGCTGTCCAGGATATAGACGATATAGGACCGGCCGCCCCGGGTGATGGGGATGGCGGCATCCATATAGTCGGCGGTGACGCTGCTGGCAAGGCCCACGCTGCCCAGCAGGGCGGTGGAGATGTTGGCGGTGACGGCCACGCCGCCCTCCGGGGCGGGGACGGACCCGGCCAGACAGCGGCCGGTGACGCCGTCCAGCACAAAATAATTTCGATTGCGGTCGTCCACGCCCAGTACGCCCTTGTAAAGGGACAGCACCGCACTGATCATCGCCGCGCCGTCCTCCTCGTCCTCGGTGGCGGTCTGGAGGTCCCGGACGAAGTCCACATTGTCCTGACCGAAGGCGGCGAGCATCTGCTCGTAGAACTCGTCGATGTAATAGCCGGTGACGGAGTTCATGAGGAACGCGCCCACCACCACCATCAGCGAGACAATCAGCAGCACCATAATGAGCACTAGTTTGATATGAAGGCTTCGTCGCATCAAGGGACCCTCTTTCTCTGCACTGCTTACGCGCCGAAGGCGTAGCCCAACCCCCGGCGGGTCACAATAAACTCAGGGGCGGCGGGGTCGTCCTCCAGCTTTTCCCGCAGGCGGCGGATGGCCACGTCTACGGCCCGCACGTCCCCCACGTAGCCGTCATAGTTCCAAACCTGCTCCATCAGTGACTCCCGGGACACCGCCTGCCCCCGGCTGGAGGCCAGGGTTTTGACCAGCTCGTATTCCCGCTGGGTCAGGTCCAGGGCCTCTCCGTCCTTGTACACCAGCATAGCGTCCAAATCCACCTGGACCCGGCCCAGCTCCAGGCGGTTGGCTTCGCTCCTGATGGGCGCGCCGGTCAGCATTTCCGTGCGGCGGATGTTGCTCTTCACCCGGGCCAGCAGCTCCCGCATGGAGAAGGGCTTGGTAATATAGTCGTCCGCCCCCAGCTCCAGGCCCAGCACCTTGTCCGTCTCCTCCTCCCGGGCGGTGAGCATGATGATGGGGGTGGCCCGGCCCTGCTCCCGCAGGGTGCGGCACACCTGAAAGCCGTCCATTTTGGGCAGCATCAAGTCCAGAAGAATCAAGTCCGGGTCCTGCTCCAGGGCAAGGCGCAGGCCCGCCGCGCCGTCCAGCGCCTCCAGGGTGTCGTAGCCCTCCCGGCTGAGGTTGAAGGTGAGGATGTCCACAATATTACGCTCGTCCTCCACCACCAGGATTTTTTTACCCATGCTTCTCCTCCCGCATCAGCCGGTCCGCCCGGAACAGGGCGGCCAGGGTTTTCGCGTCGTTGATCTGTCCGCTGGCGGCCTGGGAAAGCGCCTCGGCAAAGGGCATTTTGAAGGGCTCCAGGAATTCGTCCTGATCCAGGTGGCGCTCGCCGAAGGTCAGGTCCCGGGCCAGGAACAGATAGAGCATCTCGTCGGTATACCCCACGCTGGGCATGATGTGGCCCAGGGAGTCCCACCGGCCCGCAGTGGCGCCGATCTCCTCCTGGAGCTCCCGCCGGATGGCGTGGGCGGGGTTCTCTCCCGGCTCCAGCTTGCCTGCGGGGATCTCCGTCACCACCTTGTGGTAGGGATAGCGGAACTGCCGCTCCAGGTAGACGTTGCCCTCCCCGTCCAGGGCAACCACCGCAGCTCCGCCGGGATGGTGGACCACTTCCCGGACGGAGGCGCCGCCGTCCGCCAGCTCCACTTCGTCCCGGTAAATTTTCAGCAGGCACCCGTTAAAAACCAGCTCGCTGGCCAGCGTTTTCTCCTTCAATTCCATAGCCCATACCTCCTGGCGCTTATTTTTCACATGATACAAAGGTATTTTACCACAGCTTCCCCAAAATAGAAAGATGCAACTCATATTTTCCCCACCGCGGATTTTTTGAAAATAGAGTTGATAAATTTCCCCAGGCGTGATAAAATAACTCCGGCTTGTGAGCGCCTCGGCGTGAAACAAGGCCGCGCTAGTTGGGGAGTTAGCGGTGCCCTGTACCTGCAACCCGCTACAGCAGGGATGAATCCCGGCCCCCGGAGGCAGGCTGTGCCGCCTGACCCATATAAGCAGCGATGATAGATCGGTCCCGCGCAACGCTCACCCGTGAACCGTGTCAGGCGGGGAACCGAGCAGCACTAAGCGGACCTGGGCGTGTGCCGCGGGGCTGCCGATCTTGAGCCGGCTGTATGGGTAACGGGTATATTCTGCGCTTCAAAGGCCGGTGCGCGGTCTTGTTTCGCGCCGAAGCGCGAGGGCAGGCGCATAGGGAAGCTTGGAGCGGAGCGAAAGCGACCCGGCCATGCGCCCAGCCCGAGCGTGACAATGCCGAGGCCCGCCGGGGCCTCCAGTGCGTTTTCCAGCATCTGACCTAAACAAAAAGCGCTCAACGCGCGGCGCATCTGATGGCGCTGCGCGTTTCTTTTACATGTGAGAGGTGGTTTTTGATGTACCAGGCCCTTTACCGCAAGTGGCGCTCCCGCACCTTTGACCAGGTGGTGGGCCAGGACCACGTCACCCAGACCCTGAAGCGGCAGGTGGCGTCCGGGCGGCTGTCCCACGCGTACCTGTTCACCGGCACCCGGGGGACGGGCAAGACCTCCTGCGCCAAGTTGCTGGCCCGGGCGGTAAACTGTGAAAATCCCCAGGACGGCAGCCCCTGCAACCAGTGTCCCGCCTGCCTGGGCATCCTCAACGGGTCTATTCTGGACGTGCTGGAGCTGGACGCCGCCTCCAACAACGGCGTGGACGACATCCGCGCCATTTTGGACGAGGCGGCGTATACCCCCGCCACCGTGAAAAAGCGGGTATACATCATCGACGAGGTCCATATGCTGTCCAACCAGGCGTTCAACGCCCTGCTCCAGATTCTGGAGGAGCCGCCGGAGCACCTGATGTTCATTCTGGCCACCACCGAGGTCCACAAGGTGCTGGCCACCATCAAAAGCCGGTGCCAGCAGTTTGCCTTCAAGCGCATCCACCCCGGAGCCATCGCGGCCCACCTGCTCCACATCTCCCAGGAGGAGGGCATCGGGCTCACCGAGGGCGGGGCCGCCCTCATCGCCCGGCTGGCCGACGGCGGTATGCGGGACGCGCTGTCCCTGCTGGACCAGTGCTCCGGCGGCGGGGCGGGAACGGTGGACGAGGAGCGGGTGCTGTCCTCCCTGGGGCTGGCGGGCAATCTGGAGGCCGCCGCCCTGCTCCAGGACGCCGCCGAGGGAAATATCTCCGCCGTCCTGGAGCGGCTGGACCGGCTGTATGCCAACGGTAAGGAGATGACCGCCCTGGCGGGGGAGCTGTCCGCTCTGGTGCGGGACCTGCTGGTGCGCAAAACCGCCCCCAAAACCGGGTCTGCGCTGATGACCGGCGGCTTTGACGGCGAAACCCTGAAACGGCTGTCCGCCCGGTTCGACGTGGCCCGGCTGGCCCAGATGCTCAACCGTTTACAGAAAACGGCGGCGGACCTGACCCGGTCCGCCAACCGCCGCACCGATATGGAGCTGTGCCTGGTGACGCTGTGCGACCCGACGCTGGACGGCTCTCCGGCGGGGCTGTCCGCCCGGGTGGCCCGGCTGGAGCAGGGGGGCGTACCTGCACCCGCTCCGTCCTCTGAGGCGGCCCTTGAGGCAAAACAGGTCCCGTCTCCCGCCCCCAGGCGGGAAGCGCCGCCCCCGGCGGCGGAGGTCCCCTGGGACGAGCCGTCCCTCCCGGAGGAACCCCCGCTCCCCGACGAGCCCCCCGCACGGGACGAGGTCCCCTGGGAGGAACCGGAGCCCGTTCCTGCGGTGCGGTCCTCCCAGCCGGAGGGCGTTTCTCCGCCGGCGCCCCCGGCCCAGCCTGCCCCTCAGGCGGAGCCGGAAGCCGCTCCCGTATCTCAACCCGCCCCGGCTGATATTCCCGGCTGGCCGGGCTGGGAGAATTTCCGGGAACAGCTCAAAGGCGTGCTGGCCGTCAGCGATTACAGCCTTCTGGGCAATCCGGCGATGGCGGAGGGGCGCTTTGACGGACAGCAGCTCATCCTGTGGGTGGCAAACGACTTTTTGCAGAGTATGCTCAGCCGCCAGGAAATCACCCGGCCCATGGGGTCGCTGTGCCATAAGCTCACCGGCGTCTCCCGCCAGGTGGAGGTCCGGACGGGGAAGGCCCCGCCTGAGGACGCGCCGCCGTCCGGGGGGGCCGCCGACCCGCTGGAGGCGTTTTTGAACCGAGGCGGGAGCAATATTATTGTGGAATAAACCGAAAAAACCGGGGTTCCTGCAAAGCCGCTCTTTGGCTTTGGAAGCGGATTCTGCCCCGTCAATACGACATAGGAGGCGCTGTTTTTTATGGCAAAGGGATTCAACAGCCGCGGTATGGGCGGCATGGGCGGCAACATGAACAACATGATCCGTCAGGCTCAGAAGATGCAGCAGGACATGATGAAGGCTCAGGAGGAGCTGGAGTCCAAAACCTACGAGGCCAGGGCGGGCGGCGTGGTCGCCGCCACCGTGTCCGGCAAAAAGGAGCTGGTCAGCGTGACCATCGACCCAGAGGCCGTGGACCCGGAGGATGTGGAGATGCTCCAGGACCTGATCGTGGCCGCCGTCAACGAGGCCCTCCGCAAGGCGGGGGAGGACGCCGCCAGCCAGATGTCCAAGCTGACGGGCGGATTAAATCTGCCCTTCTGAGCAAAATGAAGATGCACAACAGCACCCTGGGCTACCTGGAAAACGCCCGGGGAGAGTACCTCATGCTCCACCGGGTGAAGAAAAAGGCGGACGTGAACAAGAACAAGTGGATCGGTGTGGGCGGCCACTTTGAGGAGGGCGAAAGCCCCGACGAGTGCTTCTGCCGGGAGGTGTTGGAGGAGACCGGCCTGACCCTTGCCGGCTTCCGGTTCCGGGGGGTGGTCACCTTCCTGAGCGCGGGCTGGGACGGGGAGTATATGTACCTGTTCACCGCCGACAGCTGGACCGGGGAGCTCGCCGATGACTGCAACGAGGGGGAGCTGGCCTGGGTGCCCAAGGAGCAGGTGCCGGAGCTGCCCATCTGGGAAGGGGACAGGATTTTTCTGCGCCTGCTGGCGGAGGACCATCCGCCCTTCCTCCTCACGCTGGAATATGAACGGGACCGGTTGATCCGGGCCGTGCTGGACGGCAAAGATTTAAGCGTCTGAGCCGCTGCGAACAGGCAAAGCGTGATAACATTTTAGTGATTTGCAAGGAGACGTATATATATGAAATTTTCCGAAATGCCCTATGAGCGCCCCAACCTGGAAGCGGTTAAGGGGCGGCTGTCCGAGTTTACCGCCCGTCTGAAGGCGGCGGGCAGCTACGCCGAGGCCAAGGCCGTTTTCCTGGAAAAGGACCGGGAAGCCCAGCATGTGGAGACCCTGGCCACCTTGGCCCAGGTGCGCAACACCATCGACACCCGGGACCAATTTTACGACGGCGAGGTGAGCTTCTGGAACGCCGCCCTGCCCGAGCTGGAGGAATATGAGCAGGCCTGGAAGATGGCCATGCTGGAATCCCCCTTCCGCAAGGAATTCGAGGCGGAGTATGGCGATCTGATGTTCCTCAACACGGAGATCGCTCTGAAAACCTTCTCCCGGGCAATCGTACCCCAGCTCCAGCAGGAGAACGACCTGACCCAGGAATACCAAAAGCTCATCGCCTCCGCCCAGGTCCCCTTTGAGGGCAAGACCTACACCCTGGCCCAGATGGGCCCCTTCCAGAACGACGCGGACGACGAGCGCCGCCTGTCGGCGTGGAAGGCCGTGGGCCGGTGGTACAAGGACCACCAGGCCGATTTAGACCGTATCTATGACCAGCTCACCCGCCTGCGGGACGCGATGGGCAAAGAGCTGGGCTATGAGGGCTACACCACCCTGGGCTACTACCGCATGGGCCGCAACTGCTACACCAAGGAGGATGTGGAGCGCTTCCGCGCCGCCGTGGTCAAGTACCTGGTGCCACTGGCCGACCGGGTGTACCGGGCCCAGGCCCAGCGGCTGGGGGTGGAGTATCCGCTGAGCTACGCCGACGCGGCGCTGAAATTCCGCTCCGGCAACCCCAAGCCCCAGGGCGCCCCCGACGACATCGTGGCCCAAGGCAAGCGGTTCTACGACGAGCTGTCCCCGGAGACGTCCGAGTTCTTCCAGACCATGCTGGACGGTGAGCTCATGGACCTGCTGTCCACCGAGGGCAAGGCCGGAGGCGGCTACTGCACCGCCATTGCCGACTATAAGGTGCCGTTTATCTTCGCCAACTTCAACGGAACTCAGGGGGATGTGGACGTCATCACCCACGAGGCGGGTCACGCCTTCGCCGCCTGGATGAACCGGGACCGGATACCCTCCAGCTATATCTGGCCGGGCATGGAGGCCTGCGAGGTCCACTCCATGTCTATGGAGTTCATGGCCTGGCCCTGGATCGAGGGATTTTTCGGCCCGGACGCCCGGAAATACCTGTACAGCCATCTGGCCGGGGCGCTGACCTTCATCCCCTATGGCACGCTGGTGGACCACTTCCAGCACGAGGTGTACGCCCGCCCAGACATGACCCCCGCCCAGCGCCACGCCAAATGGAAGGAGCTCCAGGGGGTGTATATGCCCTGGATGCGCCTGGACGGGGACATCCCCTTCTTCTCCGAGGGGGAGGCCTGGCAGCGCCAGCACCATATCTACGA
Organism: uncultured bacterium; assembly: GCA_948469375.1. Taxonomy (GTDB): domain Bacteria; phylum Bacillota; class Clostridia; order Oscillospirales; family Oscillospiraceae; genus Enterenecus. Next base: position 6,937 of record CAOKLO010000039.1, on the reverse strand, counting down.
ATCCCCCTTCTATTATATCGACTACTGCCTGGCCCAGACGGTGGCGCTGGAATTCTGGGCGCTGCTGCAAAAGGACCGGAAGCTGGCCTGGGAGAGGTATATGGCCTACACCCGGCAGGGCGGCAGCCGCACCTTCACCGAGCTGCTGAAAAACGCAGACCTGGACAGTCCCTTCGACGAGAAGTGCCTGCGGGAGACCTGCGAGGCCGCCGGTGTGTGGCTGGATAGATTTGACCTGAGCGGCATCCAATAACCCCCCAAAAGTCCCTCTTTCACCGGAGAAAGAGGGACTTTTTTGCTGCAATGGACAGGCTGCCCCAAAAGCTCTTGACGCGCCGCCCCATTTCCGATAAACTATATATGATATTTAATTCACAATTGAGGAGGACTATCATGAAATCCACCGTTTATTTTACCCGCAGCCTGTCCCCGGAGGCCGTGCTCCGCCTGTACGACGCCCTGGGCGTCACTCTGGAGGGCAAGGTGGCCGTCAAGGTCCACTCCGGCGAACCCGGCAACCAGAACTTCCTGCGTCCTGACTTCTGGAAGCCCGTGATCGACAAGGTGGGCGGCACCATCGTGGAGTGCAACACCGCCTACGACGGCGGGCGCAACACCACCAAGGCCCACAAGATCACCATGGAAAAGCATGGCTGGGTCAACGCAGCCCAGGTGGACATTCTGGACGAGACCGACGATATGGAGTTGGCCATCCCCACCGGCAAGGTCATCAAAAAGAATTTTGTAGGGGCCCATCTGGCGGGCTACGACTCCCTGCTGGTGCTCAGCCATTTCAAGGGCCACCCCATGGGCGGTTTCGGCGGGGCGCTGAAGAACATTTCCATCGGCATCGCCTCCTCCCGGGGTAAGCAGTATATCCACGGCGCGGGGGACATGGACAAGTTCTGGGATTCCGACCACGACTCCTTCCTGGAGTCCATGGCGGACGCGGCCTGGTCCATTCACGACCGCTTCGCCGGGAAGGTCGCTTATATCAACGTGATGAAGAATATGTCCGTGGACTGCGACTGCTGCGCGGTGGCTGCCGACCCCAAAATCGGTGACATCGGCATTCTGGCCTCCCTGGACCCGGTGGCCGTGGACCAGGCCTGCCTGGACCTGGTGTATCAGTCCGACGATCCGGGCAAGGGCGATCTCATTGAGCGCATTGAGTCCCTGCATGGCGTCCACACCGTAGAGGCCGCCGCCGACCTGGGCATGGGCAGCCGCGAATACGAGCTGGTAGAGCTTTAAGGTCAAGGACATTCCTTTTTCTTGAAAGAAAAAAGGACCGAAAAAGAATTTTTAGACCGCTGACGAGTTGGGAGGAAGCTTAAAAGCTTTCTCCCAACTCGTCAGCGGTCTATCATTTTTATGCTAAAAATTTTATAACAGGGACTTTTTGTGGCCGTGGCCATTCCTTGGATGACTGCCTGTGGCCAAAATGGTTCAAAAGTTTCTTTTTTGCTTCCTTTTTCTTTTCAAAGAAAAAAGGAAGGCCCTTTTGCCACTTCCGTAATGGCGCCTCCGCCCAGCACGGCGCCGCTTTCATCGTACGCCACCGCCGCCTGCCCTGGCGTCACCGCCCGCTGGGGCTGGGCGAATTCCAGACGCACCCGGTCCCCCTCCGGCACCACCGTCACCAGCTGTTCGGTCTGGCGGTAGCGGGTTTTTGCCAGCGCCGTAAAGGGCCCATCCGGCGGGGAAATCAACCAGTTCCAATCCGTTGCCGTACACGCGGCGGAATAGAGCGCCTCCTCCGGCCCCACGGTGACGGTGTTGTCCGCCATGCACTTGGAGCACACGTAGATACGGCCGGACGACGACACTCCCACCCCCCGGCGCTGGCCAATAGTGAGGCCCGCCGCGTTCCGGTGGCGGCCCACCACCCTGCCGCTCTGGTCGATGATGTCCCCCTCGGGGTAGGTTTTCCCGGTGTGGCGCTTCATAAAGGCCAGGTAATCCCCGTCCGGGACGAAGCAGATGTCCTGGCTGTCGTGCTTTCGGGCGTTGACGAAGCCTTCCCGCTCCGCGATTTCCCGCACCTCGGCTTTTGTCAGCCCGCCCAGGGGAAACAGGGTCTGCGTCAATTGCTCCCGGGGAATGGGGTAGAGCACATAGCTCTGGTCCCGGCTCAGGTCGGCGGCCTTGGTCATGCGGAAGCCGCCCCCGCCGTCCTCCAGGATCTGCGCGTAGTGTCCTGTGGCGATGTAGTCGCATTTTAGCTCCTGCGCCCGGCGGTGGAGTTTGTCGAATTTCAAAAAACGGTTGCAGTCGATGCAGGGGTTGGGGGTCTCCCCCCGCTCGTAGGCGTCGATAAAGCGCCGGATGACCTTCTCCTCAAAGTCGTCGGAAAAGTTGAACACATAGTGGGGAATGCCCATTTTTCGGGCCACCTCCCGGGCGTCCTCCACGTCGTCCAGGGTGCAGCAGGAGTGGCCCTTGTCCAGGTTCAGCGTCTCATTGCCGAACAGCTTCATGGTGACGCCGACGCACTCATAGCCCTGCTGGCGCAGCAGCCACGCCGCCACGCTGGAATCCACTCCGCCGCTCATGGCCACCAGCACCCGCCTGCCGTTTCGCTTCATATCCTCACGCCCTCCGCTTTGTTACTTGTATGATACCACCCCTGTCAACCCCGGAGCCCTACCACGCAAAAATCACGATTACCGCGACCACGCAGCAGGCGGCGCCGCCCGCACGGGTCAGGCCCAGCGCCAGCTGGGAGGGCTCGGCGTCCCTGAATTTCCACCCCTCGGACAGATACCAGGCGGTTTGGGGGGAAGCGATATTGAACCCGCCCAGCGCCAGCAGAAGGAGCACGATGAGGAACTTTTCCGGGCTGGAGTTCCTCGGCGCCTTGGGCGCGCCCGCCAGGAGAAGATCGCACAGTTCATCGCCGCTTACATAGCGGTCCGCGTCGTAGTCGTCGCTCCAGCCGCCGGAGCCAAAACCGGTGCCGCTGCTGCTTGTCTGCGTATGCCAAGAGTAGGTGGAGCCGTTGGGATAGGTGATCTTGATATCATAACCGGAGGCATTTCCCGAAAATGTGAATTGATAGGTGTTGAGCCCGTCTGAAATGGTTCCGTTTTCCTGGTCTACCGTATAGTCGGTCCCGTTTCTTGTGACCGTGTACGTGTTGCTGCTCCCGGCGGGAGAACAGGCGCATAGGGATAGGGTCAGCAGAATGGCCAAGGAGAACATAGCTGTTTTCTTCATGGATTTCCCTCCCGTCAAGCTTCAAAAGCCCCGGCGCTCAGGAAACGCCGGGGCTTCTCGGTCACAGCGCACGCAGCAGGGCCGGGCCGCGCTTGGCAAGAACGAAGGTGCACGCCGCCGTCAGCACGGCCAGCAGGGCCACGGGCAGAGCCAGCGCCGCCCAACCGGCCATCATGCCGCCCAGCCAGTACAGCAGGCCGCACAGCAGCAGCGCCGCCATGGGGACAAATATCCCCAGCGTCGTGGCCAAGGACTGCTTGATGATCACGGTCTCGTTCACCGCGTCCAGCTTAGGGAAGCACAGGCCCATCAGCATCCCGAACACTGCGTGGCCGCAGGCAAACAGGGTCATGGCGAGGAGCAGCACCGCCCCCTGCCACAGGGGCAGCCCCACCGCAATCACAATGCACATTCCGGCAATGAGGGTGCAGGGCAGGCTGAGCATCAGCTGAAAGCCCACCTTGATCCACACCAGGGCCCCCTCGTCCACGGGCGCTTCCCGCAGGACCCACAGGTACTTGCCCTCCAGGCTGATGGAGGGCGCGGCAATCGCGCAGGTGCACAGGCAGAATCCCATCACCACCGCCGTCATGGGCAGCACGGGGAATTCGTCTCCCAGCAGGATGATGAAGGCTTGCAGGTCGTTTCGCATCACCAGCGCTGCGATCCCCGCAACCAGCAGCATAATGAGGCCGACGCCGGAGTTCCACAGATACATGGGCGTGCCGAAAAACCGCTTGGCCTCCTTGACCAGCAAGGCCTTTTTCTGCCCCGAGGCGGCCTGGGCGGACAGCTTGTAATCGTTCCGGGCGGACCGGGCGGCAAAGGCGGTTACCGCCTGCCGGTATACCCGGCCCAATCCGAAGACCACCAGGACGAAGGGAACGATGCAGCAGGCCGCGAAGGCCAGCAGCAGTCCCCAATTCCCCATAATGCCGTCCCCCATCCACAGTATGGGGGCGGCCCAGCTCAGGGATTCCTTCACCCCGGCGGCGTTGGCGGCCAGCCCCTCGATCATGCCGTTGAGGTGGAAGGCAAACCAGAACACCGCCACCATGTACAGGGCCATGACGATGTTCTGCCCCAGCGCGCCCCGGGACACCTTGGTGGACAAGAAGGCCACCAGCGCCCCGAACAGCACGGACAGCGCCGTGTCCAGCAGAGGCAGGGCCAGCACCGCCACGATCAGCCGCACCCAGAACAGCGGGCTGTGCCCCGCCCCGCTCTGGGTCATAAAGGCGCACACTGCCCCAGCAGGGACCAGCACGAAGAAGGAAAACAGCAGGTTTTCCAGGTAAATTGCCGATACCCGGCTGGCCATCAGCATGGTGGAGGACACGGGCATACTCAGCAGCAGGTCGTTATCCCTGCCGCCGAACACCACGCCCTTGACGGCAAAGGTGGTAAACATCAAGCCGCCCGCCAGCGCGGCCATGCCCATGAAGATGAACACCAGCACCTCCATGTGGACGGGCGCCAGCACCTCCATCAGCATGGAGCTGTACAGCCCGGACAGGTACAGCCCCAAAAAGGCGATCAGCACCACCGCGCCGACGCCGGAAACCGCTTTCTTTTTGCTGCGCCCCCGGGCGTTGGTGGAGGACAGCAGCATGGATTTGACGCTCACCTTCAGTAGCGCGAAGAACCTTTTCATTTGTCTCCCTCCAGCTCCAGGAACACGTCCTCCAGGGAGGAGTCGCCCACCAGCTGCTCAGTGGGGCCGCATTTCACCAGTCGTCCGGCTTTGATGATGGCGATCTGGTGGCACAGCTTTTCCGCCACCTCCAGCACATGGGTGGAGAAAAACACTGCCGAGCCGCCTTGACACAATTCGGCTAAGTACTCCTTCATCAGGTGGGAGGCGGCGGGGTCCAGGCCCACAAAGGGCTCGTCTAAAATCAGCAGCTTGGGCCTACGGATAAAGGCGGAAATCAGGGCCAGCTTTTGCCGCATTCCGTGGGAGTAGCTGCCGATGGGGGAGCCCAGATTGCCCGTCAGCTCAAAGGCGCCGCCGAATTTGCCGATGTCGCGGGTCCGCTGTTCCGCCGGAATGCCGTACAGGTCTGCGATGAAGTTCAGGTAGTCGATGCCCTTCATGAACTCGTATAAATCCGGGTTGTCGGGCAGGAAGGCGGTGACCTTCTTGGCCCCCACCGGGTCCTTTTTGATGTCGCGGCCGTCAATGATGATGGTTCCCTCGGTGAAGTCCATCACCCCGGCCACCGCCCGCAGGGTGGTGGTTTTGCCCGCCCCGTTGTGGCCGATGAAGCCGTAAATCTCGCCGGGGCGCACATGGAGGGTCAGGTCGTCCACGGCCTTTTTTCCTCCGGGATAGGTTTTGGAATAGTGCTCGATGCGAAGCATATTATCACTCCTCTTGTTTTTTGCTAATATCATAAGCTGTACCTTTTAACAGTTCAGCTCTTTTTTCATCTCCAAAGGCAAGGCTGCAGCAGGTCAAAGGTTCATAGCAAAGTTAAATGCGGTGATGATGGCGGCCACAGCCAGCACAGCAAATCCGCTTACCCGCTTCTCCTTCGCCCTGTCAGAGGCAAACCACGCGCCCAGGGCTCCCACCGCCACCGGGAGCGGCAGGGCCAGCAGCTTGGGCCACACCTTGCTGGGCAGACCGTCCGCGCCGATTTGCACCACCAGGGAGTCCGGCAGGACAAACCAGCCCACTACCGCCGCCGCAATCAGGGGAATCAGGCATAAAAGCGGCCAATAGCGCTTTTTTTCCACAAAAGTCACCCCTTATACCGCACCGCCGTGCCGTACACCGTAATCTCCGCCGCCCCCTGCATGATGGACGCGGAGGCGTAGCGCACGTTCACCACCGCGTCCGCCTCCAGGGCCTCCGCCTCGTCCACCATCCGCTTGGTGGCCAGCTGACGGGCCTCGGTGAGCATGTCGGTATAGCTTTCGATCTCCCCGCCTACAAAGGTTTTCATACCCGCCATGAAATCCTTACCCAGGCTCTTGCACTGGACTACCGAGCCCTTTACCAGGGCCAGCGCCTCAATCTCTCGTCCGGGGATGTGGTCAATATTGAGCAGCAGCATCCTCTTCCCCTCCTCTGATCTGCTTAATGCGCTGGTACAGCGCCGCCAGCACGCCGACGATCATCACCGCCGGAATGGCCGCGATGGCGATGACTACCCCGATGGGGGGCGCGTCCGCCGCGTCTACGGTGAATCCCCACACGATGAGCCCGATGAGGGCTCCCATCAGTGCCAGGACCAATACCGCCGCCCCCACAGGGCTGACGTACCTGGTCAGTTTGTCCTGTTTTCCCACATTCATGAATTTGGTCCCCTCCTGTTCCTGCCGCTCCATGGATGCCAGCACCTCGTCGGCGTCCAGGCCGTCCAGCTGGCTGCGGCTGTCCTTGATCTGGGCGCACACGCCCTGAGCCGCCGCCAGATTGGCCTGCCTGCGCTCCAGCTGGATGATGTGCCGCCCCATGGCGTCCTCCAGGGTCAGCGACCCGGATTTCAGCCGCAGGATCTCCTCGATGGGCACGTCCAGCATCCGCAGCAGCTTGATTTTTTTCAGCCACGCCACGTCGGCGTCGCTGTAGTCTCGGTAGCCGTTTTCGCTATTCCGGCCGGGGGTGAGCAGCCCTTCCTTTTCATAGAAGCGGATGTTGCCCTTGGTGATGCCCACCAGCTGCTCCACCTGGTTGATCTTCATGGACTTTCCTCCCTCCTTGTGTCAA
>CAOKLO010000038.1 GCA_948469375.1 uncultured bacterium | reverse complement strand
TCTGGGCCGCTGGCAGCCCCAGCACCGGAACTGTACGGCCCTATGGGCTGGACTGTTCAGGGTTCGTCGATTGGGTTTTCTATAATATTTCCGGCGGGTCATACATCATAGGCCATGGAGGCGGGGCGCACATGCAGCACACCTACTGCACCCCCATCACCTGGGCCGAGGCAATCCCCGGCGATCTGGTTTTCTATCCCGAGGACACCCATGTGGGCATCGTCTGCGGCTTTGACAGCGGGGGAAATGTCCAGATCATCCACTGTGCCAGCGGAGCCAACAACGTGGTGGTGACCGGGAAAAGCGGCTTTACCACCATCGCAAGGCCAAGCTATTACACGTCATAAAACGATCAGCCTCGGCGACAACCGTCGCCGGGGCCTTTTTACATTTTGGAGGTATGCTATGCAGTTCAATCTGGATTACTTTCACGGAAACGAGGCATCGGAGTTTCGTTTTTACCGGGTCCCCAAGGCCCTCTTCGGCGGCGAGCTCTCCCTGGAGGCGGCCACCCTTTACAGCCTGATGCTGGACCGGGTGGGGCTGTCCGTCAAAAACGGCTGGCTGGACAGCCTGGGCCGGGTATTCATCTATTTCGTCCAGAAGGATGTGCAGAAGTTCCTCCGCTGCGGGCACAACCGGGCCACCGCTTTCATGCGGGAACTGGAGCGCTGCGGGCTCATCGAGCGCAAGCGCCAGGGCCTGGGGAAGCCCGCTATGATCTATGTCAAGAATTTTTCCGGCTGCGGGAGTAACATGGCTCCACAAAACGAAACCAATGAGGCTGTGGAGCCGTCTCGGAATGAGGAAAAGGTCTCCGCCGTTCAGAGAGAGGAATCCTCCAATAAGGCTCTTTTTTCTACGCCGGAGGAGGCAGTCAATACTGCCCAGACCGGGCAGTCCAGAGTGCCCGCAGAAGGCAGTCTGGATTGCCCGAATCGGGCGGCTAATGAGACTGAGAAAAAAGAGACTGAATTGACTGAGACCAATCGTATCCTCCCCCAGCCCCTCGCCGTCGCAAACTCCGCATCCCTCGCTTCGCCGCAAGCGGCAAAGCTCACTCGCTGCGCTGCTCCAGCTCTCTCTACCGCAAACGCTTCGCTGGTTTGCGGCGGGGGCCCCAAGGGCCGGAATCTGATGGATGAGATGCGATGGGTCCGGGAAGAAATCCGGGAGAACATTGACTACGAGGGATTGGTCTGGGACCATCCCTGTGACGCTGACATCTTTGACGGCTACGTGGAACTGATGACGGAAGCTGCCTGCTCTACGAGGGAAACGGTTCGTATCTGCGGGCAGGAGCTTCCCACGGCTGTGGTTCGTTCCCGCTTCCTGAAACTGGGGCGGGAACACGTCGAATACGTCCGGGACTGCCTTGGCCATACTACGGCCGCCATTGGAAACATCAAAGCGTACACTCTCGCCGCCCTCTACAATGCCCCGGCCACCATGGGGCAGTATTACGCTTCCCTGGTCAGCCGCGATCTGGCGGAGGATTCGACGGACTCAATACGAGCCCGCAGCGCGGCGCCCTGTCTGCCCATGATAGTATAAGGGACGCTGCCCAGGCTGCCCCGGATGTTTTATTCATCTGTTTTTTTGTTAAAATTATGAAAGAGCGCTTTCCATGTTTTACAAAAAGGGGGCCAGCACATGAACTGCAAAACCTACGGCTACGTCCGCGTATCCACCCAGGTCCAAAACGAGGCTCGCCAGCTGGCGGCAATGCGGGAATTTGGCATAGATGAGGAAAATATCGTCATTGAGAAGCTGTCCGGGCGTGATTTTAACAGGCCGCGATACCATGCGCTGGTGGGCGGCTTATGCCCTGGAGATGTACTGGTCATCAAAAGCATCGACCGCCTGGGCCGGAATTACACAGAGATTTTGGAACAATGGGCCGCTATCACCAAGGGGCGGGAAGCCGCCATTGTGGTGCTGGACATGCCCTTGCTGGATACCCGGCAGGGGCGGGACCTCACCGGAACCCTGATCGCCGACATTATGCTCCAGCTTCTCAGCTACGTGGCCCAGACCGAGCGGGAGAGCATCCGCCAGCGGCAGGCGGAGGGCATTGCCGCGGCGAAGGAGAGGGGCGTCCAGTTCGGACGGGAAGGGATCGAGCTTCCGGAAGACTTTCCGGAATTTGCCCGGCTGTGGCAGGAGAGCGGCATTTCCTCCAGAAGTGCGGCCAGGGAGCTGGAAATGTCCTATCAAACCTTTGAGCGGCAGGGGCTTGATCTGCTGCCTGCTGTCCATGAGGGCGTGGCCGTCCGACAGATGGAGCTCAAGGGCATCACCCCCGGCAAAGGCGATTTGAACCGCTGAATAAGATCGGTTTTCCCCAGCTTTATTGCCCCCCTCATTTTTCTATCAGCCAGTCCAGCACATATTTCTGCCGGATTCCATTGTGGGAAACCGGAGGGTCATTGTCCATCACCAGCAGATACTTGGGATTGTGGTCCGGGATGGAATCCAGCGGCGCCAGCTCTCGCACCAGTGTCGCTTTCTCTCGCACCGTTAAGGCCGCCTGGTAAGCAGCGGGCTGGTCATATCGGACCAATGCAAAGTAATCCCTCCAAACTCAAACGGGTTTGGAGGGCATAAACCAATTTTAAGCATGGCAAAGAGGCCCACCCAAACACCGTTTTTTATTAGGTGGGCTTGCTTTTTTGCTTTTCAGCCAAGTTAAGGAGAGATAACACCTCTTGTATCAGGATGTTATTCATTTCCTTTGACCCCAACCCCCAGCCTCCACTGTGGGATACTATGGACAATGCGCGGGTCCAGATCGAATGCGGTCTGTCCAAGTGTGATGTCCTGAAGATCGCCGATAATGAGCTGGAATTTATGACCGAGACAACGGATTTTGACCGGGGTGCGGCGATCCTCCGCAAAGCGTTTCCCAATATTCGTTTGATGAATGTCACCGCCGGTGCAGAGGGCAGTTATTCCTATTATGAAAGGTTTCGGGTATTCGTCCCCGCACTCAAATTGAAAAACACGGTGGAAACCACCGGCGCCGGGGATACCTTCTGCGCCTGTGTTTTGAACTACATCCTCGATCACGGGCTGTCTGGGCTGAGGGAAGAGGAGCTGCGCGAGATGCTCTCTTTTGCCAACGCCGCTGCGGCGCTCATTACGACCCGGAAAGGAGCCCTGCGAGTCATGCCGTCCAGGGAGGAGATCAACGGTTTGCTGTAATATGCCGGGCACCAGGATACCCAGCTTATGTCCGATCAGCGGTGTTAATGGCGCGCCACCCAAAAACAAGCACCAAACGGCGGTTTTGAAGAACAACAGATTTCAAGACCGCCGTTTTCAGCGCACCGGCGGGCGCACGTTCTAACGGAATAATATTGAAAATACCGGTATCTTTTCCGGCAGTGTTCAAAAACTCAAATTACCTATTGACAAACTGGGTAATTATGCTATAATCCAATTACCAATAAAGATACTAGGTAATCAAAACGGAGGATTCCCTATGAAAATCTATGCCGATAACGCGGCCACAACGAAGATGAGCCGGACCGCTGTGGACGCTATGCTGCCCTATATGGACGAGCTTTACGGCAACCCCTCTAGCCTCTACGCCTTCGGCCAGAGGGCCAGGGAGGCCCTGGAGGACGCCCGGGGGCGAATCGCCGCCTGTCTTGGCTGCGAGGCAAGGGAGCTCACCTTCACCTCCGGCGGCAGCGAGGCGGACAACCAGGCCATTCGTTCCGCCGCCGCCCTGGGGGCCCGGAAGGGCAAGCGCCACATCGTCTCCACCGCCTTCGAGCACCACGCGGTGCTCCACACCCTGAAAAGGCTGGAGGGCGAAGGCTTTGCCGTCACCCTGCGGGACGTCCACGAAAACGGCCTGGTGACGCCGGAGCAGGTCCGGGCGGCCATCCGGCCCGACACCTGCCTGGTAAGCGTCATGTACGCCAACAACGAGATCGGCACCGTCCAGCCCGTCTCGGAGATCGGCGCGGTCTGCCGGGAGGCGGGGGTGCTGTTCCACACCGACGCGGTCCAGGCGGCGGGGCACCTGCCCATCGACGTGGGGCCGCAGAACATTGACCTTCTCTCCCTCTCCGCCCACAAGTTCCACGGGCCCAAGGGCATCGGCGCCCTGTACGCCCGCCGGGGCGTGGCCCTTACGAACCTCATTGAGGGCGGGGCCCAGGAGCGGGGCCGGCGGGCCGGGACGGAAAACCTCCCCGCCATCGTGGGCATGGCGGCGGCGCTGGAGGAGGCCTGCGCCCATCTGACGGAGAACGCCGTCCGTATCTCCGCCCTGCGGGACAGGCTCATCGCGGGCCTTGCGGAGATTCCCCACAGCGTCCTGAACGGCGACCCGGCAAAGCGGCTCCCAGGGAACGTGAATTTTTGCTTTGAGGGCATTGAGGGCGAATCCCTGCTGCTTCTGCTGGACGACAAGGGCATCTGCGCCTCCTCCGGGTCCGCCTGTACCTCCGGGTCCCTGGACCCCAGCCACGTGCTGCTGGCCATCGGGCGGCCCCACGAGATTGCCCACGGCTCTTTGCGGCTGACCATCGGCGAAGAGACGACGGAGGAAGAAGTGGAGTATCTAATCGAAGCCGTCCAGGACGCGGTTTCGTATCTGCGGAGCATGTCCCCGGTGTGGCGGGACCTGGAGAACGGCAAGGCAACCCATATCATCTGAGGAGGATTGAAATTATGGCATTATACAGCGAGAAAGTAATGGACCATTTCCGCAACCCCCGGAACGTGGGGACCATCGAAAACGCCGACGGCGTGGGAGAAGTGGGCAACGCCAAATGCGGCGACATCATGAAAATCTACCTGAAAATCCGGGACGGCGTCATCGAGGACGTGAAGTTCGAGACCTTCGGCTGCGGAAGCGCCATCGCCTCCAGCTCCATGGCCACGGAGCTTATCAAGGGCAAGCCGGTGTCCGAGGCCATGGCCCTGACCAACAAGGCGGTGGCCGAGGCCCTGGACGGCCTCCCGGCCCACAAGCTCCACTGCTCCGTCCTGGCGGAGGAGGCCATCAAGGCGGCGCTGAAGGACTACTACGACCGGCAAGGCGTGGCCTATGACCCGGCCCAGTTTCCGGACTGCGCCCACTGTGAAGGCTGTGGGCAGTAAGGTTTTGGTGGCCATGAGCGGCGGCGTGGATTCCTCCGCCGCCGCTCTTTTGCTGAAACGGCAGGGCTATGACTGCGCGGGCTGTACCATGAAGCTCTTTGACAGCGAAGACGCGGGGCTCAGCCGCCGGACCTGCTGCTCCCTGGAGGACGTGGAGGATGCCCGGGCGGCGGCCTTCCGGCTGGGGATACCCTACTATGTGTTCAACTTCAAGGACGCATTCCGGGCGGCGGTGATGGAGAAGTTCGCCGCCGGTTACGAAGGCGGCCTAACGCCCAATCCCTGCGTTGACTGCAACCGGTACCTGAAATTCGGGCGGCTCCTGGAGCGGGCTAAAGTGCTTGGCTGTGATTATCTCGCCACCGGCCACTACGCCAGGATCGAAAAACGGGACGGGCAGTATGTCCTGAAAAAAGCGCTGGATCAGTCAAAGGACCAGAGTTATTTTCTCTACGGCATGACCCAGGACCAGCTTGCCCATACCCTGTTCCCTCTGGGAGGGCTCCAAAAGTCCAAAGTCCGCAAAATTGCCTGGAAAGCTGGACTCGCCAATGCGGGAAAACGGGATAGCCAGGATATCTGCTTTGCCCCGGATGGGGACTATGCCGCCGCCGTGGAGCGGATTTCCGGCAGAGCCGCCGTCCCCGGAGATTTTGTGGATACCGCCGGGAGGGTCCTAGGAACCCACCGGGGTGTGATTCACTACACCGTCGGTCAGCGGCGGGGCCTGGGAATCTCCGCGCCGGAGCGTCTTTATGTCTGCGGCGTCTCCGCAGAAGACAACACCGTTACCCTGGGCGGAAAAAAGGCGCTGCTCCGGGCCTGGATTGAAGCGGGAACGTTTCATTGGATTTCCGGGACGGCTCAGGAGCGGCCGTTTTCCTGCGGCGTCAAGCTGAGGAGCACCCAAAAGGAGTTGCCCGCCACGGCCTATCCCGCCGGAAAAGGCCGGGTGCGCGTGGTATTTGACGAACCCCAGCGATCTCCTGCCCCGGGCCAGGCGGCGGTGCTTTATGACGGAGACACGGTGCTGGGCGGCGGAGAAATTCTTCCCTCAGACTAGCCGGACACTATCCAAAGGATACAACGGATACGATACCGGAAGGAGGCACGCTGAATGGATAATCCTCTTCGTTACCAGATGACGGAATACGACTGCGGCCCCACCTCCATGCTCAATGCCGTCAGCTATCTCTTTCGCCGGGAGGAGATCCCGCCGGAGATCATCCGGAGCGTCACATCGTACTGTCTGGACTGCTTCGGCCCGGACGGGACCTGCGGGAAATGCGGCACCTCCTGCATGGCCATGATGTTCCTCAGCAGCTGGCTGAGCGGCTTCGGCCAAGCGGGGCACCTGCCGGTTTCCAGCCAATACCTCTCCGGGCAAGAGGTGAATTTCTCCCAGAACGGAAGGCTGCTGGATACCCTGTGCCGGAGAGGGGCCGCCGTGGTCCGGGTGGATCTCGAGGGCTGGCACTATGTGCTGCTGACAGATGTGCGGGGGGATATGGTTTACTTTTTTGACCCCTACTACCGGCCAAGCCCCTTTGACGACCCGGCCCTGCAAATGGATGAAGCCCATCCGGCGTCCTATAACCGGATCGTACCGGTCCGCTATTTTGAGGGAACCGGCGTCTATGCCCTTCCCCCTCCGGAGGAACGGGAGGCCGTCCTGCTGTTCAATGAGAACACAAAGCTGACAGAGGAAAAAACGGTAGAATACATGATTTGAAGGGAGCGCATTCACTATGCCCCATAGAGCATCTTATCGAGGACCTCTGATCCTCATTGCTTGTGTAGCCCTGGGTGCTGTCCTGGGCCTTTCCCTGGAAGAAAAGGCGGCCTTTCTCTACCCCATCGGACAAATCTGGTTGAACCTGCTATTCGTTCTGCTGGTGCCGCTGATCTTCTTCTCCATCTCCAGCTCCATCGCCGGGGTCAGTGACACCAGACGGGTGGGGAAGATGCTGGCCCTGACCATCGGTGTATTCGTGGTCACCGCCGCCGTCGCAGGAATTTATATGTTTGCCGTCACAGGGATCTTCGGCGTAGACACCTCCATTCAGCTGGGTGGGGCGGAGGCAGAAGCGGGAACCGCCGTCATGAGCGTGGGGGACCAGATCGTCAACACCTTCACCGTCAGCGATTTTCCCCTGGTGATCTCCCGGAGCCATATCCTGGCCCTCATCGTCTTTACGGTGTTCTTCGGCGTCACGGTGTCCTTGCTGGGAGAAAAGGGCCGCCCCGTGGCGGAGTGGCTGGGCCATCTGTCCCTGGTGTTCTACAAGATGGTAGAGCTTTTGATGAAGCTGGCTCCCCTGGGTCTGCTGGCCTACTTTGCCAACCTCACCGGGACCTACGGTGCGGACCTTCTGAAAAGCTACGCCCGGGGCCTGCTCATTTACTATCCGGCAGCCATTGTCTACTTCTTCGTGTTTCTGGCCCTTTACGCCTTCCTGGCGGCAGGCCCCTGGGGTGTGAGGAACTACTTCAAAAACATCCTCACCCCGGCCCTGACAGCCCTGGGCACCCGCTCCTCCGCCGCGGCCCTGCCCTTGCAGCTGGATGCCTGCGACAAACTGGGCGTTCCCCGGGAGGTCAGCTCCGTGGTGGTGCCGGTGGGCGCTACCTGCCACATGGACGGGGCCTGTATCGCCACCATCTATGAGATCGTCCTTTGCTGCGCCCTGTTTGGCCACCCGCTGAACAGCGTCGGGGACTTTGCCTTTGCTCTGGTGATTGCGGTGGCCGGTTCCGTGGCGGTGTCCTCCGTTCCCGGCGGCGGCGCGGCCATGGAAACCATGGTGATTTCCGCCTTCGGTTTCCCCGCCGCGGCCCTGCCGGTGCTTCTGATGATGACCCAGCTCTTTGACGCCGGGTGTACCCTCATCAACTCCTGCGGGGATACGGTCGCCTCCATGTTGGTAACCCGGATTCTCTACGGGAAGGATTGGTACAGAGAAAACCTGAATGCGGGGGGACAATCAGATGAATGACAGCACACAATGTATGGAAACCCATTGTGAGCGCTCCGACTATCGTCCGGATATTCACGGCACCCTGATTCCCGGCAGACAAAAGCGGCTGCTTTCTGTCCTTTACACCGCCGGAGGGGCGGGGCCGCATCCCGTCGTCCTGCTGTTCCACGGAATCCCCGGCTGCGAGCGGAATTTTGATCTTGCCCATTTCCTCCGCCGGGCAGGCTTCCATGTGCTGGTGTTTCACTACAGCGGTAGCTGGGGCAGCGACGGGGATTACTCCCTGACTCATGATCTGGAGGATGCCAACACGGCGTTGGACTGGCTCCTGGCGGATGAGGCCCACGGAATTGACAAACATCGCATCTATGCTGTGGGGCACAGTCTGGGCGGCTTCGTCTGCGCCCATTTGACGGCCTGCCGGACGGAAATCCGTGCCGGAGTCCTGCTGATGCCCTGCGATATCGGGCGACTTCCTCAAATTGCCGCTGAAAATCCCCGCGCCGCCGGAACGATCCGCCAGGTGCTGGAGGACAGCGCCCTATGGCTGAACGGCACCAGCGGAGAGGCCCTGCTGGAAGAGGCGGTCACACACAGCCGGGAATTTTGTCTGGAAGGCTTGGCGGAACCGCTGTCAAGGAAACCGGTCCTGTGCATTGCCGGAAGTCTGGATGTTCACACGCCTCCGGAACTCCACTGCGCCCCTCTGGAACGGGCCGTCCAAAATCGAGGCGGCGTCATGTTCCACATGGTCAGTTATCCAGCGGACCACTTCTTTTCCGACTGCCGGGAAACCGTCGCTAAGACAGTCGAGAGCTTTCTCCTGAGATGTATTGTGTAAAGGGTGGTTTCACCACCCAAATACACATTGGCTGACGGTTCATTTGTGGCAAGATGACGCAGGCTGGAAAGGCGGTGATCGACCAGCAGGAGGGAACCGAAGCGGGGAGCGTCCGGGGATGACCTGGGCGCTCTGCTCTCTTTATAGGCTCTCTGCTAAGAGCGCACTTACTCACCACCGGCTAGGGGCTGATGGTGGTACTGCCTGACGGTAGCCGTGCGCCCTCCGGGGGCGGCTCCGCTGGGATGTCCTCTCCTGCCGGTATATACCAGCAGACGCCAACGGTGGCTTGTGCATCGGACGCAGCTTCGCCGATCACCGGGGGCTTGGGGGCCTTCAGCCACCAACAAGCTGCACTGGGTATATACCGGTGCATTGCTTGCCACTACTATCAGCGTCCAAAAACAAGGGTTGAATATCGCCCGCATCGGTGCTATACTTTGCTCGTGTCAATCCGACAAATCGGGCGGGATTTGTAAAGGAGATAACCCTATGAAAAAATTAAGCTCAGAAGCTGAAAAAATAATGATTGAACGCTTTGGAAAAGACACGGTTGTTGCGTTGGCAACAGTAGAAAATGAAGTACCCTATGTGCGATATGTTAATGCTTATTATGAAAATGGTGCATTTTATATTATTACATATGCGCTCTCAAATAAAATGAAACATATGGAAACCAACCCTACTATTGCAATAGCTGGTGAATGGTTTACAGCCCATGGAAAGGGTATCAACTTAGGTTATTGGGGAAAGGAAGAAAATCATTTAATTGCCGAGAAACTGAAACTTGCCTTTGCTGAATGGATTGATAACGGACATAATAATTTTAATGATGAGAACACTATAATTCTATGTGTAGAATTAACAGACGGACTGTTGCTTTCACATGGAACAAGATATGAGTTTTAGACCTTAAATTCCAATTTATCGGGGGGATTTCATCTTTTTGGTGAAATCCCCCTTGACAAATCTTATCTTGGAACAGCTTTCTATTGAAAAGAGCTGACCATAAGGGCCGCCGGGTCCCGCAGAATTACAGGACCCGGCGGCCTCTTTATATTACATAATCGTTCCCGGCATCACGCGAATGTATGATATCCGCCACAGTAATGTGATCCAGATACTCGTTGATAACCCGATTCAACCCCTTCCAGACCGGCAGAGTGCGGCAATTCGGAGCCCTTGGGCAGACATCTGCGGCTTCTTCCAGACAGGCAACAGGGGCCAGCGTTTCCTCCGTCAGCCGCAAAACCTCGCCTACCGTGTATTGTTCCGCCCCTCGGGTCAGCTTGTAGCCGCCTCCCTTGCCTCGCACGCCGGTGAGTAGCCGGGCCTTGACCAGGATCTTGATGATGGCTTCCAGATATTTTTCCGAAATTTCCTGCCGCTGTGCGATTTCTTTCAAGGGAATATACCCCTCCGACGGATGCTCAGCCAGGTCGGCCATAACCCGCAGGGCGTAACGGCCTTTCGTTGAAATCAGCATATGGCGACGCTCCTTTTCATAGAATATACCTATTATACAACATGGTTAGTTGGGTTTCAAGTAAGATTTTACATAATGACGATTGACAGGGCGGATGCTCCCTTCTATAATACATATAAACCCACTTGAAAGGTCGGAATATAAATGAGGCAATATCCTGGATTTCGATGTCGTATGGAGCATAGTCGAAGGAGTGAGACACGCTACATTATATGACATGAGGAGGAAATCGCTGTGAGCAAAATCTACACATCCGCCGACCAGCTGATCGGTAAAACGCCCCTGCTGGAACTGGTCCACATTGAAAAAGACGAGGGTCTGGAGGCCAAGGTCCTGGGCAAGCTGGAGTACTTCAACCCCGCCGGGTCCGTCAAGGACCGGATCGCCAAGGCCATGATCGACGATGCCGAGGCCCGGGGCCTTTTGAAACCCGGCTCCGTTATCATTGAGCCCACCTCCGGCAACACCGGCATCGGCCTGGCCTCCGTGGCCGCCGCCCGGGGATACCGCATCATCATCGTCATGCCCGAGACTATGAGCGTGGAGCGCCGCCAGCTCATGAAGGCCTACGGCGCGGAGCTGGTCCTCACCGAGGGAGCCAAGGGCATGAAGGGGGCCATCGCCAAGGCCGACGAGCTGGCTAGGGAGATTCCCGGCGGGTTCATTCCCGGCCAGTTCGTGAACCCCGCCAACCCTGCCGCCCACCGTGCCTCCACCGGCCCGGAGATCTGGGAGGACACCGACGGCAAGGTGGACATCTTCGTGGCGGGCGTAGGCACCGGCGGCACCGTCACCGGCGTGGGAGCGTACCTGAAAGAGCAGAATCCCGCCGTCAAAATTGTGGCTGTGGAACCCGCTGCCTCCCCGGTCCTCAGTAAGGGGACCGCCGGGAGCCACAAGATTCAGGGCATCGGCGCGGGCTTTGTCCCCGACGTGCTGGACACCGGCGTCTATGACGAGGTCATCGCCGTGGAGAACGAGGATGCCTTCGCCGCCGGGAAGCTGGTGGGCCGGAAGGAGGGCGTGCTGGTAGGCATCTCCTCCGGCGCTGCGGTTTGGGCGGCGGTTCAGCTGGCCAAGCGGCCCGAGAACAAGGGCAAGACCATCGTGGCCCTGCTGCCGGACACCGGGGACCGCTATCTCTCCACCCCGCTGTTCCAGGATTAAAGGGTTCCAAAAATTCCGGCCTGGCGTCACAGAACTTTGGCAGGTCTGACAGATTTTTTCCCGCCGTTTGTTTTTCATTGACAGAAGGGCGTTCAAGTGCTAATATACCAATCAACCAAGTATGTTGAAGGGGGTGTGCACAATGCGTATCCGTGGTTTCCGAATGCAGGCTGGCATGTGCATGGGCATGATGGATGTCCAGGATTCTTTGCGCTCACTTGCCGCCTGTCCGAAGGACCGGTAGATCGTTCGACCTGGCGCGCCGCGCCGGTTTAGCGACTGCCGGACAAAGCGGGGAGCCGTGAGCTCCCCGCTTTTTTGCGTCTTAAAGGAGGGATTTGTTTGATTGAACTCAACCATATTTCCAAGGATTTTGGCAGCGGACCAGGGCAGGTCCACGCCGTCCGGGATGTGTCGCTTTCCATCGAGAAGGGGGAAATCTTCGGCATCATCGGCTTTTCCGGGGCGGGAAAATCCACCCTGGTCCGGTGTATGAACTTGCTGGAGCGGCCCACCGCCGGGACCGTGGCAGTGGACGGGCGGGAGCTGACCGCCCTGGCGGCAAAGGAGCTCCGGCAGGCCCGGAAGAAGATCGGCATGATCTTCCAGCACTTCAACCTCATGCCCTCCCGGACGGTGTTCGGCAACGTGGCCTACCCCCTCCGGGGCAGCGGCCTCAGCAAGGCGGACATCCGGGAGAAGGTCCAAAGGCTCTTGGACCTGGTGGAGATCGGGGACAAGGCGGGTGCCTATCCCCAGCAGCTCTCCGGCGGGCAGAAGCAGCGGGTGGCCATCGCCCGGGCCCTGGCCAACGACCCCAGCGTCCTCCTCTGCGACGAGGCTACCTCCGCCCTGGACCCCCAGACCACCAAGGCCATCCTCTCTCTCATCAAGCACCTGAACGAGACCCTGGGCATCACCGTGGTAATCATCACCCACGAGATGGCAGTGGTGAAGGAAATCTGCGACCGGGTGGCCGTCATGGAGGGGGGCCGGGTGGTGGAGCAGGGGGAGGCGTTCTCCATCTTTGCCAGGCCCAGGGAACCCGTCACCCAGAGTTTCATCCGTACCACCTCCAATCTCCAGAAGATCGAGGAGCTGATTGCCCAGGACTCTCCCATCGTCCGGCTCAAGCCCGGGGAACTCATTGTCCGGCTGAACTACGTGGAGCGGAGTCCCTCGGAGCCCGTGATCTCCGAGGCGTCCCGGCGGTTTGACGTGTCTCTGAACATTATTTTCGCCGACATCGAGATCATTCAGGGGGCACCCATCGGCGGCACGGTGGCCATCATCGGCGGGGAGCGGGAAAGGGTGACAGCGGCGGTGGAATACCTGATTGAAAAAAACGTGGGAGTGGAGGTGCTGAAGGATGCGCGAGACGCTAGTTAATTGGCTGCCCCACGTGATGGAGCGGCTTCCCGATCTGTGGGAGGCCCTGGCGGATACGCTGCTGATGGTACTGTGGTCCGGGGCGGTCTCCTTCCTGCTGGGGATGCTTCTGGGGGTGCTGCTGACGGTGACGAGGCCAGGAAACATCCTGGAAAACCGCCCGCTGTACCAGATTGTGGACAAGGCCGTCAGTCTGTTCCGGTCCATCCCCTTCATCATCCTGCTGACCTGGGTGATGCCCCTGTCCCGGACCCTGATGGGGACGACGCTGTATGTCCGGGGCGCCATTGTGCCCCTGGTGTTCGGGTCCGTGCCCTTCTTCTCCCGGCAGGTGGAGAGCGCCCTGGCGGAGCTGGACCGCGGTCTTGTGGAGGCGGCTCTCTCCATGGGCTCCAGCCCCTGGGAGATCATCTTCCGGGTCTATCTCCGGGAGAGCGTTGCGGCTATTGCCCGGGGAACCACCATCACCCTGGTGAGCCTTCTGAACCTGACGGCTATGGCCGGCGTGGTGGGGGCCGGGGGCCTGGGGGATTTTGCCGTCCGCTATGGCCATGACCGGAACTGGGCCGACGTGACCAACGTGACGGTGGTGCTGCTGGTGGTCATCGTCTGTATTATTGAATTTATCGGAGGCCGGGTGGTCAGGAAGACCACCCACTAAGGAGGATGTACATGGAACTGCAAAGACGAAAGGTTGTCATCATCGGTGCGGGACACGTAGGCTCCCACGCGGGCTATGCCCTGCTGTCCCAGGGACTGGTGGAGGAAATCGTCTACATCGACATTGACCGCAAAAAGGCGGAGGCCCAGGCGCTGGACCTGTCCGACGCCACGGCATACCTGCCCAGCCACGCGGTTGTCCGGGCGGGGGACTATACCGACGCGGAAGACGCCCAACTGCTGATTGTCGCGGCAGGGCCCCTGCCAGACATGAGCAAGGGCCAGACCCGCATGGATACCCTGCGGCAAACCATTGAGGTTATGAAGGACGTGACGGAGGGCATCCGAATGTCCGGCTTTGCCGGAATCATATTGAGTATTTCCAATCCCGCCGACGTGATTGCCCACTACCTCCAGCACCAGCTGAACTGGCTTCCCCGGCAGGTCCTCTCCACCAGTACCACGCTGGATTCCGCCCGGCTCCGGCGGGCGATCTCCGAAGCGGTAGGTATTGACCGGAAGTCTGTCATTGCCTATGCCCTGGGGGAACATGGAGAGAGCCAGATGGTCCCCTGGTCTGCCGTCAGCATCGCGGGAAAGCCCCTGTCCCAGCTCCGGGAAGAGCAGCCGGACACGTATGGCAAACTGGACCTGGAGGCCATTGCCGCCGCCGGGCGGGCCGGGGGATGGACGATTCTCGGTGGAAAGGGCTCCACGGAATTCGGCATCGGCGCGTCCATTGCCGAGGTGGTCCGGGCTATTTTCCACGACGAAAACCGAATTCTCCCGGTATCCGTGCTTCTGGAGGGAGAATACGGCCAGCGGGACGTCTACGCCAGCGTCCCGGCTGTGCTGAACCGGAACGGCGTTGCCGGTATCATCGAATTGGCGCTTACTCCGGAGGAGCAAGAGCGGTTCAACACCTCTTGTGAAACCATGCGGGACAATTTCCGTCTGTCCCTGACGCTATGACAAACATCATTTATTGGAGGAAATTATCATGAACATCAAGAAAACTCTGAATGTCGCGTTCTCCGCCGCCCTGCTGCTTCTGACCTTGGCCTCCTGCGGAGGAGGCGTCCCCGCCGGGGCCCCTGACAGCTCCAGCGGTTCCGCTCCTTTGTCCGAGTCCGTCACGGTGACCTTGGGCGTTGTGGGCGCGATTTACGAAGACCTGTGGAAGCCTGCCCAGGAAGCGCTGAAAGCGGAGAACATCAATCTGGAATTCGTCCAGTTCTCCGACTACGTGACCCCCAACAACGCCCTGGCCAACGGAGACATCGACCTGAACGCCTTCCAGCACCGCATTTACCTCCAAAGCGAGATTGAAAGCTATGGCTATGAGATTCAAACCATCGGCAACACCTTTATCATCCCGCTGAACCTCTATTCTCAGAAGGTCTCCTCCGTGGAAGAGCTGAAGGACGGCGATGTGGTGGCCATTCCCGATGACCTGACCAACGGCGGCCGGGCCCTGAAGGTCCTGGAGGCGGCGGGCCTCATCAAACTCAGCGACGCGGCGGGTTTCAATCCCACTCTGGAGGACATCGAGTCTTACAATGTAGGAATCACCATCGAGGAGCTGAAAGCCAACGTCATCCCCTCGGCCCTGCCGGATGTGGCCGCCGCCGTGGTAAACGGAAACTATGCCCTGGACTTCGGCCTGAAGACCGACGAGGCGATTTACAAAGACAGCGTGCTGGACGTGGAGGAATATTGGAACCTGATTGCCGCCCGGACCGCAGACCTCAGCGACCCCGCCAAGGTGGAGACCTATCAGAAGGTGGTCGAGGCTTTCCAGAGCGAGGCCACGGAGAAGGTCTTTAACGAGGACTACGGCGGGTACTTCATTAAAGTCGGCTGGGACCAGGACCTGCTGGCCCGGTAACCGGACATCCGGGGAGCCCCTTTCCAAGCGGGGAGGAGCTCCTCTCAAACAGGAGGAATTGACTATGCAGATCGAACGGCAGGCCCTGCGGGACGTCATCGGCGACGCGTCTCGCCTGGCCTTTGACAGCATCCCCCCGGAGTACCTCACCGACGCCCTGGGCCGCCTCCACGGCCAGGCGGAGGCGTTGGCCTTCCCACTCTCCACGGAGGAGGTCAGCGGTGTCCTGCGTTATGCCCATGAGCATCAAATTCCCGTCACGCCCCGGGGGGCGGGCACCAATCTGGTGGGGTCCACCGTGCCCCTCCAGGGCGGGATCATTCTGGACCTCTCCCGGATGAACCGGATTCTGGAGCTGGACCGGGATACCCTCACCGTCACCGTGGAGCCGGGCATCCTGCTCCAGGACCTTCAGGCCTATGTGGAGGGGGAGGGGCTCTTCTATCCGCCAGACCCCGGCGAGAAGGCCTCCAGCCTGGGGGGCAACATCAGCACCAACGCCGGGGGGATGCGGGTGGTGAAGTACGGCGTCACCCGGGATTACGTCCGGGGCCTGGAGGCAGTTCTCTGTGACGGCACCGTCCTCCGAGTGGGGGGCAAGCAGGTGAAGGATGCCAGCGGTCTGAGCCTCAAGCATCTGCTCATCGGCTCCGAGGGCACCCTGGCGGTCATCACGAAGTGTGTCCTCCGCCTCCTGCCCAAGCCGGAAACCTCCGTCAGTGTCCTGGTGCCCTATGGGGACCTGGGCACGGGTATCTGCGGCGTCCTGACCATCCTCCAGGCGGACGCGAATCCCACGGCGGTGGAGTTCATGGAGCGGAAGGTGGTGGCCCTGGGCGAGGAGTTCTCCGGCGTGAAGTACCCCTGTCCCCAGGCGGGAAGCTATATCCTCCTGACCTTCGACGGGCGGAAGAGCGAGGTAAAGGCCAACCTGGAGCGGGTCCGCACTCTGGCCCTGGCCAACGGGGCGATAGACTATGTGGTGCTGGAGGACCCTGCCCGGGCGGCGGACGTCTGGAAAGTCCGGGGGGCTCTGGTGAAAGCCGTGGAGGCCGTCAGCGAGCAGGAGCCCGTGGACATCGTGGTGCCCATCAGCCGCACGGCGGACTTCATCGCCTTCGTCAACGAGCTGGAGGCCGCCTCCGGCGTGCGGATGGTCAGCTTCGGCCACGCCGGAGACGGCAACGTCCACCTGTGCGTGGTCCGGGGGGACCGGGATGACGAGACCTGGGAGCGGGACCTCCACGCCGTCATGGACCAGGCCTACCACAAGGCTTATGAGCTGGGAGGCGTGGCCTCCGGGGAGCACGGCATCGGCGTCTCCAAGCGGCGCTATTTCCTCCGGGAGTCCGTCAAGGAAAACCTCATTGTTATGAATCAGATCAAGGATGCCCTGGATCCCCTGCACATCCTGAACGACCAAAAATCCTACATTGGAGGGCACGACCATGCAGAGCCTGTCTGAGCGCACCGCCGGTTTTACCGACTCGGTAATCCGCCGCATGACCCGCATTTCGAATCAGTACGGCGCGGTGAACCTCTCCCAGGGCTTCCCGGACTTTGAGCCGCCCCGGGCTATCCTGGACCGGCTGGCAGAGGTCAGCCAGGAGGACTTCCACCAGTATTCTATCACCTGGGGGGCCCAGAACCTCCGGGAGGCCCTGGCGGCAAAGCAGTCCCGGTACATGGGCTTCCCCATCGACCCCAACGGGGAGATCACCGTCACCTGCGGCAGCACGGAGGCCATGATGGCCGCTATGATGACCGTGGCCAACCCCGGAGACAGGGTGGTGGTCTTCTCGCCCTTCTACGAGAACTACGGGGCGGACACTATTCTCTGCGGCGCGGAGCCCATCTACGTGCCCCTGACGCCGCCGGACTTCCGCTTTGACCCGGAGGTCCTGGAGGACGCCTTCCGCCAGAAGCCCAAGGCCCTGATTCTCTGCAACCCCTCCAACCCCTGCGGGCGGGTCTTCACCCGGGAGGAGCTGGCGGTCATTGCCGCCCTGGCGGAGAAATACGACGCCTATGTCATAACCGACGAGGTTTATGAGCACATCGTCTACGCCCCTCACCGGCACACCTACTTCGCCGCTTTGCCCGGGATGCGGCAGCGGACCATCTCCTGTTCGTCGCTCTCCAAGACCTACTCCATCACCGGCTGGGGTACACCATCGCCCCGCCGGAGATCACGGACCGGATCAAAAAGGTCCACGACTTCCTCACCGTGGGCGCGGCGGCCCCCCTCCAGGAGGCGGTCATCCCCGGATTGAACTTCGGCCAGGACTATTACGATGGCCTCCTGGCGGAGTACACCCACAAGCGGGACCTGTTCCTGAGAGGGCTGGACGATTTGAAGATCGCCCACAACACGCCGGAGGGGGCCTACTACGTCCTGCTGGACATCTCCGAGTTCGGCTATGACAGCGACCTCCAGTTCTGCGAGGACCTGGCGGAAAAGGTGGGCGTGGGAGCCGTCCCCGGGTCCAGCTTCTTCCGGGAGCCGGTGAACCACCTGCTCCGCTTCCACTTCGCCAAGCGGGATGAGACTCTGCTGGAGGCCCTGAACCGGCTGGAGTCTTTGCGGGAGAAAATTCCGCCAAAGGGAAAAGGAGTTGAGTGTATATGCGGAATCTGAAAAAGGCACTGGAACGGGAGAGGTCCTACCTGGTTGAGCTGCGGCGGGACTTTCACCGGCATCCCGAGCTGGGCCTGTGTGAATTTCGTACCGCGAAGCGGATCGAAGAAGAATTGGAGCGTTTCAGAATTCCCCATCGGCGGGTGGGAGAGACCGGTGTTCTGGGCATTTTGCGCGGAGACGGCCTGGGAACGGGCACGATCGTCCTGCGCGCTGACATCGACGCTCTGCCCATTCAGGAAACCAATCCGGTAGAGTACTGCTCCCAGACTCCCGGCATCATGCACGCCTGCGGTCACGATGCCCACACCGCCTGCCTGCTGGTTGCGGCCAAGCTGCTGTCGGAGCGCCGGGCGGACTTCGGCGGAGAGGTGCGGCTTGTCTTCCAGCCCGCCGAGGAAATTGGACAAGGGGCACGGCCTTTTGTGGAGGCGGGCGTATTGGACGGGGCAGACCGAGTGTTCGGCATCCACACGGCCTCGGACCTGCCCAGCGGGACCATCGGATTAAAGCCGGGGCTGAACAATGCCGCTGTAGACCACTTCCGAATCATGATCCTGGGAAAGTCCGCCCATGTGTCCACCCCGCAGCTGGGGGCCGACGCTCTCTATATCGCCAGCCACACTGTGGTCGCACTCCAATCCCTGGTCACGCGGCTTACCTCGCCGGTGGAGCCGGTTATCATTGGCGTTGGAAAGCTGGTGTCAGGAACCGCCTATAACGCCCTGGCGGAAACCGCCGAGCTGGAGGGGACGACCCGGTCGGTCTCTCAGGAGAGCCGGGAGAGGATACGGGAACTGGTTTCCAGAACTGTCTCCGGCATCTCGGACCTCTATGGCGGGACTACGGAGATCCAATGGACAGATTTTGCCCCACCTTTAATCAACGATCCCCAGGTGTGCCTGGAGGCGGCGGAAGCTGTGGAGGCACTGCTGGGTGAAGGCAGGACTGTTACAGATCGGGAACTGTCCCTGGGGGGCGATAATTTCGCAGAGTTTCAGATTCATACCCCTGGCGCGTATGCGTATTTGGGAACAGGAAACGCCGCCTATCCCCATACATTGCTGCCGAACCATAACGGCGGCTTTGATGTGGATGAAGAAGCCCTGATTCTGGGCGCGGGGCTCTATGCTGGGTATACTTTCTTTAAGCTGGCAAAACGTACATAGAGTGATGCTTAAAAGAGAAAGCAAGGTCGACCCTCTTTTAAAAATCTGGCCTTATAGCCAAAAGGAATGTGTTATGGGAAAATAGTTAGCCGATTGCGAAACTTCAAAAAGTGAGCAGTAATAAGGTTTTGAAGTTTCAAATATAACTGACGTTCCTCCACAAATCTGGTATCATTACAGAAGAAAAAGCAGCAAGGAAACCAGCAGCATAGAGGAAAAGTCATGCGAGAGAAATACGAGCAGATGTCGTTGTTAGACACCTACAAGAACATAGAGGAGCGGCCAGAACATAACAAACCATAATTGTTCCTGCTGTTGGATAAACATCTGGATTGGAAAGAAATCATCCCAGGTAATTTTGAGTTGGTTCCAGCGGTGAGGACAGTCCTCGAGCTATCCCCCGCAAACAGAAAAAGGACCTTTTTCGATAAAACGATGAATGTGGCCCACCTTTTATTGGACGGTTCCCTTGCGGTAACAGGCGGAATCGTCAATTCGGCAATTCAAACCTATGCTCTGATGAGAGAGCATCAAAACAAGGAAACGGGCATTCGCCGTGATTACATTATTGAGAACTTTGGCACCAAAGGCAAACGGTGGGGGCAAAATTAGCGAAAAATAAGCGGGACACCGCATAACAATAAAAGGGATCATGATTCGTTCGCAAGCACGGCTCTGTCCGCCCCAAATACTGTCGGAATCTCACTTATAAGGAGACAAGGGATCATGATTCCCCTGTCTCCTTTTCTGTGCGGTTCAGCGGGCGATGCGGCATGAAAAATCACTTTATTGTGCCGCCTGGGTTATTTACTAGACAGCACAAGCAGAGATCACAATTTCATTTATTCATGGAGGTGCGTATAGCTCTAGGGCTATTCGCACCTCTCTTTTTTTCGACATTTTTCTGCAAAGTTCCCTATCAAATTTTAGAGAATTTTGCAGAAAACCGTCGAACAAATCCACTGTTTTTTACAACAAACCGGCTTTTCCCTCAAGTTACATGGGGAAAAGCAAAAAAATCTTACTTTCCACCGGAAAACGCCGTTTCCCATCCGCGTTCGCACGGTGGAGTCCCTATATAGCAAAGTATCCGTGATCCCCAATCTCAGGTCCCCGCAAATTCTGAGATTGGAGATCATAGAAATGCAAAAATGGCAGGAAAGCCGGAATTACCGGCGCGTCAAAGATGAAAACGGCAATGTTGTCGCCAATATCATCACGGTCGATGGCGTAGACGTGGAGGTTACGGAGGAAGTATTCCTCGCCTATTCCCAGATGGACCGCCGGGAACGGTATCTGGATGAACAGCAGGAAGAACACCCACAGGTTTCCTTGGAACTGCTAACCGCCCATGATGTTCCCATCGACTTGTATGCAACGCAGCACGAAATTTCCGCTGAAGAGTCCGCCATACAGAGGGAAGAGTGCGCAGAGGCTACCGTACATAAAGAGCGCCTCGCTTTGGCGCTTAGTTCGTTGAGCGCAGAGGAACGGGAACTCATCCAAGCCCTCTTTTTTGACGGCGAGTCTGTCCGGGAATACGCCAAAAGACTCGGCGTTTACCACCGGACCATTATTTACCGTCGAGACAAGTTGCTGGAAAAGCTGTACAAGAAAATATTTTCTTGAAAGGTTTTATCCACCCCACTGGTTTTTCGGGATAGGAGTGAGAGAGAAACACCACGACAGCCTCTCTCTGCTCTTTGAAAACCGAATATCAGCAGTACGGGGAACCACCCGGACAGACGAGCGTCCAGCAGCGCACGCCATGACGTCGGAGGAACGCAAGCATCAATCCCCACTCCGCTCCAGCCGGAGCGGAGTGGGGGCCTCCGATGAGCGAGAATGCCACCCGCTGGGATAGTCCATGGCAGGGCCGTCAGCGTTGACCCTGTCCGGGTACACAATGAGACACCTATGCGCGGCCTGAGATCCAGGCCGTGGGGCTGCCCTGGGGTTGAAAGCAGTAGAGACCCCTGGTATACGCCCGCGCGGGTCTTGCCGGACCCGACCCGTACTGTTCCCGATCCACCGGGGTGCGAGTTGCGAATACGGTGGAATTGACAGAAGAAATTGAAATTGTTTGAAGGAACTTTACGGATGATTTACCAAAACAGGCAAGACGCCCACAAGGGCATCGACCATATTTTCAAGGATTTACTCCCCGTCCAGGGGATGCCGGAGCGCCCGGAGCAGATCGCCCTGAGCCACCGGATGCTGGAAGCCATGCAGGACGGCGGCATCGCCCTCTGCGACGCCGGAACCGGCATTGGCAAGACCTACGCCTACCTCGTGGCCGGGATCGCATTTCACGGCCCGCCGTCCTCCCAGCCTCTCCTCGTTTCCACCTCAAGCATCGCTCTGCAAAAGGCCGTGCGGGATGAATACCTGCCCTTTCTCTCCGCCGTTCTGGCGGCAGATGGCATGATCACAGAGCCTATTCAGGCGGTGATCCGCAAGGGCAAGTCCCACTACGTCTGCGACCAGCGTCTGGAACGGCGGCTGGGCCAATTGGACCTCCGCAAGAAGAACTGGAGGGCCGGAAACGCCCTGCTCTCCCTGCGGGAAAAGCTGGACCTGGACGAAGCGCCCCGTCTCAGCGGCTACGACCGGGAGCGGGTCTGCGTTCCCAAGGTCTGCGACTGCGGACGAGAGGAGTGCCGCTACCGCGCCTTCCTGGATAGCTGCGACGGCGGTCAATATCCCTTCCAGATATGCAACCACAACCTTCTGCTGGCGGACGCCATTCACCGGGGAACAGGCCGCCAGCCCATCCTGCCGGACAGCCTCGCCATCATCATCGACGAAGCCCACAAGCTGCCGGAAACGGCGCGGCAGATGTTCGGCGTCACCCTCCGGGCAGAAGACATCCAGGGCCTCATCCATGACCTGCGGCGGGAGAAATACCTGCTGGCGGCGGACGCCCTGGCGGATACCTCCCGCCTCTTCCTTCGGAAGCTGGAGCGGCCCCACAACCCGGACAAGCGTTTCTCCGAATATGCCCGGCTGCTGGTGGCCCCGAACCGAGCCCTCACGGTGGTCCGAAAGCAGGTCAATCCTCTGCTCTCTCCCGCCACCCGCAGGAGACTTGAAAAGCTGTCTTCGACGGTGGCGCTGTTCAGCGAGGGACGCCCGGATATGGTCTTTTATTTGTCGGAGGACGCTCGAGACACCGTCATGCTCTGCGCCACAGTGGCGGACCTGACTGCACAGCTCCAGAGCACCCTCTGGAGTCAGCCCCGGCCCATTATCCTCACCTCCGGCACCCTCGCTGTAGGCAGCGACTTTCATCGCTTTCGGGAGGAGGCCGGATTGCTGGAGGACAGCCGGGTGACGGAATCCGTCTCGCTTTCCCCTTTTGATTATCGGGAGAACTGCCTGCTGTATGTACCGCAGTTTCCGCCCGGTCAGAGGAACGAAGCGTACTATGACAAGCTCACCGACGAGATCGCCCTGCTGTTGAACGCAGCCCGCGGCCACGCCCTGGTGCTGTTCACCTCCTACGCCGCCATGTCTGCCGTAAAGGGACGCCTGACGGCAAAGGACCTTCTCTGGCCCCTGTTCACCCTGGGCCGGAACGCAGTCCACACTACGGAGCGGTTCAAGGCCAGCCCCGGAAGTATTTTGCTGGCCACCGGGGCCGCCTGGGAGGGTTTCGACTTCCCCGGCGACTGTGTGTCCCTGCTGGTGATTCCCCGCCTGCCCTTCGCCCGCCCGGACGCTCTGAAGGAAAAAGAGCGTGAAGATTTTCCGAATCTGCATTCCTTCATCCGGGCCATCGTCGTACCGGAGATGCAGATCAAACTGAAGCAGGGCTTCGGCAGAGCTATCCGCACCGAAACCGACACCTGCGTCGTTGCCATTTTGGACGAGCGGTCCATTCCCGGCCAGCGTTACTTCGAGGACGTGAAGACCGCTCTGCCGGATATGCGGATCACGGACAGCCTCCACGAGGTGGAGGCGTTCATTCGCAGCGTCAAGGGGCCGGACTACTTCCGGGAGGGCGGCAAGCCATGAACGTCAAAAGCGAAATCCAGTACATACTGGTCACCCGGACCTTGGAAGGTATGGCCCAGGCGGGCTTCCTGACGGCGGAGGAATTGAATGCCGCCAAGCGCCTCGCCGTGGAAAAATACCGCCCCTCGGCTGTGTGGGAATAGTTCTGGATATCTCCGGCGTGGTGTGGTAGTGTTGGCGTTGCCAAAACGGAAAGGGGGCGCAAGGCCATGGCAGCAAACGTGAAAATCATCCCGCCCAGGGAAAAGGAACCCACCATTCTGCGGGTTGCCGCCTACTGCCGGGTCAGCACGGACCACGCCGAGCAGGCGCTCTCTTACGCCTCCCAAATCCGCAATTACACCGACCTCATCAATGACCATGAGGGCTGGGAGCTGGTGGATGTTTACGCCGACGAAGCGGTCAGCGGCACGAAAACAGACAAGCGGGAGGACTTCAACCGGATGCTCTCCGACTGCCGGAAGGGCAGGATCGACAAGGTGCTGGTGAAGTCCCTCTCCCGCTTCTCCCGAAACACGAAAGACTGCCTCGCCTCTCTGCGGGAGCTGATGTCCCTCGGCGTTACCGTCCAATTCGAAAAAGAGAATATCGACACGGAAACGCTCACCACGGAATTCCTGGTGAGCGTTTTCGGCGCTCTGGCCCAGCAGGAGTCCGTCTCCATCTCCGAAAACGGACACCAGGGCTTCCGGAGAAAAATGGAGCTGGGCCAGTTCATCACCACCAAGCCGCCCTACGGCTACCGTCTCAAGGGCAGCGGAAGCATGGAGATCATCCGGTCGGAGGCGGAACTGGTGCGCTGGGTATTCGACGCCTACCTCAGCGGCCACAGCGTGGGCTGGATCGTGAACGATCTTATCAGCCGGGGCATTCAGGACCGGAAGGGAAACGTCCACTGGACCACCCGCCAGATTTACTACTGGTTATCGAACGAAAAATACATCGGCGACACGCTCTGCCAGAAGACCTATAAAACCGGCTTCCCTTTCACGCAGAAGATCAACCACGGCGAAGTGGACCAGATTTATGTCGAGGGCTCCCATCCCGCCATCATCAGCCGGGAGACATTTGAGAAGGTCCAGGCCCTCCGACAGAGGAAAAAGCATCGCCGGGACCGCCCCGACGGCGTCTACCCGCTGTCCCGGAAAATGTACTGCGCAGCTTGCGGGGAGGCCCTCTACCGGAGAACTACCCGGAAGGGCACTGCCACGTGGAGCTGCCGGAACCACCTGAGAAACGCCGCCTCCTGCTCCGTGGGGCCTATCCCGGAGGAGGCCATCCACGCCGCCTTCGCGCGGATGTACAACAAGCTCCGGCTTCACGACGGCGTCATCCTCAAGCCCGCCCTGGGCCAGCTGGACGCTCTGAACGAGGCCCGCCAGCGGAACAATCCCGCCATGCTGGCGGTGAACAAGGCTATCGCCGAGGCGTCCGACCAGAGCTATAAGGTCAGCGCCCTCCAGAGCAAGGGCGTTCTCGACGCCTCCGCCGGAGCTGCCAAGCTGCGGGAGCTCGATGGCCGGCTGGCGGAGCTTCGGAAGGAGCGCCGCCGTCTGCTGAAGGAGGATGACCTGGAGGAAGCGCTGGACACCTTCCGCCAGACAGTCAATAAAATCCATAGCGGACCGGACCGCTTGGAGGGCTTCGATGAAGCCCTGTTCGCTGAGCTGGTGGAGAAGGTCACGGCGGAGTCTCGGACCCGTATCCACTTCCACCTCCGGGGCGGTATGGAACTGGCGGAGCGGGTTCAGGAGGATACGAAATGAACCGGAAGATTTTATACGGCTATCAGATTCAGGACGGAAAACTGATCATCCAGCCCCAAGAGGCCGAGGTGGTGAAACGGATATTCTCCACCTACCTGGAGGGGACGTATCAGTGGAAAATTGCGGATATTCTGAACGCCGACAGTGTCCTCTACAGCCAGGAACGCCCGCAGTGGACCATGCACCGGGTGGGCTTCATTCTGAAAAATCCCCGCTACACGGGGGCGGATGATTACCCGGTTATTGTTAGCGGCGACATCTTCCAAATAGCGCAGGAGATCATTCAAAAAAGAAAGAAGACAGTTCCCAGGGCAGACCGCCCCGCCCTTCGGTACCGAAAGAAGCTCCTTTGCGGCGAGTGCGGCAGTCCCTTAAAGCGGCGGCACAGCGGACAAAAGCGAAATGATACGCTGTACCTCCAATGTGAGGGCTGTGGAATCAGGACGGAAATCAAAGATTCTGATTTTCTGGCAGAAGTGGAGCGGCAGACAGCAGCGTATACGCCTTCGGAACAGTCCGCTGTGGTCTATGAGCCGTCTGCTGAGGCAGTCCGTCTGACCAACGCCATCAACCGGGGACTGGAGCGCCCAGATCAGCCGGAGGAGATTGTAAAACTGATTCTCCAGGGGGTTTCCGCCCGGTACGACTGCTTCTCACAGGAGGCCAATTTAATTGATATCCATGGCGAAAAGGCCATTCAATATATCACCACCTCCGCGGACAACGCGGTGACGGTGACCTTCAAAGGATAGTGTAAACCTACCGGGAAAGGACAGATTATGGAACAGGCTGTACGAGAAAAACGAATACGTCTCATCCCCGCCACCAAGGAGAAAACACCCACCGGGGGCCCCTCTGGGAGGAAGCTGCGGGTGGCCGCTTACTGCCGGGTCTCCACCGACAGCGAGGAGCAGCTCACCAGCTACACCTCCCAGAAGGAGTATTACACCCAGAAAATCGGGGAGAATCCCGATTGGGAATTTGCAGGAATTTTTGCTGACAGAGGCATCACCGGCACCAGCATGAAAAAGCGGGCGGAGTTCAACCGCATGATCGCCGCCTGCAAGCGGGGACGCATTGACCTGATCCTGACCAAATCCCTCTCCCGCTTCGCGCGGAATACGGTGGACTGTCTGGCCACCGTCCGTATGCTGCGGGGCCGGGGCATCGGGGTCCACTTTGAAAAGGAGAACATCAATACGCTCACGGAAGCCGGAGAATTTATGATCACGCTGTTCAGCGGCTTCGCCCAGGCGGAGAGCGAGTCCATCCGCAACAATGTGATCTGGGGCATCCTGAAAAGCCGGGAGGCTGGCAACGTGCCCTTCCAGTATACACGTCTGCTGGGGTACCGCCGTGGGGCGGACGGTGAGCCGGAGATCGACCCGGAGGAGGCGGAGGTGGTGCGGCGCATTTACCGCCGCTATCTGGACGGGGCCAGCATCTTTGGGATTCAGAGGGAGCTGGAGAGGGACCGCGTTCCCACCGCCACCGGGGTAAAGCAGTGGTCCTGGCAGACGATCCGCAATATTCTCATCAACGAGCGCTACATCGGCGACGCCCTGCTGCAAAAGACCTACACCACCGACTGCATCAGCAAAAAGATCGTGAGGAACACCGGCGAGTTTCCCATGGTCTATGTGGAGAACAATCATCCGGCGATTATCTCCAGGGATACGTTCTATCAGGCGAAGGCGGAAATGGCCCGCCGTGCCAGCAAACGGAAGGTCATGCAGAAGACAGGGAAGACCGAGCAGGGCAAATACTCTGCCAAGTACGCCCTCAGTGAGCTGCTGATTTGCGGGGAGTGCGGAACGCCCTACAAGCGCTGTACCTGGGCCAGGAACGGCAAAAAGCGGATCGTCTGGCGGTGTGTTTCCCGCTTGGAATTCGGGAAGAAATACTGCCATGACTCGCCCTCGCTGGACGAGGATAAGCTCCATCGGGCCATCGTGGCCGCTCTGAACGAGTACGGCGCCATCCGGGCCGAGGTAAAAGCCGAAGTCCTGGAGCTGGCGGGGCTGGCCCAGAGCCACGACAGGGCGGATGGGGTAAGCCTCCTGGAGCTGAAGCAGCGACTGGACGCTCTGACGGCGGAGCAGGCCGTGCTGCTGGACAAGGTGCTGGAGGACATGGACAGTCTGGAGCTGAACGCCCAGCTCGAGGCCGTGACGGCGGAGAAGCAGGAGATTCTGGATCAGATACAGGCTCTTGAAGAAGACAAAAGCCAGTGGAGCCTCCGGGCCTCCAGGCAGCGGGAGATGGAGGCGTGGCTGGACCAGCAGCCGATGTGCTTCACGGAATATGATGATACGATTACCCACAAGTTTATAGAGCGGATCACGGTAGTGGATGCCGGTACTATACAGGTCAAAATCAGAGGTGTTGATGTGGTGATCAGTGAAGGGCTGTGCTGAGTGAAAGCATGAGGAAAGAGCGCAGGACCGGAGAGGCAAACGCCGACTCCGATCCTGCGCTCTTTGTTTATGCCCAAAAACAGCCGAAACCATTGTGCTGCAACGGTTTCGGGTCTGCATCTTTTTCCCCCACGCAAGGAAGGGTAGACAAATCCTATATTCCAAAGCTGCTTATACGTGGACTTAACTAACATTTGTAAAATATGCTGTGAAATCACATTATAGATTAGTCATAATTACATATTGCAAAGTATCACAATGCAGGTTTGGGTGAAGTTTTTCTCGTCTAAACCTACTTTTATTTATGTTTAAGAAGGAGAGACTGTCATGAAACTTCCGTATGGGTATGTTTTAATTGATGGAGAAATCGTTACTCATGAAGGGAAGGCGGGTGTTGTCCGCAGTATATTTGCATCCTATCTCGCTGGAGCCAGTCTGGGAAAAATTGTGGATATGCTTTATGCGAAAGATATCCCCTCCCCATCTGGTAATCCGAAATGGGGCAGAGCGGCGGTGGACAAACTTTTATCTAATGCAAAGTATATTCCCATTATCGGAGTAGAAACATATATGGATGCTCAATTTGAACGAGAACGTCGGTGTAATGTGGATTACGATAAGGCCGACCATCCCAGAAAGACGACGAGATACCAATCTTCACGCCTTGAAATAAATTGAGACTATTCAAATCCCCCTTTTTCTGTTATACTGGCAGAAAAAGGGGAGAACGCTACTATGACAGAGGAAGAAATTAGTAATCTATACATACGCATTGCCTTCCAATATGAATCCGCAATTGGTCAGCTCCTCGACAAGAAAATAATTGACCAGGATTTGGTGGATAGGCACAGGAAAGCTTTTTACGACTCATTGGATGAAGAAAAACTGCGGACGTCTCAAAAGATTAGAAACTATACCGAAAACATACGCCGCTATATGCAAGGTATGATTTGCGAGAATATGGTGTCATTGACAGAACTGGCAAGGCAATACTCAGTGGACTCCCCTGGGTATGCCATTCAAAGCTGGATGCGGAGCCGCAATACCTTGGAGTTCCTCCGTCAATGGGAAAATGACATGAATGGAGAATTTGATGATGGCGCCTGTGAAGAACTGATTCACCAGGCGCATACAACATCACTGACTGTTACGCCATCTTTATGGATTCGTAGAACACGTGCTGTTGGGATGCGTGTAAAACAGGGCAAAGGCGGA
Organism: uncultured bacterium; assembly: GCA_948469375.1. Classification (GTDB taxonomy): domain Bacteria; phylum Bacillota; class Clostridia; order Oscillospirales; family Oscillospiraceae; genus Enterenecus. The sequence continues at coordinate 814 of CAOKLO010000038.1, read as the reverse complement.
GGCGTGAGTGCTTACCCTGAGATTGCGGCAGACTTTCATTTATGGCTTGATCCAGCAGAAAGACTAGCTCTCGTCAGGATGGTGCGAGAGATAAAAATCGATCAAAAGACAATATGATGTAGAAGAGGAAAGAAAATGGCTGTTCGGGAAAAGTCTTTGAATACAGCATGGAGCCAATTTGAAGTGTGTAATCCAGATACACAAGCGGCGTTCGAAAATATGTGCTGGTTCTTATTTAATGCTTTTTTCTTCGGTGAAAAAGGGCTATTTCACTCTGACCCTAACAATCCGGGCATTGAGATTGTTCCAATTCTTCATGAAGAATCAGGGCAGCGAATCAGCTTCCAAGCCAAGTATAAAAGGTCATCATCCGGCGATTATTTCAAAGGATCTGTTTGAGCTTGTCCAGAAAGAAAAAGGGTGTAGATGCCACTCTCATGAAAGATAAAAAGGAGACAAATGGGCATTGTAAGAATAATATCACCCGAAAGCAAAACTCAACTGAAATTAAGAGTAGCTGCATATTGCTGAATCAGCAGCAGAAAGACTGGACAGCAATCCAGTTTAGCGGCACAAGAACACTTCTATGAAGATTATATCAAACAAAATTCGGCTTGGATTTTCGCGGGCGTATATTCTGATGTAGGCAGTGGGACGAGGGTAAAGGTTTTTTTGAGAAGTTCTCATGATACTGCCAGAGTGCCAGACAGAAGCAACGCGGCTCTGGTGTGATTTTGCTGTTGAGTGTGTAGATCGGCGGGGGTCAATCCCAAATTCTGTGTAAACTCCATTTGGGGTGCAAATAGAGCAAAAT
>CAOKLO010000037.1 GCA_948469375.1 uncultured bacterium | reverse complement strand
CGAAGATTTTTAATCTGTCTAAGTTTGTCGTTTACACGGAATTTTATGGGGTCTCTATCGGTTAGCTATCTGGGATAACTCGCCTCCCGCTTGCAAACGCCCCCGCCCTATGCTATACTTGCCTTACCAAAATCTACGCCTGAAAGGGAGTATTACTTATGAGCATCATCCGCGACCCCGCCCTGGCCCCCTCCGGCCACCGGAAAATCGACTGGGTGCGCAATTTCATGCCCGCCCTGTCCCAGATCGAGGCCCGTTTCGTGAAAGAGCAGCCCTTCAAGGGCTTGCGCGCCGCCGTCTCCGTCCACCTGGAGGCCAAGACCGCCAACCTGGCCCTGGTGATGAAAGCGGGCGGGGCGGACGTCTACCTCACTGGAAGCAACCCCCTGTCCACCCAGGACGACGTGGCCGCCGGCGTGGCGGACCGGGGCGTGAACGTGTTCGCCTGGCACGGCTCTACCCCTGATGAGTACGAGTCTCACCTCATCGAGACCCTGAAATGCCACCCCCATATCGTCATCGACGACGGCGGCGACCTTATTAACCTGCTCAGCGGCAGGTGCAGGGAGTACGCCGACTGCCTGCTGGGCGGCTGCGAGGAGACCACCACGGGCATCCTCCGCCTCCGGGCCCGGGACCGGGAGGGCACCCTTCCCTGCCCCATGATGGCGGTGAACGACGCCAAGGCCAAGCACTACTACGACAACAAATACGGCACCGGGCAGTCCGTTTGGGACGCCATCATGCACATGACAAATCTAGTGGTGGCCGGAAAAACCGTGGTGGTAGCCGGTTACGGCTGGTGCGGCTCCGGCGTGGCCCTGCGTGCCGCGGGGATGGGCGCCAACGTCATCGTCACGGAAATCGACCCCTTCAAGGCGCTGGACGCCACCATGAACGGCTTCCGGGTCATGACCATGGCGGACGCCGCCCCTCTGGGGGATGTGTTCGTCAGCGTCACCGGCTGTAAGGACGTCATCACCCCGGAGCACTTCGCCCGGATGAAGCCCAACGCCCTGCTGAGCAACGCGGGCCACTTTGACTGCGAGGTCAACGTGAAGTGGTTGGAGGACAACGCCGTGGAAAAGTGGGAGCAGCGCGCGGGCATCACCGGCTACAGGCTGGCTGACGGCAAAGTGCTCAACGTGCTGGCCGAGGGCCGTCTGGTGAACCTGGCGGGGGGCAACGGCCATCCGGCGGAGATCATGGACATGTCCTTCTCCGTTCAGGCCCTGGCCGCCGAGTGGGTGGCCAAGCACCGGGACAGCCTGGAAAAGAAGCTCTACGACATTCCCGCCGAGATCGACGACCAGATCGGCTGGGCAAAGCTGGCCGCGCTGGGGCTGACCATCGACAAGCTCACCCCCGAGCAGGAGGAATATCTCAACAGCGCCAACGCATAACAAAGCAAATCCCCCCGGCCTCAGCCGGGGGGATTTTATGGTTACGCGGGGTTTCCGTTTAAGGAAATACGGTCGGCAATCATGGCGATAAATTCGCTGTTGGTTGGCTTTCCTTTGGCGTTGGAGACGGTGTAGCCGAAATATTTTTGCAGTGTCTCCAAATCGCCCCGGTCCCAGGCCACCTCGATGGCGTGGCGGATGGCCCGCTCCACCCGGCTGGAGGTGGTGTTGAATTTCTTGGCCACCGCCGGATACAATACCTTTGTCACGGCGTTGATGATTTCCATGTCGTCCACGGCCAGGCCAATGGCCTCCCGGAGATACTGGTAGCCCTTGATGTGGGCGGGCACGCCGATCTCGTGGATGATGGCGGTTACCTGCCGCTCCAGGTCCCGGGAGGAGGTCTCCTCCTGAATCTGAGTTCCGGTTTTGCCGCCGGCCAGCTCCCGAGCCCTGCCGATTACCGACTGTATCCGGCAGGGCTTGAGCATGCAGTAATCCCCGCCCTTCTGGGACACCTGACCCGCCAGAGCGGGGTTGTTGAAGGAGGATAGCACCAGCACCCGGGGCCGGTTGTCTCCCAACTCCTCCAGCACCTCCAGCCCGTCCATCCCGGCCAGCATCAGATCCATTACAATCACGTCCGGCTTGTGAACCTGTACCAGGTCCAGCAGCTCTTCGCCGCTGCCTGTCTGGGCGCATACCGTCAGGTCGGGCTCCTCCTGGATCATATCGGCCAGCATTTGACGGAACTCCTCCGAGGCGTCCGCCAGTACGATCTTCTTATCGCTCATGTTCCTTATTCCTTTCCGGTCAGCGACCTGAAGTTGAGTGGTATGATTACCAAAATTTGGTTATCCTTAAAATACCACAGATTCCCCCAGATGGCAAGAACGTTTTCCACATTTTACCAAAGTTTTCTTCGACATCTGGTGTCGAAATTGGGTTTCAGGCCAGTTTGGGAATCAGAAAATTAAAAATTACTCTTTGTTATCGCACTGCTGGAGCATCCGCCCCACATAGATGCCGTAGCCGCTGGTGGGGTCGTCCACCAGGACGTGGGTCACGGCCCCCACAATTTTTCCATTTTGCAGGATGGGGCTCCCGCTCATGCCCTGGACGATGCCGCCGGTGGCGTCCAGCAGGCGCTGGTCGGTGACCTTGATGAGATAGTCCCGGCAGTCGTCGGCGCTCTCGGTGAACACCTTTTCGATCCGAACGCCGTACTCGTCCACCTGCTCGCCGGAGATATTGCACAGGATGGTGGCCTCGCCGGTCTGAACCTCGTCCCGCCGGGCCGCCTCTACGGGCGTACCCTCGGCCCAGGCGCTGTCCGACAGCACGCCGAATACCCCGCCGTTGGTGTTGGCGCTGAGCAGACCCAGGGTGGAGTCCGTGTCAAACACCCCCTGGAGCTGACCCGGGTCGCCCGTCCTGCCCTTTTCCACCCCCGCCACAGCGGCGGGCAGGATGGAGCCGCTGTCCAGGGGCATAAGCAGGGCCGTATCCGTGTCGTTAATGCCGTGGCCCAGGGCGCCGAAGGCCCCGGTATCCGGGCAGTAGAAGGTCACGGTGCCGATGCCCGCCATGGAGTCCCGAATCCAGGCCCCCAGCTTATAGGCCCCGTCGGAGGAGCACAGCGCGGCCTGGGCTGTAAGCTGCACCTGCTTGTCGTCCCGGATGGCCCGGATGCTCATGGTCTCGCCCTCCAGCTCCTGGAGCAGGGCGGACACCTCCTCAATGGTATCCACCTCGGTGGAGTTGATGTGGGTAATGATGTCGCCCTCCTTCAGGCCGCAGGCCTTGGCCGGGTTCACGCTGCCATCGTTGGTGGCGACATCCGAGGTGCCCACCACCACCACGCCGTCGGAAAAGAGCTTGATGCCAACGGCCTTGCCCACCGGAATCACCATGGGCGCGCCCGCCTGGGCCGGAGCGACTGCGGGACTCATGAGCAGCACCGCCGCCAGCAGCAGTCCCAGCCCCCGCAGAACCGCCGCCCCCACAAATGGTCTTGCTTCTTCATTCAAATCCATTCACCGCCTTTTTGAAACTGGCGGAGGTCCGGGCGGCTGCGGAAGCAGAAACGCTCCGCAAGCGCCCCGACGCCCGCCCTTTTAATATGGCGGCGGGGACGGATTTTCACCGTGGGAAAGTAAGGCGGGTTTGACAGGCGGTCCGCCGGAAGAGGCTGAAACGTCGGGCCATCCGGTTTTTATGCTGGAAGATTTCAGTGCAATTGGCTGAATTTGGACAAAATTCGACAAAGCACGCGGAAAAAATGGGACTGGTTCAAACATAGTCTGCCCCGCAAGCCGCATACCTTGTATCAGAAAAGCGAGGTGCGACTATGGAAAAATCGACCAAAAAATTGATCCTGTACTATCTGACTGCCACCGCGGCAGGCGTGGCGCTCCATTTTCTGTTCCAGTGGCTCCCCAATCCCGTCACGGCCCTCGTCGCCCCGGTGCGGGAAAGCGTCTGGGAACACACAAAGCTGCTCTATTTTCCCTTGGTGGGGACGGCGCTGCTGCTGAATCGGGGCGGGAAGGGGATGGGATGCGCCCCCTGGCTGCTGAGCGCTGTGGCAGCGTGCGTTACCATGCTGGGGGTGGGATATCTCTACCATGTGACTCTCCGGGGGGAGAGCCTGGTGCTGGACCTAGTCCTTTATTTCGTGCTGCTGGGGGTGGGGTTCCTGCTGCCCCGGGTGCTGTGGCCGCTGTGCGAGTGGCCGGGAACGGACAAGGCGGCGGTGACGCTGGCCGTTCTGCTGGGGGCGCTCATCGTGTGGTTCACGTTTTTTCCGCCGGACGCGGCACTGTTCGCCGATTTAAGCGGCGCGGTGCGGACATTTTTGACGATTCCGGTTTAGCGAACCTGTCCCGTTCCTTTGACCATATATTTATAGGTGCACAGCTCCGCCAGCCCCATGGGTCCCCGGGCGTGGAACCGCTGGGTGGATATGCCCATCTCGCAGCCTAAGCCGAACACGCCTCCATCTGTGAACCGGGTGGAGGCGTTCCAATACACGGCGGCGGAGTCCACCAGGGCGGTGAAGCGGCGGGCGGTTTTCTCATTCCGGGTAACGATGGCCTCGGAATGCCCGGTGGAGTGGGCGGCAATGTGGGCGGCGGCCCCGTCCACGCCGTCCACCACCTTGATTGCAAGGATGTAGTCCAAGAATTCGGTGTCGAAGTCGTTCTTTCCGGCGGGGGTGCCGGGGATGATGGCCGCGGCTTTTTCATCAAGTCTCAGCTCCACCGGGGGCAGGCCCTTCTCCCTGCGGACGTCCACCAGAAGCGACTTCAGCCGGGGCAGGAAGGTCCCCGCCGCATCCTCGTGGACCAGACAGACCTCGGCGGCGTTGCACACGCTGGGCCGGGAGCACTTGGCGTTCTCCATGATGGTCAAAGCCATGTCCAGGTCCGCGTCCTTGTCCACGTATACGTGGCAAATGCCGGTGCCCGTTTCAATGACGGGGACCGTGGCGTTGTCCACACAGGCCCGGATCAGCCCCGCGCCTCCACGGGGGATGAGCAGATCCACCAGCCCGGAGGCCGTCATCAGTTCATTGGCGGACTGCCGGGTGGTGTCCTCCACCAGCCCCAGCGCGTCCTGGGTCAGTCCAGCGGCGGCCAGCCCTTGGCGCAGAGCCGCCACAATGGCGGCGGCGGAGCGGTGGGCCTCTTTGCCGCAGCGCAGGACGCAGGTGGAGCCCGCCTTCAGCGCCAGCGCCGCCGCGTCGGAGGTGACGTTGGGGCGGCTCTCATAGATGACGGCGATAACACCCATAGGGACGGAGGTTTTTTCAATGATGAGGCCGTTGGGCCGCACCTCCCGGCGGAGCACCAGGCCCACCGGGTCGGGCAGAGCCTCCACCTCCCGCACGCCGTCGGCCATGCCGCGGATACGCTCGGGGCTGAGGGCGAGGCGGTCCAGCATCACGTCGGAGATGGCGCCCTTTGCTGCCTCCAAATCCAAGGCGTTAGCTTCCAGAATAGCGGCAGCGTTTTCCTCCAGCGCGTTGGCCATAGCCGCCAGCGCGCTGTTTTTTGTGTTGGGGCTGGCCAGGGCCAGGGCCCTTTTCGCGTTTTTCGCGCGCTGAAGCAGTTCCAGGGTAGTCATTGCTCGTCTCTCCTTCCGATGAAGCGGGTGCCGGTGTGACGGCCCTCCGCGATGTCGTACAACAGCTCTGGGTGCTGGCCGTTGGCAATCACCATGTCACAGCCGCAGGCCATGGCGATCTCCGCCGCCTTCAATTTGGTTGCCATTCCCCCGGTGCCCAGGGCGGAGCCGGGTGCCCCCGCCAGGGCTTTCAGCTCCGGCGTGACCTCCCGCACCTCGGGGATGAGGGCGGCGTCCGGGCTTTTCCTGGGGTCGCTGGTGTACAGCCCGTCGATGTCGCTGAGCAGGATGAGCAGGTCCGCCCCCACGCACTGGGCCACGATGGCGGACAGGGTGTCGTTCTCCCCAATGGTGGTGGACACGCCCACCTCGTCGGTGGCCACCGCGTCGTTTTCGTTGACGATGGGCAGGGCGTTCAGCTCCAGCAGGCGGTTCATGGCGTTCTCGAAGTTCTGCCGCCGCCGGGGGTAGTTCACGTCCTCCGCGGTCAGTAGCAGCTGGGCCACAGTGTGGTTGTACTCCGCGAACAGCTTGTCGTAGGTGTACATCAGCTCGCACTGGCCCACGGCGGCCGCGGCCTGCTTGGTGGGCATATCCGCCGGACGGCCCGGGAGGTTCAGCTTGCCCACCCCCATGCCGATGGCCCCGGAGGACACCAGAATAAGCCGGTGCCCCGCGTTTTTCAAGTCGGACAGCACCTTCACCAGCTCCTCCACCCGGCGGATGTTCAGCCGTCCGGTGGGGTGGGCCAGGGTGGAGGTGCCCACTTTGACCACGATTTTCATAGTTGTTCCCTCTCTGTCTGGTTTTAGCCATTATACCACGCTAAAGCAAAAAAGGAAAGCCCAAAGCCGGGCTTTCCTTTTTGCTTCCGTGTTCACTTTTCCGCCAGGTAATCCCCTAGCCGCCCCAAGGTCTTGGGCGTGCACACGGCGGTGACCTCAATGGTCTCGCCGTACTCCACCTTCTCCACCTTGGCCTCCCGGTAGAGCTGGTCCAGCAGGCCGCCCTTGTCGTAGGGCAGGCGCAGCTCCACCCGGCGGCTCCCGGCGTCCAGCCGCTTTTCAATGGCGGACAGCAGAGTATCGATTCCCGCCCCAGTTTTGGCAGAGATGGACACCATATCCTCCCCGTGGGGCAGGATGTCCCCCGCAAATTTGTCGCACTTGTTGAACACCTCCAGCCGGGGAGTTTCAGCGGCCCCCAGCTCCTGGACGAGACGGTCCACCACCTCCGCCTGCTCCCGCCAGCCGGGGTCGGAGGCGTCGATGACGTGCAGGAGCAGGTCGGCAAAGGTCAGCTCCTCCAGCGTGGCCTTGAAGGCGTCCACCAGCTGGTGGGGCAGCTTGGAGATAAAGCCCACGGTGTCGGAGATGAGCACCGTGCAGATGTCGGAGATTTCCAGCATCCGGGTGGTGGTGTCCAGAGTGTCGAACAGCCTGTCGTTGGCGGGGATGTCCGAGCCGGTGAGGGCGTTGAGGAGCGTGGACTTGCCCGCGTTGGTGTAGCCCACGATGGCCACTACGGGGACCTCGTTTTTCTCCCGGCGCTCCCGCTGGGTGGCCCGGACCCGGCGCACGTCCTTGAGCTCGTCCTCCAGCTTGTCGATCTTTCGGCGGATGAGCCGCCGGTCCGACTCGATTTGAGTTTCGCCGGGGCCCCGGGTGCCGATAGCGCCCTCCTGGCGCTCCAGGTGCTTCCACATGCCTGTCAGCCGGGGCAGCAGGTATTTGTACTGGGCCAGCGCCACCTGGAGCCGCCCTTCGCTGGTGCGGGCCCGTTTGGCGAAAATGTCCAGAATCAGGGCGGAGCGGTCCATGACGGTGACGCCCAGCTCTTCGGTAAGCGCCCGCTGCTGGGAGGGGGACAGGGGATTGTCAAAGATGACAATGTCCGCCCCCAGGCTTTGGACCAGCTCCCGGACCTCCTCCGTTTTGCCCTCGCCGATGAAGGTGCGGGGGTCGGGGGAGGCCTTGTTTTGCAGCACCGTGCCCAGGCAGACGCCCCCCGCCGTGTCCAGAAGGGCGGCCAGCTCCTCCAGGGATTCGTCCGTGGCGTTTTGCTCCCGGGTCAGGTTGGGGGCGTTGAGGCCCACCAGTATGGCGCGGTTGATCTCTTTTATTTCGGTTTTGTCAAACATAAAATTCCTCTTTATGTGAAATATTCCTGAAACAAAGCTTTTTTCAATGTCTCTAACTCATCAAGGCTACATTGGATTTTCAACTTCTGTCCGTGAACGTGCTCGACAAATACAGAGAACTTTTGTTGAAGTTCCAATTCCACTTTTTTACTGGAATCCCCAACAGCCCAACTTTTGAGATGTTTTTCGTGCTTCCGCTCGTGCCGGAGGCCAGTTGACGAATCTCCACTCTTGATGAATCCTGTATCAGTAGCTGCCAGACAAAGTGGACATATTATTTTTTGGCGCGTCTCCACCGGCAAATATTTCATTACAAACTTCTGCAATATTCACAAAATCCACCGTTATACCGCCCCTTTTCACACAAACTATACTGCTTGCAACGCCTCCACAATCTCCCCCCAATACATGGTGTGGTAGTCCCGGCCCGGATAGCACTTCTCCTTTACATCCTCCGGGACAGCCGCGGGGTCCATAGGCATCTCCATCCGCTTGCGGCACACCAGCACCAGCTCGGCCTGCTCAAAATAGGGCGCGTTCCCCGCCCCTGCGGCCACGGTAAAGCCGCACTCCTTTACCTTATCGATATCCCGCCCGCTTTTGGTTCCGCACAGGTTCAGCTGGGGGCGGTAGTCCTCGGAAAAGAAGGACAGGGTAAAATACTCGCCCTCGTCCACAAACTCCTTGGTGTACCGCTGGGGCCGGATATAGGCCGTGGCCATGGGCGCGCCCCACAGCACCCCCAGCCCGCCCCAGGAGGCGGTCATGGTATTGCAGCGCTCGGTTGTCCCGGCGGTGATGAGCATCCACTGGTCGCCGACGGCGGAGAAGGGGTTGAGGTTCAGGCTTTTGGGATCAACTTTTTGAAACATGACGGGATACCTCCTGATTTGATATGGTTAGTATATGCGCCTGGGGCAAAAAAGAGAAAGACCCGCCGCAATTGCTTGCAACGGGTCCTTGAACTGACAGGCTTTAGCCCAGGCCGAACTTCTTGTTGAAGCGGCTGACACGTCCGCCGGTATCCACCATCTTCTGCTTGCCGGTGTAGAAGGGGTGACACTTGGAGCAGACTTCCACCTTGATGTCCTTCTTCGTCGAGCCAGTCTCGATCACGTTGCCGCAGGCGCACGTAATGGTGGTCTGCTGATACTTGGGATGGATGCCTTCCTTCACAGGGATTCACCTCTTTCTGTCGATACCAAAAGTCCAGGAGCGCAAAAACTCCTTGTAAACGCAAATCGTATGATATCACGCCCGCCGGAAAATTGCAAGGATTTTTTTCAAATTCCCCAATCTTTTTCGCCCCGGTTCACAGCTCCACCGCATGGCCTACGCTGAAGAACCACAGGTATCGATGCTTGACCGCTACCCCCGCCGCCTGAGACAGCGCCCGGGTGTAGGCGTCCAGCTGGGGGCGGTAGTCCCCGGCGCACCGTTCTACGGTGTTTTCATTCACCCGGTCGGTTTTGAAGTCCACCACCGTGACCGTGCCATCCTCTTCCGCAAACCAGCAGTCCACCACGCCCTGGAGCAGCACCTCCTCCCCCGGTCCGGCCCCTGGGTAGTAGTCCGCCGCCGGAGCCAGCAGGGAGAACTTGAACTCCCGCTCCACCCGGGCCGAGCGGCACAGGCGCAGCCCCAAATCCGAGCAGAAAAAGGCCAGAATATCCATGGGGTTCACCGCCTCTCCCTGCTGGGGGGTGATGTATTGGCCCGTTACCAGCCGGGCGATCTCATCGGAAATCTCGTTCAAGTCATGGGTGTGGTCATAGTTGAGGTACTGCATCACCATGTGCAGGGCGGTGCCCCGCTGGGCGGGGGTGAGGGGCCGCCGGCCCTGGAACACCGGGGGGTGCAGGCGGGCGGTTTGCGGGGCGGCGGGACGCAGCTCTACGCCGTTTTCCGCCGCCTCGGCGTCCTTCTCCCGACCCTTGAGCTGTGTGGCGGTGAGCTTGGATGCAATGGCGGAGGAGGCCTCATGGGGATAGCGCCAGCTCAGCCGCTCCGCCAGGCCCTCGGGGAGCTGAAGACCGCTGTCCTCCCGCCGGCCTCCGCCGCCGGGCCCCTGGGGGCGCTCGAAGTCCGCGCCGGACAGCAGGCGGATTTCCCAAGGATAGCCCTCGTCCGCCGGGGAGGCGGGCCGGGGAATGTCCAGGTCCGCCCAGAGGGGGGCGCTGTCCCTGCGGCACAGCGCGGTCGTCAGCACCCAATCCGCCATGGACCGGGCCTCGGCCATCTGCCGGGGGGGCGGGGGACACTGGGCCTGCCCCGCCAGCGCGGCCAGGCCGCCGCCCCGCCCGTTGACGGCGGAGAACAGGATCAGCTTGTGCTCGGCGCGGGTCATGGCCACGTACAAAAGCCGCATCTCCTCCGCCCGCAGCTGCCGCCGCACCTTCAGCGCCACCGCGTCCCGGGCAATGGTGGTGTACCGCAGGCCCCGCTCCCGGTCGGTGCGCTTGGGGCCCAGGCCCAGCTCCGGATGGAAGAGGATCGTGGATTTGGCGTCCGCGTCGTTGAACTGCCGGTCCAGGCCGCACACCAGCACCACCGGGAACTCCAGCCCCTTGGACTTGTGGATGGATAAAATGCGCACGCCCCCCGTCTCGCCGTCCGGCACGGGCACGCTGAGCTCGTTTTCCGCCATCCGGCTCAGGTGGAGCAGAAAGGCCATCAGCCCCCGGTGCCCGCCGCTCTCAAAGCGGCACGCCTCGTCGTACAGGGCCATCAGGTTGGCCCGCCGCCGCTGGCCGTCGGGCATGGCGGCGAATAGGTTGGGCACGTCCAGCTTTCCGTAAATATACCATAAAAGGCGGTGGCTGCTCTCCTCCGCCGCCAGCCCCCGCAGCTCGGACAGCAGGGCGAGGAAGGACAGGCAGTCCGCCTCCCCCCGGTCCGCTCCGGCGGCGAGGCAGTCGTACACCGTGCCCTCGGTCCCCGCCCGGAGGCAGGCCAGCCGGTCGGGGCTGAAGCGGAACAGCGGGGAGCGCAGCGCCGCCAGCAGGGCCACATCCTGCCGGGGGTTGTCCAGCACCTGGAGCAGGGCGATGGCAACGGAAATTTCCGTGGTGCCGAAGAACTCGTGGCCTCCCTCGGCGGACCAGGGGATGGACAGCTCGTCCAGCGCGGCGGCGTAGTGCCGCAGCACGGGGCCGGGGGAGCGCAGGAGGATCACGATATCCTCCGCCCGGACGGGCCGGTCCCCGACGGGCAGGCCGCCGTCCAGCAGAGCGCGGATGCGCCGGGCCGCCGCCCGGGCCGTCACCAGGTCCTTGTCCGTCTTTTCCTCCTCGCCGCCGCCGGCGAGGGTGGACAGGTCCACGCAGTTCAGCTCCACACAGTACCGGCCGTCGGGAGGAAGGTCGAGCCGTCCGGGCCGCAGGGCGGCGTCTTCGGTGTAGTCCAGCTCCCCGGCGGCGCGGGTCATGATGTTTCGGAAAACGAAGTTGGCGCCGTCCAGCACCTCAGGCCGGGAGCGGAAGTTGTCCGACAGCAGGATTCTCCGGCCCTCCCCCGGTCCGGCCTGGTCCGCCCCAGGATATTCGACGAGCTTTTTCAGGAAGATTCCCGGCTCCGCCAGCCGGAAGCGGTAGATGGACTGCTTCACGTCCCCCACCATAAACAGGTTGTCCCCCGTGGACAGCGCCCCGAAAATGGCGTTCTGGACCGCGTTGGTGTCCTGGTATTCGTCCACCATAATCTCGGTAAACTGCTTCCCCACGTCGCGGGCCAGACCGGAGGGCAGGCCGTCCGGGTCCGTCAGCAGCCGCACCGCCAGATGCTCCCCGTCGGCAAAGTCGATGAGGCGGCGGCGCTGCTTCAGCCTGATAAAGGCTCCGTCGAATTCCGCCGTCACGTCCAGCAGAGCGGTCATGGCGGGGCCTGCCGCCCGCAGGTCGTCCATGGCCTGGTCCGCGGTCACGTCAAAGCGCTCCCCCAGCTTCTTTATCTGGGCGCTGCACCGCTTGCGGAGGCCGGTCATGCGTTCCTTCAGCGCCTCATCGTGGTCTCCCCGCTTCACGCCCGGTCGGGGAAAGGGGACGGGGAAGCAGTCCGCCACGTCGTCCCAGCCCTCGCCGAGGGCTGCGCACAGCCGCTCCAGCCCGCCGATGGTCTCCCCCAGGGTGGGGCCATAATTCTTGTTCAGCAGCTCGTCAAAGAAAATCTCGTCCCGCAGGGATTTCATAACGCCCAGCCAATAGTCCGCCAGCTCCCGGCCGTCGGCCAGCAGGGCCCGGCCCCAGGGGGTGTCCTCCGGGCCGGCGCCCTCCGTCAAAGCAAAATCCCGCTTGCGCTCCACAAGCCACTTAACCGGGTCCGGCTGGGCCTGGATTTTTTTGTGGACGAACAAGACCACGTCCTCCAGGGTCTGGTCATCCCTCTCCCCGGCCAGGGCGTCCACCAGGGCGGCAAAGGGGGCGTCCTGGGCAATGTTGGCATAACGGGCCTCCAGCACCTCCTCCAGGGCCCGGCGGCGCAGCTCGTCCCCCTCGGCGTCGTCGCACAGCCGGAAATCCGGGTCCAGGTCCGCCAGATGGCCCCACTGCCGCAGCAAATCCAAGCAAAAGGCGTCGATGGTGCAGATGGGGGCCTTGTAGACCAGCGTGGCATTCCGCCGCAAATGGCGGTCCTCCGGCCGCAGGGCCAGCCGGGTGTGAATGGCGGAGGCGATGCGGTCCCGCAGCTCGGCGGCGGCGGCGTTGGTGAAGGTGATGACCAGAAAGCGGTCGATGTCCTCTCCCTGCTCCACATAGCCCATCAGCCGCTCCACCAGCACCCTGGTTTTGCCCGACCCGGCGGCGGCAGACACCAGCAGGTCTCCGCCCCGGTCGTCCACCGCGGCCCGCTGTTCCTTTGTCAGCTCAATTGCCATCCTCATCCTCCTCCTTTTGGGCCAGCCAGCTCCAGAATTCCGCCGCCTTCACCCCCCGGCGGTAGCGCCGGACGTCGCCGCAGCCCTCCTCAAAGTGGCAGGCCGTCCGGTAGTCGCACCAGCGGCAGGGGTTGTGGTCCGCCCCCCGCCAGTAGGGGTCGGCGTCGATGTTGCCCAGGGCCAGCTCCCCGGCGGCGCGGCGCAGGGCGGCGGTGATGTATTGGTCCAGCAAATCCATTTGCCCCGGGGTGACCAGGTAGTCCGCCCCCCCCCGGCCCGCGCTGACGGGCAGGAAGCGATATTCTCCCTCCCGGCGCTCCATGGCGTCCAGCACCTGGGGGTCGTCCAGCACCAGGCCCTGGCGGCGCAGCAGCCTGTCGCGGGACCGTTGGATGTCCTCGTCGGTCATGCCCCGCTCGCCGTCCACCAGGGGGGTGCGGGCGGGGACGTACAGCACCCCGGCGGGGACGATCTCCCCCGGCCCCAGCACCCGCTGTCCCTCCCGGCTGAGGGCAAAGAGGTACAGCAGCATTTGCAGGCCCCGGCCATCCTCCACGTCGGTGAAATCGAAGCTCTTTTTGCCCGTTTTGTAGTCCACCACCCGCAGATAGCGCCTGCCGTTGTGCAGCCACTGGTCCACACGGTCCACATAGCCGGTGAGCCGCAGGCGCACGCCCTGCTCCACTTCCACCGGGGGCAGGGGCTTGCCTGGGCCAAAGCCCAGCTCGAAGGCTGCGGGGGCAAAATCGGAGACGGCCAGCTCCGCCGCCACGCTCTGCACCACCGCCAGTGCGGCCTGCTTCATCCGGCCAAACAGGTAACGGAACCGGGCGGGCTCGTCCTCCAGGCCGGCCAGCACCTCCCGCTCGTAGCGGTCCGCCGCCGCCTGGGACAGGCGGCGCACGGCCTCCCCGTCCTCCAGGGAGATTCCGGCGTCCTTTGCCGCGCGCAGGGTGTTTTCCAGCACGTCGTGGACAAAGGTGCCGTAGTCCGAGGGCCGAAAGGCTGCCCTCTGCCGTGGCTTGGCCTCCAGGCCGAAGCGAAGAAAGTGGCTGAAATGGCAGGAGTTGACCAGATCCAGCCGGGTGGCGGACATGGGCACCACCCGGCCGAACAGCTGGTCCACCGCAGGCCGGGACAGCCGCCCCCGCCGCCACTGCGAGGCGCTTTGAATGCGGTCCACCCGCTCCGACAGGCCGGGGACCTGCCGCAGGACGGCGGCTACCGCCGGGTCGTGTCCCGCCAGCTCCAGGGCCGCGCCGGGGGCGGACAGGCGGACCAGCGGGTCGGAGCCGTCCGCCGCCGGACTGTCCGGGAACAGCCCCGCCAGCCGCTCCCAAAGGAAACAGGGGGCGCGCTGAACCTCCCCGCCTCCGGCGGCGGCATAGCTGACGTACAGCCGCCGGGAGGGCCGGACGCAGGTCTCATAGGCGATGGTCATTTCCCGGCGGAGCTTGTCCTCCTGCCTGGGAGCCAACTCCACCTCCATGGCGGCCAGCACATCCCTGTCCTGGTCGGAGAACAGCCCGGGGGAGGGGGCGCAGTCCGGAATGGAATTGCTGTCCGCCCCCAGCAGGAACAGGGTCTTGACCTCCTTGTGGGCCATGCGGGGGGCGTCACCCACCGTCACGGCGTCCAGGGACACGGGGATGGCCCCCACGTCGTATTGGCTCAGCACCAGGGAGAACAGGCGGGAGAACTCCTCCAGCTCCAGCTCAGTGTCCTCCAGCAGCAGAGCGCACTGCTCCAGGCCGCCCACCAGAATGTCCCACAGCTGGCGGTATTGGGCGGCGGTGTTCCGGTCTCCCCGCTCCTCCAGGCTGTCCGCCCGCTGGGCCAGGCGGGTGGGCAGGTCGATGTCGTCCAACAGCTGGTAGAGGGCCAGGGCGCGGCCCCTGCCCGTTTTGTCCCTGCTCTTGCGCAGCTTTTCCAACGGCGCGATGACCCTGCGGCGCAGTTGGTCCAGCCGGGCCACAAAGGCGGCGTCCCCGTCCTCAAGCTGTTTGCCGTAGCCCTCCGGGTGCATGTCCCAGGGCTTTTGCCGCGTCCAGGCGGAGCCCTTCAAATCCCAGGTCAGGGCATAGTTTTCCAGCAGGTCCCGCTCCTCGTCCGAGATGCCGGTGAGCCCGGTTTTCAGGTAACGGAACAGCTCCTCATAGGGGTAGTCCTCCGCCGCCGCAGCCAGGGCGGAAGTGACCAGAGCCAGCACCGGCTTTTCCAGCACGTCCTCCATGGCGGACAAAAACACCGGCACCCCGTACCAGGCAAAAGTGCTCTCAATGAGCTCCCCATAGCCGTCCAGCCGCCGGGCGCACACGGCGATATCCCGGCAGCGGTAGTTTTCCTCTCTGAGCAGGCGCAGAATCTCTGCGGCGCACCACTCAACCTCCTGCCGGGGCGTGGCGGCGGTGACGCGGGTGACGGCGCACTCCCCGCTCCACGGGCGTTCAGGCATGGGACCGAACAGGCTTTGCTCCAAAAAGACCAGGGACGGATGGCGGGGCATGGGGCGGTCCAGGGTTTCCTCCAGGCGGAACACGCCGTTGTCCTTTGCCATCCGGCTCAGCCGCCGGGCGGCCCGGAAGGCGGGCTGAAAAATGCCCGACGGGTCGTCTTCTGTATCGCACACAAAGGCCACTGTCAGCTCCCCCTGGTCCATGAGGGCGGACAGCACCTGTTCCTCCTGGGGGGTAAAGTCGGTAAAGCCGTAGACGTAAAAGGCCATTCCCGCCCCCCACCGGGTGTCCTGGAGCTGAACGGCCAGACGGTCCAGCCGTCCCCGGGGGTCGGCGGCGCCCTGGGACTCCAGCGCCTGATAGGCGGCGTAGATCAGCCCCAGGTCCCGCAGCTTGTCCCCCTGGCGGCCTCCCAGTTCCTCTCCGGCGGAGATCAGCGACTCCGGCGCCACCCGGTAGGAGCGGCACTCGTCCACCGTGGCCAGCAGCCCGGTGAGGAAGGCGGGCTTGCGGGAGGGAGCGCGGTAGGTGGTCAGCGCGTCGGACACCTTCCGAAGTGCGGCGTACATCAGCAGCATCCGCCCTCCGGCGTCCAGCATGGGCGCGGCTCCGCCGCCGGCGGCGTCGGTGAGCCGCCCCGCCAGCCGGGTGAAGGACAGCACCTCGCACTCCATAGACGCGCCGCCGGACCCCATATCTCTCAGGGCGGCGCACATGGCCCGCTCGGTCTCGTGGGAATACTGCTCGGGGACGATGAGCAGACGGCGGCGGGCGGGAGAGCGGCCCATGCGCTCCAGCAGCTCGCCCCGGATGTCCTGCCCCCCACGGGCGTACAGCAGATTCAGCATGGCGGGGCCTCCTTTCCCGGTTTTTCTACAATTATAGCAAATGCCTCCCGCCGGGGCAACCGCGCCGCAGGGTAAATTTGCCCCACCTCGGACTGAGAAATTGGAAAAATGCTGTTGACAAACTCCGCCCCATCTGATATGATACTTGAGCAAAAGGAAGCAGGAATGGCGCCGCCGTCCTCACCCCCAGCTGCGGGCAAAGGGGTTAACATGGTGAAATCCGCACAGCTTTGTGTGCGTTTCGTTGTGGACGTGGGTGCTTTCTGCACTCACGTTTTAATTTTGGAGGTGCGTGACCATAGCTAATACGGCTCATCAGATCAACGAGGAAATCCGCGACCGGGAGGTGCGGCTCATCGGCGCTGACGGCGCCCAGTTGGGCGTCATGTCCGCAGCCCAGGCTCAGGCCCGCGCCGACGAGGCCGGGCTGGACCTGGTTAAAATCTCTCCCACCGCCAAGCCCCCCGTGTGCAAGCTCATGGACTACGGCAAGTACCGGTTCGAGCAGGCCAAGCGGGAGAAGGAGGCCAAAAAGAACCAGCACGTGGTGGAGATCAAGGAGGTACGGATGTCCCCCGGCATCGACATTGGCGACTTCAACACCAAGCTGCGCAACGCACAGAAGTTTTTGGGCGAGGGCAACCGGGTGAAGGTCACCGTCCGCTTCCGGGGCCGGGAGATGGCCCACACCGATATCGGCAAGAAGCTGCTGCTGGACTTTGCCGCCCAGTGCGGCGAGCTTGCCGTCATGGACAAGGAGCCCAAGCTGGAGGGACGGCACATGAGCATCTTCCTGTCCGCCAAGAGCGCAAAGACCAACAAACAGTAAGCAGAAAACGTGGAGCAAGCGGCTGCGAGGGAGCTTGGAGCGAAGCGAGGCCGGGCGCAGGGGCGCACAGCGCCCGGCAAACCAGGCCGGGTCGGAGTGAAAGTGGCCGAGCGTTTAGCCGCGTGCGAAACGTGACATCATCAACTACGAAAAGGAGACAACCGCCATGCCTAAAGTGAAAACCCACAGCGGTGCCAAGAAGCGTTTCAATTTGACCAAGAACGGAAAGGTCAAGCGCGCCCACGCCAACAAGAGCCACCTGCTCAACGGCCACGGCAAGACCCGCAAGCTCAAGAGAAGCCTCCGCAAGGGCGGCTACGCCGACGTGACCAACGCGGCCACCATTAAGCGCATGGTTCCCTACAAATAAGGAACGGCATCATATTTTACTCAATACAGGAGGCTGAACAACAATGGCACGAGTCAAAGGCGCGATGATGACGCGCAAGAGAAGGAATAAGATCCTCAAGCTGGCCAAAGGCTATTGGGGCGCCAAGAGCAAGCACTATAAGATGGCCAACGAGCAGGTGATGAAGTCCCTGCAGTACGCCTACGTGGGCCGCCGGCTGAAGAAGCGCGACTTCCGCCAGCTGTGGATCGCCCGCATCAGCGCCGGCTGCAAGATGAACGGCATGAACTACTCCACCTTTATGCACGGCCTGAAGCTGGCCAACGTGGAGATCAACCGCAAGATGCTGGCCGAGATGGCTGTCAACGACAAGGCCGCCTTCACCCAGCTCACCGAGCTGGCTAAGAGCAAGCTGGCCTGAAGCTGAATCAGAAAATCAAAGTCCCCGGTCCAATGGATCGGGGGCTTGTTTTGCTTGACAAACCATGTAAGGTTTTGGAATCAAACAAAGTCTTTGAAACCGTCACTTGGCAGAGTGGCGGTTTCCGCTTTTCACGACGATCGAGACCGTAAAGTCCCCAACGTAAAACGTAATTGTGATACGCATATGCAGTCACCCCCTTCCGGGGTCAGCGTGACTACCCGCCTCCAACTCATGTGCAGCGCCCGGCCCCCTTCGGGGACTACTGTCATTTTAACACAGAATTTGTCAAACCTCAAGTGGGGCTGTTCAAGCCCCGCTTTTTTTGCTATAATAATGGGCAGCCTGTCCAAGGAGTGACATACCATGCATGAGAATCAGCTGGCGGCCCAGGTGGTGGCAGAAGTGAAAAAGGCCGTGGTCGGCAAGGACGAAACGGTGGTCAAGACCCTGCTGGCCATCCTGGCCCGGGGCCACGTCCTGCTGGAGGACATCCCCGGCGTGGGCAAGACCACCATGGCCATCGCCTTTTCCAAAGCCCTGGGCCTGCAGTATAACCGGGTGCAGTTCACCCCCGACGTGATGCCCTCCGACCTCACCGGCTTCTCCCTCTACAACAAGGCTACCGGACAGATGGAGTACCAGCCCGGGGCGCTGCTGTGTAACCTGTTTTTGGCCGACGAGCTGAACCGGGCCACCAGCCGCACCCAGTCCGCCCTGCTGGAGGCCATGGAGGAGGGCCGGGTGACGGTGGACGGGGTGGCCCATCCCATCCCGGACCCCTTCCTGGTCATCGCCACCCAGAACCCGGCGGGGGCCTCCGGCACCCAGCTGCTGCCCGACTCCCAGCTGGACCGTTTCGCCCTGCGCCTGACCATGGGCTACCCCGCCCCGGAGGATGAGCTGGAGCTGCTCCAGCGGAAAATGCGGGGCGGCGTCATGGAGTCGGTGGCCCAGGCGGCGGACCGGGCGCAGCTGGCCCGTCTGCGGGATTTGGTGGACCGGGTGTTTGTGGACGACGCTATTTTGGATTACATCCTCCGGCTGGTGCGGGCCACCCGCAGCCATCCCCAGCTGGCCCAGGGGGCCAGCCCCCGGGCGGCCATCTCCCTGGCCAGCCTGTGCCGGTCGTCCGCCTTCCTGCGGGGGCGGGATTACGTGGTGCCCGAGGACGTGAAATTCGTCTGGGGTGACGCCGTCGCCCATCGGCTGGTGCTGCCCGCCGGGTCGGCGGGGGGCGCGCAGCGGGCCCTGGACATCGCCGCTGAGGTGCTGGCCGCCACCCGGGCGCCCCGCATTCGGTAACGGCCATGCTGTTTCGCCGTGTTTTGTACGGCCTCACCCTGATTGCGGTGGTGCTGTTTCACATTACCAATGAGAACTATCTGGCCCAGTTCCTGCTGGCGCTGTGCATTGCCCTGCCGGTGCTGTCCCTGGCGCTGTCCCTGCCGGGCATGGTGGGGTGCCGTCTGGAGCTATCCGCCGCGCCGCCCGCCCTGGAGCGGGGCGGGAAGGGCCGCTGGCTGGTGTCCGTGGAGTCGCCCAACGGCCTGCCGCTGTCCCGGCTCTCCGTCCGGTTCACGGCGGAAAACCTGCTCACCGGGCAGAGGGAGCACCGGCGGCTCACCCTGTCCGGCGTCGCCCGCCGCCGCCCGGTGGAGCTGTCCGCCCCCACCGACCACTGCGGCCTGCTGGAGCTGAGGATGAATCATGCCAAGGTGTGCGATTACCTGGGGCTGTTTTCCCTGCCCATAAGTGTGCCCCCGCCCGTCCGGATGGTGTGCCGCCCCATCCCGGCGGAAGCGGAGCTGCCCTCCATTCCGGAAGGACAGGGGACCCGTCCCTCCCCGTTCAGCGCCTCCCGCATGGGGCCGGGGGAGGACTACGACCTGCGGGACTACCGCCCCGGCGACCCCATGCGCTCGGTGCACTGGAAGCTGTCCTCCAAGTGGGACCAGCTCATCGTCCGGGAGCGGGCGGAAACCCTGATCCCCCTGCCCCTGCTCACCCTGGACCGCTACGGCCCGCCGGAGAGGCTGGACTCGCTGCTGGACAAGCTGCTGGGGCTGAGCCGGGGCCTGCTGGGCGTTCAGCGGGCTCACGCCCTGCTGTGGCTGGACCAGGAGGGAACGCCCCAGCTGCGCACTGTGTCCGACGAAAAGCAGCTCAACGACTGCCTGCTGGACCTGCTGGGCACCTTTGCGCCCGCCTCCGGTCCGGCGCTGGACGGCTTCCCCGAACTGCTCCAGGGGCCGGACGGTCCGGCGTTCCGCCTTCATATCACCTTGGAAGGGGGCGGCGGGCATGAATGAAGGGGAAAAGAGGTTCTCTTTGCTGACGCCGGTGGGGGACGGCCTGCTGCTGCTGTGCGCCCTGCTGGGGCTGACCGGCTCCTTTTTGAGCCTGTACGGCGACAAGGCCCTGGGGAGCATTGCCGCGCTGCCGGCCGCTCCCTTGGACCTGTGCGCCGCGCAGGAGGGAGATTTTCTCCTGCTGGCGGCGCTGTTCGGGCTGGCCTCGCTGGCGGCGTGGTCGCTGCCCCGGTTCCGGTGGGCGGCGGTGGGAGGGCTGCTCCTGCTGTGGAACCTGGCGGTCTTCTCCAAATGGGAGTATCTGAAACAGGGGATGGGGGTCACGGCGCGCACCATCACCGAGATCTTTGCCCAGCGGGTGAGCTGGGGGACCGTGCTCCGGTACGACCCGGGCCTCACCCAACTGGAGGAGGGGGCCGTCACCCGGCTGTTTTTGACGCTGGCGCTGGCGGTGCTGGCCCTGATCCTGGGCTGGGCGGTGGTGCGGGCCCGCCGCTGGTGGGCCGTGGCGCTGTTTACCCTGCCGCCCCTGCTCCCCGGCCTGCTGGCCGACCTGTATCCCAGCTGGCCCGCCTTTATGGCCTTGTGCGCCTGCTGGTGCGTGATGCTGCTCACCGATTTGTGCAAGTGGGCCGCCCCCGACCGGCGGGGCGCGCTCACTCTGGCGGTGCTGCCCTGTGTGGCGGCGGTGCTGGCGGTGATTACCCTTGCCTTTCCCCGGGAGGGCTACACCCGGCCTGAGTGGGCGCGGAGCATGGAGGCCGAGCTGTATAACGGCTCCAGCCGCCTGGCCGAGTTTTTCTCCCGGTTTGACGGGCCGTTCCAGCGGCGGATTACTTACGTGGGCTCGGCGGAGGAGGCCGACCTGACCCAGGCCGGACCGCTGGACTACATCGGGCGGACGGTGCTTCGGGTGCGGTCGGACTACAGCGGACGGCTCTACCTGCGGGGATCGTCCCTGGCGGTCTATGAGAACGGCGTGTGGAAGGCCCTGCCCGATGAGACGTTTCAGGCGGATGTCCGGATGAGCGTGTCTCCCAGGGTCCTCTTTTTCCCCGCCATGAGCGCCGGGCACGGCCCGGAGCACACCGTCACCGTGGACAACGTGGGGGCGGTGGGAAACTGCGTATACGCCCCCTATTTTCCCACGGTCCAGGACCTGGAGGGGAATGGAATGACCATGGTAAACGACTCCCTCCTGGCCCGGCAGCAGGGGCGGTGGACCCACACCATCTCCTTTGTGGAGCTTGCCGAGCCCCATCCGAGGCAGGCTGTGGAGGTGATGCTCACCAAGGTGCAGGCGGGAGGCGCGAATTTCGGGCCATATCCCGGGCTTGTCTACGAGCATTATCTGGACGTGCCGGAGGAATACCGGGAGTATCTGGTTCAGTTTTGTATGGACAACGGCATCTACGGAGCGGCTCTGGACGGAACCGTCCGCAGCGGGTACGCCGCCGACCCCGTCGATACCGCCCGGCAGGTCGCCGCTGCGCTGGAGCAGTATTGTGAGTACGACCAGGGAGCGGAGGCCCCCCCGGAGGGGGTGGACCCGGTGATTTGGTTCATGACGGACAGCCGCCGGGGGTACTGTATGCACTTCGCCTCCGCCGCCGCGCTGCTGCTGCGCTCCCTGGGCATACCCGCCCGGTATGTCAGCGGCTTTACGGTGGAAAGCGTGGCGGACCGGAACATATCCGTCCCAGACCGGGCCGCCCACGCCTGGGTGGAGGTGTGGGTGGACGGCTTCGGCTGGTACCCTGTGGAGGTCACCCCCGCCGCCGCCTTTGCGTGGTACGAGCAGGGAGAGATCGGCCCGGAGGATATCCCCTCCGCCCCCGTGCCCGAGAGCGAGACCCCCGAGCCCACCCCCACGCCCTCCCAGGACCTTAACCCTGCGCCCTCTGCGGCGCCCAGCGCCGCCCAGGGGGAAGAGGACGGCGAACCGGCGGGTGGTTCCGACTGGACGGCGCTGCTTGAAATGTTCAAGGCGCCAGCCCTCATGGCCGGGACCGCCGCCCTGCTTTGGCTGGGGCAGTATCTGGTCAAGGAGCTCCGGGACAGGCGGCTGAACGGCCCCGACCGCAACCGCGCCGCACTGGACGGCTACGGCTACCTCAAGCGCATGGAGCGCTGGGGCGGCCGGGTGGACCAGCGGGCGGTGGAGCTGGCCCAGAAGGCCCGGTTCAGCCAGCACACCCTCACCCGGGAGGAGTTGGACGAGCTGCGCGCCTTTGTGGACGGCGAGCGGGCGCGGCTGTGCGTCGTTCTGAGCCCTGGGGCGCGGCTGGTGTTCCGTTATATCTGGGGAAGGCCCGTGAAACCGAAAACCGGGGAAAATGCGTAAAATAACCGGGAAAACCGGGGCTGGCCCCTTGACAAAAGCTGGTTTTCGTGTATACTAATCTAGTCTGCGCCCTCATGCGTACGACAATAACATCCTTGCCTCCGGCAGGACCGGAGGCCACAAGACCATAAGGAGGTGCAAAGAAATGGCAAAAGTGAGCGGTAATTACGAGGTGCTCTACGTCCTCAACCCCACCCTGGGCGAGGAGGACACCGCCGCCCTGGTGGCCCGCTTCAAGGAGCTGGCCGAGGGTCACGGCGCCGTGACCGAGGTGGACGAGTGGGGCAAGCGCCGGCTGGCCTACCCCATCAACGACCTGGAAGAGGGCTACTACGTCCTGATGACCTTCTCCGCCGATCCCGCGTTCCCCGCCGAGCTGGACCGTCTGATGCGCATCAACGTTAGCGTGATGCGTTCCATCATTGTGGCGAAGGAAGCCTGAGAGGAAGAACAACATGCTCAATCATATCGTCATCATGGGCCGCCTGGCCCGTGATCCCGAGCTGCGCCACACCCAGTCCGGCACCCCCGTCGCCAGCTTCCGTCTGGCGGTGGACCGGGATTTCAAGGACAAGAACACCGGCGAGCGCACCACCGACTGGATCGACGTGGTAGCCTGGCGCGGCACCGGCGAGTTTGTCAGCCGCTACTTCTCTAAGGGCCGCATGGCCGTGGTGGAGGGACGGCTCCAGATTCGGGAGTGGACCGACAAGGAGGGCAACCGCCGCACCACCGCCGAGGTGGTAGCCGACAACGTCTATTTCGGCGACTCCCGCCGAGACGGCGACGGCGGCGGCAATTACGGCAACAACAGCTATGGCGACCGCAGCAGTTACGGCGGCGGAAGCTATGGTGGAGGCGGCAGCTACGGCGGTCGTCCCGCTCCCTCCGCCCCGCCTGATTACGGCGTCCCGTCGGGCGGCGACCAGTTCTCCGAGCTGGCTGACGACGACGGCGACCTGCCTTTCTAAAACAGGAAAGGCTATCTCAACATAAGGAGGTCTGCCAATATGGCTATGGATAATGCGAAGCCCCGCGGCAACCGTAAGCGCCGCAAGGTGTGCGCGTTCTGCGTGGATAAGGTGGAACAGATCGATTACAAGGACGCCCAGAAGCTGAAGCGCTATCTGTCCGAGCGGTCCAAGATCCTGCCCCGCCGCACCACCGGCACCTGCGCCATGCATCAGCGCCAGCTGACCGACGCCATCAAGCGCGCCCGTCACGTGGCCCTGCTGCCCTACGTCACCGACTGACAAGTCAAAGAAAAAGCCCCCGGAGCGTTGCTCCGGGGGCTTTTTTCAGTATTCCGGGGTGATGAAGCCCATCAGCTTCTTCCCCGACATCACCAGCAGCGCCATAACGGCGGCAGTGCTCATAGCGTCCAGCGGGGTGAGGGCCCAGGGCACGTCAAACAGGTGGACGCCAAAGGCGGACAGCAGCTCAATGAGCGCAAGGGGCGTCCAGACACCTACGGTCCAGACAAAGGCGTTGGCCAGCACGCTTCTGGCCTGGTCCAGGTCCTTTTTCTTCAGCCGCTCCAGCGCGATCAGCATGGCGATGGTGAACACCGCCTCGGCAATTTTCCAGATATTCATTTATGTACTCCTTTCCTGGACGGCACTGTTTCGGGCAGACCGCCCCGCCGCTTACAGGTCTAGTATAATTCATTTCATTCTACAAGTCAAGTATTTTTTACTTTAAGACAGAAATTCATCCACCCCAACGGGATGGATGAATTTTAGCGCCGTTTTCTCAAAACCGCAATGGAGATCAGCACAGTAAGAAAGTAGCCGTTAAAGACCAGACGGAGGCAATTGGAAAAGACCGCAAGGCTGGACATGGCGGTCAGGGAAAACTGGCTGAGAATGTTTATCAGGACAAACAGCACCATCGTACCGTACAGGCAGGCACTGCCGATGATGGCCCGTCCCCGCTCGTCCCGGCCCTCTTTGGACAGGCAGTAGGCCAGGAACACCACAAAAACCACGATGGCCAGCACCCAGTTGACCCAGACGAGCCACTCGCTGTTCAACAGGCCCAGCACAGCCTGATAGACGGGGTGGTCATAGTTTGGACCGTTGAGCTCAAACGCCTTCTTATAATATTCATCGTAGCTCAAGCTTCACACCTCCGAAAAGTCGAACAGGTCCTCTATGGTCACGCCGAACTCCTGGGCGATGGAGTACACCAGCAGCATGGAGGGGTTGTAGCGGTTGCGCTCCAGCTGGATGATGGTCTGCCGGGAGACGCCCACCAGGTCGGCCAGCTCCTGCTGGGTCATGCGGCGGGCGGCCCGATAGACGTGGATCTTGCTGTCGAATTTGTACCTGTCCTTGCTTGCCATTGCGCTCACCGCCTTTGTATCCTTGTTTTGTCTCAGTATAACATATTTCATACCAAAAGCGAAAGATAAATTTCACGCTTTGGAGGGTATTCTTTTGAAACAGCCCGCGAAATGACCCCGGAGCGGCGCTCCAGGCAGCAGCAGCTCCCGGTCGTTGTTTCCGCCTGCCTGCTCCGTGATAAGCATGCTGTTGGGGCGCAGCAGCCGGAACAGCTCCGCCGCGTCAAAGCCGGCGTGGAGGTTGAGGATCAGGTCGCGGGTGGATTTATGTTCAGTTTGCCACAGCCGCGGCCTGAACTTAATCGCCTGCGCGAAACAGGGGGAGGAGATGGGCCTTGCCGTCTGAAAGAAATCTTCATGATTTTTGAAGAAAACCTTTGTTGCGATTTTTTCCAGCCTCGCTATAATGGAGGTCAGAAACAGATTCCAAGTCCGGCAAGGAGAGGAAATGTCCCATGGAAAGCAAACGCGGTAAAATCCTGCTGTGGGCGCTCACCGCCGCCATTCTGGGCGGCGGTGTGGGGGCGCTGTACGCCACCGGCTTTTTTGAGGCTGCGGGTTCCCCAAAGCAGATGGGCGAGTACATTGCCCGCTGCGCCCCCTGGTCCCACCTGGTCTATTTCGGCGTGCAGCTGGTGTCCGTCATCGTGGCCCCCATCCCCAGCAACATCACCGCCGCGGCAGGGGCGTACCTGTTCGGGCTGTGGCCCTCCTTCCTGATGACCTGGGGGGCGGTGACGGCGGGATCCGCCGTCGTGTTCCTGCTGGCCCGCGCTTTGGGGCAGGAGTTTGCCGGAAAATTCGTGGGTGAAAAGCTGGAGGAAAAGTACCTGGATCTCATCCGCCGCAAGCGGGACGTGTTCCTGGCCCTGGCCTTCCTGTTCCCCTTCTTCCCCGACGACCTGCTGTGCATCCTGGCGGGGCTCACCGACATCTCCTTCCGGCGCTTTTTCCTGCTGGCGGTGCTGACCCGGCCCTGGGGACTGCTGGTGGCCTGCATGGTGGGCAGCGCCACGGTGGCCATCCCGCTGTGGGGCATGGTCCTGCTGGGCGTGGGCGGGCTGGCCCTGTTCCTGCTGGCCATGAAGTACGGCGATAAGCTGGAGGACGCGGTCATCCAGCGGCTGAAACGTTAAAACAACCATTCAAATGTCCGAAAACCCTCCTGTTTTGGAGGGTTTTCGTGCTTTCTGACCCTTGACTTTCCCATCATATCGCAGTAAAATAGTAGGAAATTTGAAGTAAAGGAAATGATTACCTAATGGCAAAAATCGACATCGTATCCGGGTTTTTGGGCGCGGGCAAGACCACACTCATCAAAAAACTGCTGGCGGAGGCTTACCAGGGCGAAAAGCTGGTGCTCATCGAGAACGAGTTCGGCGAGATCAGCGTGGACGGCGGCTTTTTGAAGGACGCGGGCATTGAGATCTCCGAGATGTCCTCCGGCTGTATCTGCTGCTCCCTGGTGGGGGACTTTGGCAAGGCCCTGCACGAGGTGGAGGCGCAGTTCCACCCCGACCGCATCCTCATCGAGCCCTCCGGCGTGGGCAAGCTGTCCGACGTGGTGGCCGCGGTGGAAAACGCCGCCAAGGACGACCCGTCGCTGAAGCTGAACAGCTTTGTCACCGTGGCGGACGCCTCCAAGGTCAAGATGTATATGAAGAACTTCGGCGAGTTCTACAACAACCAGGTGGAGAACGCGGGCACCATCCTGCTCTCCCGCACCCAGAATATGAGCCAGGAGAAGCTGGAGGCGGCGGTGGAGCTGCTAAAGGGTAAGAACCCCACGGCGGTGATCCTGACCACCCCCTGGGACCAGCTGGACGGCAAGACCATCCTGTCCGCCATCGAAAAGACCTCTTTGGAGGAGGAGCTGCTCCAGCGCATCCGCGCCGAGCACGAGGCCGAGGAGGCCGCTCACGCCCATCACCACCACGACCATGAGCACCATCACCACAGTCACGACGATGAGGAGGAGCACGAACACCATCATCATGACCATGACGAACACGACCACGAGTGCTGCCACCACGGTCATGACGAGGACGGGCACCACCACCATCATGACCACGATCATGAGCGTGAGGAACACGAGCATCACCATCATCATGACCACGACCACGGAGAGGAGTGCTCCTGCGGCTGCCACGACCACGATCACGGCCACCACCACGCCGACGAGGTGTTTACCAGCTGGGGCAGGGAGACCGTCAAGCCCTTCGCCAAGGAGGAGCTGGAGCGCATCCTCACCGAGCTGGATTTGGGCGAGTGCGGCGCCATTCTGCGGGCCAAGGGCATTGTCCCGGCGGGGGACGGCAGCTGGCTCCACTTCGACTATGTACCCGAGGAGCACCAAGTGCGCACCGGTCCGGCGGACTACACCGGGCGGCTGTGCGTCATCGGCGCAGAGCTGAAAGAGGATAAGCTGGCCACGCTGTTCGGCCTGTAAAAAGGGGCTGGAAACAGAATGGATATCCCTGTATACCTGTTTGCCGGGTTCCTGGAGGGCGGCAAAACCACCTTTATCAACGGAATTCTTCAGGACGGCTTCGCCCTGCGGGACCGGACCCTGCTCATCTGCTGTGAGGAGGGGACGGAGGAGTATGACCCCAAAGTGCTGAAAAACGTCACCGTGGTGAATGTGGAGGAGGAAGAGAACCTCACCCCCGCCTTTTTGAAAGGACTGGAGAAAAAGCACCGGCCTAAGCAAATCCTCATCGAGTTTAACGGGATGTGGTCCCTGGGGCGGCTGTATCAGGAGGCTCTGCCGGACAACTGGGTGCTGTATCAGATCATGACCATGGTGGAGTCGGCTACCTTTGACACCTACGCCAAAAATCTGGGCCAGATGATGATGGAGAAGCTGACCAACGCGGACCTCATTGTGTTCAACCGCTGCACCGAGGCCCTGCGGGATTCCCTGCGTCAGCGGAACCTGAAAATGGTCAACCGCCGGGCCAGCATCTACCTGGAATATCTGGACGGCACCAGCCAGGACTACGCGGACGACAGCGTGAGTCCCTTTGACCTGGACCAGGACGTCATCGACATCCCCGAGGACGATTTCGGCGTGTGGTATGTTGACGTGATGGAGCACCCGGAGCGCTACCAGAGCAAGACAGTCCGGGCCAAAGCGGTGGTGTGCCATCTGCCCCAGTACCCGGACAACGTGATTTTGGGTCGGTTCGCCATGACCTGCTGTGAAAACGACATCACCTTCCTGGGCCTGGTGGCCGCAGGGGACGGCTTCGGCGCCTTTGAGAACCGCTCCTGGGCGGATGTGTCCGGGGTTGTGCGGCTGGAGCGTCACAAGGCCTACGAGGGGGAGGAGGGGCCGGTGCTCCATGTCGCCGCCCTGAGCCCTGCGGACAAGCCAAAACAGGAAGTACTGACATTTTAAGATTTGGAAAAGGCCGCCCCGGCTGGGGCGGCCTTTAACATGAAGCCCGCCCTCCCGGCATAAAGTGGTATCAAATCCAGTATGGGAGGGATCGATCATGAATGGGACCAAAATCATTTACCTGCGCCGAAAGCTGATCGCCGCCGGAGCCTGCGCCCTGGCGGCCGTCATGATGTTCTGGGTGGTGAACCACCCGGCGGTGGTGGGGGCGTCGGCCTCCACCCGGCAGCTGCCCATTTACTGCGTGCAGAAGGACTATAAAGTGCTGTCCATTAGCTTTGACGCCGCCTGGGGCAACGAAGACACCCAGCAGCTCATTGACATTTTGGGCAAGTACGGCGTGAAGGCCACCTTTTTCGTGGTGGGGGAGTGGGCGGATAAATACCCGGAGTCGGTGAAGGCGCTGTCCGACGCGGGCCACGAGGTCATGAGCCACTCCAACACCCACGCCCATTTCAACAGCCTGTCTTCTGATGAGATCATCGCCGACCTGAACGCCTGCAACGATAAAATAGAGGCGGTGACCGGGGTTCGGCCCACCCTGTTCCGCTGTCCCTATGGGGAGTATGACGACCACGTCATCAACGCTGTGCGGTCTATGGGCATTGAGCCGATTCAATGGGACGTGGAACATTCCGCAACCACTTCAAGCCGTTGGTGTGCAAGGGGTTTGACGGGGCATAACGACATAAAAAGGATGGTTTCCAATCTCGGAAACCATCCTTTTTTGTGTGGCGGTCAGATGAACCAGACCGGGATTTGGAACACGTTTTCCCGCAGCTTTCCGGGCTGGGGGCACAGGCAGATCAGCGCTCCTTCCCCTCTTTTTTTGTCGGGCACTTGATCCAGTATCGTGAAGGCAGCGGTCTGATCCGCTGTGACTTTGGCGCTTTTTTTGATCTCGATGGGATGGAGGATACCGTTCTCCTCGATGATCAAATCTACCTCGCTCTCCACGCTAACCTCGGCCCCATCCGCCCGGGCCTTCTTTTTGTCCTTGCCCCGATAGTAGGACACGCAGTAGCGGTAGTCGATGCCCCGGTTAGAGTAGGATTTCAGAATCTCCGAGATAACAAAGGTTTCAAACATGGCTCCGCTCATGGCGCCATTTGCCAGGGTGTCCGGCGTGAGCCAGCGGGTCAAATAAGCGGCCAGCCCGGTGTCGCGGAAATAGACCTTGGGTGTCTTGATGGCCCGTTTCAGCACCGATGGCGTGTAGGGCTCCAGCAGGTACACAATGCCGGTAGCCTCCAAAAGCGACAGCCACCGCTTTACGGTGTTGGCATCCTTGCTGATCTCGTCGGCGATGTTGGAGTAGTTCAGCATCTGTCCCGTCCTGGCTGCCACCGCCACCATGAAGCGGCGGAAATCGTCCAGGTCCTGCACCGCCGACAGCTTACGCACATCCCGCTCAAGATAGGTCTTCACATAGCTGGAGAAAAACGCTGACCACTCCACGTCCGAATTTTGCAGCTCGGGGTAGCCGCCACGGTGGATAATTGCCCAGATGTTTTCGGGGGCCTTGGCCGTCTGGTTTCGCTGAATGATATAATCCCAGGTGGGCACAAAGGGCTGGTCAAAGCCGTCCCCGGAAATCTCCCGCAGGGACAGCCCGGACAGTTCCACCACGCACACCCGCCCGGACAGGGATTCGGACGCGCTTTCCATCAGCTCCAGGGGCTGGGAACCGGACAGGAGGAACCGTCCCCGCTCGTCGCTCTCGTCACATTTCAGCTTGATGTAGCGGAACAGGCCGGGGGTGCGCTGAACCTCATCCAAAAAAATCGGAGGCAGGTTTAGCATGAGAAACATATTGGGGTTTTCTTTGGCCTGCTCCTCCACAAACGGATCATCCAGGGGCACATATCGGTACGAGGGAAAAAGCCGTCTCAGCATGGTGGACTTGCCGGTCTGTCTGGCTCCGGTGAGCAGAACGCATTTGAAGGTTTTAGCGGAGTGCTCCACATATCGCTCAATGGCTCGGGGAATGTAATTCATAGAAGTTCCTCCTGGCGGCTAATTCGGAATCTAATTCCATATTAGTCAGTATAAACTTGATTTATTCGTTCGTCAAGAAATTTTACGCAGCCAGTGTTTTTTTCAATAATATACCGCCCTGTGGCTCATATGCATGCCACAGGGCGTAATGTACAATAAAGGTGGTAAGTATTTCAGAATGTGCGTAAGTATTGCGATATGCGGCGGTATGGATGCCGCCACTATTTCAAAATGTTTTTCACAATCCCGCCCTGTGCGCCAAAATCGTGCGCCAAATGTGCGCCAAGAAAGGCGGGCATTATGGTCAATCTGATTGGTGGGCGGCTTTGGTTCTGCTGCCCCAGGTGTGGGCAAAAGCTCCACGAAATCACGGCTAATGAGAATACAAATACAATCCAATATCAATCCAATCCAAGAGCAAGTACAATCCAATGATGGTTCGGCGGCGGTGCCGCCGCCCGCGCCCGCCCGCGACAGCCGAAATTTGATTTTTTTGGATGATAGACAATACGGGGCCCTTGTCGCTGACCTGGGAGAAGCGGAAACCAAACGCTGCATTGACTACCTGAGCGAATACTGCTCCATGA
This sequence comes from uncultured bacterium, assembly GCA_948469375.1. Classification (GTDB taxonomy): domain Bacteria; phylum Bacillota; class Clostridia; order Oscillospirales; family Oscillospiraceae; genus Enterenecus. The sequence continues at coordinate 980 of CAOKLO010000037.1, read as the reverse complement.
AAGGAAAACCGTACAAGGACTGGGACGCCGCTATCCGCAAAGCAAGCCGGGAACAGTGGGGGCTATCCTCTTCCCCAAAACCAGGGCGCAAAGGCACCGACTTCCAGCCGGACGCCGACAGGATCAAAAAAAGCAGCGAATGGCTGGATAGCTTCTTAGCGGGGCGGGAGAGTAAGCCAAAATGAAACTTGGGGCGACGGAACTATGAGCGGAAAAAGTTCTCAGGCAAAAGGCCGTAGGGGCGAAATTGAGCTTGCCCACCTTCTTCAGCGCTATGGCTATCCGGTGGAAGTTGGCCGTGCTCAGAGCTATGGGGAAGTGCCGGACTTGTCCGGTCTCCCCGGTGTGCATATCGAGTGCAAGAGGTGTGAGCAAGCACGCCTCAGCGAGTGGATGCAGCAGGCCACCTGGGACAGTGAAAAATTCCACGATGGAGCACCTACACTATTCCACCGGCGCTATCTGGCCCGATTCCTGCGGTACAGGCAGAAACACGCTGACCGGCAAATGGCTGATATGCTGCGGCTGTTGAAAATTCTCAAATGAAAGGCGGTAGAGCTATGACCCTGGCAGACAAGGCGGCGCGGTACGCCAAACAGCACCCGCAAGAGGTGACGCTTGCATGGATTGACAATTCCACGCGCACATATGACGCCGATAAGGCGGTGAGGCTGTGCGCCGTCCCCAGGATCGCCGCCTGTATCATGGGCGCGGAGGCCCCCGACAAGGCCCTGGCCGATATGCTGAACCGGCTGTTGGATGATGAAGGACCGTAAAAAGCCCGTAGAGCCGCACTTGCCCCCGGGAGTGTACTTATACCATGAACGGGCCAAAGCGTCGTGTAGGGGCCTTTATGGGGCAAATAGAGGGGCCGGGGAGTGTTCCCCGGCCCTTGCGCTGTTATTCAATAACCAAGTCCTCTACTACGACCCCGAGCGCCTCCAGCTTTGCCTTTGCCTTGCGGAGCTGGTTGTTGACCT
>CAOKLO010000036.1 GCA_948469375.1 uncultured bacterium | reverse complement strand
TTCATCAGGATTAATGACCAGCTCACCGTCCGGGCCGGTGTCATATCCATAGCATTTGCGCTGGGCCATCTTGGAGGTGCCATCCTGAAAGCCTTTCCGCAGACCAGCCCGGATGGACTCACTTTTTTTGATGATATTCATGGGAACCTGTCCTTTCACAAAATCAAAGCCACAGTGACGGAAATCACTGTGACTTACCGAATATATGAACTTTATATATAAAATTGACAGGCCACCTATCTCGGTGACCTGTCAACCTATCTTGGCTTGTCATTATGAAATCGCTATTTTCGGGGAACCGTTGCGGTGCAACGGTTCCCCGATGCCAGATACCCACCACTGTGTGCAGCTCCAAACCATGATCATCTGAGGCACGACAGCGTGATATGGTGCACCGTCCGTACGGGGACTGTTATGCCAGACTGAGCCGGAATTCCCTGCCCCCTATCGTATAAGTGACGCAGAGACCCCGCTTTGTGTCTACGTGGATATTCTCCGCCCGGCTGAGCTCCCGCAGGGCGCGATACTGTTCCCGGGCGGTGGGGCTGTAGCCCGCCGGATCGTCAGAAGTGAGCAGTACCCCGCCCAGTAGTGCATTTACCTGGGCCAACTTCCGTTTCTGCTCCGCAGTGAGTCTCAGGTTTTCTTCCCGGAGGAAAAAGACGTCCGGGTCGCTGAGCCAGGCCCTGCCGTTAAGCTGGCGGCGGAAGATCGTGTTGCCGATGGCCTGTTTGGTGGACACCCGTTCCCGGTGGAGCAGGCGCATATACCACACATCGTCCCAGTCCAGCCCCACGTCGCAGCTCACTCGGCAGTAATCCACCAGGCCGAAGGCCGGCATCACCGGCACGCCGCAGCCCAATATCAGCTTGTCCCCGCACCACTCCCGCAGCAGTTCCATGGCCCGGATCATCCGTCCGGCGCGGCTCTCGGTTTTCTTGCCGAAGGGGGCCGCGCCATAGAGGAAATCCAGTTTCACCAGGTCGAACCCCCACTGATCCAGCACCCGGTCAAAGACGCCGCGTAGATAGTCCCGCACTGCTGGCAGGTCGATATCCAGAGCGTAAAAGCCGCTCCAGTTTCCGCCGCATTTCCAGGGCTGGCCGTTTACCTTCAGCAGCCAGTCCGGGTGTTCCCGATACAGGTTGGAATCTGTCTCACACACAAAGGGGGCCAGCCACAACCCCGCCAGAAAGCCTGCGTCATGGATTTCCTCCGCCACTGACTTCATGCCGCGGGGGAATTTCGCACTGTCCGGCTCCAGCCAGTCGCCGACCTGGGGCTCCCAGCCGTCATCTACCTGGAACAGGTCACCGGGGGATAAAAGGGTCTTGCACCCTGCCAGGTCGGAGGAAATGGCCTCCTGGGTGATGTCCTGATACCGATTATACCAGCTGGAATAGCCTGCCAGTTTTTTGCCCGTCCGGGGTTTGACCCCCATAGCGGCAAACCAGCCGTCAAACACCTCCGTCTCTGTCCCCTCAGCAACGTACAGGTCAAAGGCGTGGAGCGTCCCACCGGGATGCTCCACCCCGGCGCAGTCCCGCTCAATGGCGAGCAGGCCCCGGTTTGCGTCGTATTGGAAGATGGTGTATCCGGGCCGCTCATCCAGGGAGGCGATAAGACAGAACCGCTCCCCCCGGCGGAAATAGCACCAGGAAAAGCCGTGAAATAGGCCCCGCTTGTTGGGGTAGTCTACGAAGTGATAATCTCCATAACGGTCAAAGGCGTATTTGTCCAACAGGGGCTTGGGCACATGGGCCAGCCCCCGGATCTTGTCCCGCTTGCCGCATTCCGGGCAATAGGTCCAGGTCTGATAGCCGTTCAAGAAGGCCCGCTCGTCCTTGCCCATCTCCCAAGGGAGGATGGCGGTGATTGCCTGGATGGTTCCGGCAGGGGCGTCGCAACGGATGCGGACGGTGCCGTCCGGCCCGTCCACCACCCCGGTGAGGGCACGTCCGCCCACCAGGGCGCGCCAGCGCAGCAGCTTATCCATTGCCGCCACCCCCGGCCCGGAGCTGGTGGCCAATCTCCTCCACCCGTTGGTCGGTGAGAATGAACTTTTTCCGGAACAGCACAAACGCCGCGGCCAGCACGATCATGGGCAGCACTGTCATCATCAGACGCAGACCCAGCAGGGTCTCGGCGCTCTGGACGGCCACCGGTCCGATTTCGTCGGTGTTGCCCGCCAGGCCGATGAGGTCCAGCCCGATCCCGGTGAGGAATACCGCCACGCCGGAGGCGGCTTTGACCACAAAGGTCTGCATGGAGAAGATGACGCTCTCCTCCCGCCGGCCGGTTTTCAGCTGGCCGTAGTCCACGCTGTTGGACAGGAACAGGGTGGTGAGCACGGACAGCATCCCGTTGCAGATGAAGACCACCACCCCAGGGATCAGCAGGAGGGGAAGATATCCCGACAACCCTGCCAAGAGGAAAGCGAGCATGACCACATAGGCGCAAAACGCGGAGATCAGGCTGACGGCAAAGATCCGGGTATTGGACAGTTTTCTGCGCAGCAGTGGGTAGACCACCATCATACCAAGGATCTGGGCCGCCCCGCCCACGGTGGAGAACAGGGTGTAGCTGCCTTTCCAGCCCGCCCCGCCGAAGTCGTATTTGAAGAAGTAAATAATGAAGTTGGAGGTGAGGTACAGTGCGGAATTGATGAGCACAATGCTGGCCACCACCACCATGGCCTGATCGTTGCGCAGCAGGGCGGCGAACATCTCCTTTACCCCGGCTGTCTCCATCTCGGTCTGGGAGTTCTCCTTAAAAAAGGCACAGCACAAAATCTCCGCCGCCACGAACAGCACCGACACGATGAGGGCGACCCGGCCAAAGCCTGCCCGCTCGCTGTCGCCCCCCAGCACCCCCACCAGCGCGACAGTGAACATGGCGATAAGGGCGCTGCCCACCCCCGCGCAGGTGCGGCCCACCACGGACAGGTTTTCCCGGTCCGCCGGGGTCTTGGTGACAGCGGGGATCATGGACCAGTAGGGAATGTCCATCATGGTATAGGTGACGCCCCAGAGGATATATGCCACGGCGAAATAGGCCATCAGTCCCGCGCCTTCGGCGTGGGGGGCGTTGAACAGCGCGTAGAGCACCACCGCGTTAAGTATGGTGCCGCTGAGCAGCCAGGGGCGGAACCGGCCCCAGCGGCTTTTCGTTTTTGCCACCAGTACCCCCATAAAGGGGTCGTTGAGGGCATCGAACACCCGTGCTGCCATCAAAATCAGCCCCACGAAGGTAGCGCTGAGGCCCAGCACGTCCTGATAGAAGTACATCACATAGGATGCGGACAGGGCATACACCATGTCCTTGCCCACGGCGCCGATGCCGAAGGCGGCCTTTTGCTTCAAGGTCAGCTCCATTTTTCCTCTCCCTTGGTCTTAATGGTGAAGTTGATCGTCACGTCTTCGGTCTGTTCCGTGTGGACGGTGAGGGCGGCGGTCCCCGTAGTGCCCAGGCTGCGCACATAGGCGCCGCACATACCGCCCTCGGCCGTGACGGTGGCGGGGCCTGCCAGCTCTGCGTTCCCGGACAGGGCGAAGGACACGGGAAGCTGGGCATAGGGGGCCGGGTTCCCGTTCCCATCCAGAATACGGACCCGGATCGCGGCCATGTCGTAGCTGGCCCCCTCGGTGAGGGAGGTATGGCTGACCTTTACCTCCAAATGGAGCCTCGCCGAGGGGCGGCAGGTGACGCTGGCCACGGTTTTGCCATCCTTGATCCCGTCGAAGCGCCAGACGGTGGCTTCGCCGCCCCAATTGGCTACATACTTGCCGTACAGATCCACGCCGTCCTGGAATTTCATGCCGTACCGGGCCATGCACCAGGCCATTTTCGCTTTATAGGACACTGGCAGACCGGCCAGCCCATACTTCCCAGCCGCCAGCAGGCACTCCCGCAGGAGCTTGGCCTTCTCCGGCGGAAAACCCTCCTGAGTCTCCAGCAGCTCACCGATGGTGTCATCCACCACGAAGGGCGGGTGGGGCAGAGAAGATGTTCGGTTTTGGCACAGACGGGTGACAAAGACCCCGTTTTTATACAGCGCCACCTCGTCCGCGTTGGAAAACACGTACACACGCCCCATCCGCCCCGCCGGGTAATCGCCAATGTCCATGGAGGAGCCTACCGTCAGCACAGGGGCCCCCTCTCCCTGGCTGGCATAGGCCGCCGCGGCCAGCTTTGGGTTCCGAAAGGCGTCCATCACCCCGTGATAGCAGATCCGGTCGCCGGAGCCAAAGTCCTTGTGGGTGGGATAGTCGAACATACACCAGCCAAAGCACCCTGCGTGTTCCTTCCACGCCGCATCCTGCACCCGGAGGTGGCGCAGGGCCTGCTCCTGCCGCCGTGCCCAGGTGTCGAAGGGCTTGGTGGGGAACATATGGCCGTTGCACTCCGAGATGAGGAGGGCCTTGCCCATATCCGATGTAACCTCTTTTTTGGGCTTGGCCCCGGGGGTCCTGCCGTTATGCGAGAAATCGTTGTAGGCGTATACATCTTCCAGCAGACTGCTTTTTTCCAGGTAGCGTACACCAGAAGTTTGACGGCTGGGATCCAGCTCATGGGTGATGGCGTTGGTGCGGGCGTAGAATTCGTCATCGTCCAGGCTCTCGTTGATACGCACACCCCACAGTATGATGGATGGGTGGTTCCTGTATTGTAAAACCATTTCCCGGACGTTCTGGCAGGCCTGACCTTTCCATGCCCCGTTTCCGATGTGCTGCCAGCCGGGGATCTCGGTGAACACCAGAAGCCCCAGCCGGTCACATTCGTCGATAAAATACTGGCTCTGGGGATAGTGGCTGGTGCGCACGGCATTGCAGCCAAGCTCCTCCTTCAAAATGCGGGCATCCTCCCGCTGAAGGGCTTCCGGGGCGGCATAGCCAATGTAGGGGTAGCTCTGATGGCGGTTCAGGCCTCGGAGGAAGGTTTTTTTGCCGTTGAGGTAGAAGCCGTCCGCTTTGAACTGCGCGGTGCGGAAGCCGAAAGCGGCCTCCTGCCGATCCAACTCCATTCCGTCCGGGGCCAGGAGGCGGGCCTCACAGCGGTAAAGATCGGGCCGCGCCGTGTCCCAGGGCTTGGCGTTCGGAACATTGGCCTTTCCCGCCGCGCCAGCCCACACGGTTTTCCCCGCGCTGTCCAAAATGGAAACCTCCAGCTTTGCCCCATCGGGCGCGCCGTCGGTGGCCACCTTGACGTTTGCCGTGGTCAACGTGGGTGTGGTAACATAAATGTCGGTGATGTATCCGTTTTCCCGCACATCCAGCCATGCCTCCCGGTACAGCCCGCCATAGGTGAGGTAGTCTACCACAAAACCAAAAGGCGGGATGGATGGGTTTTCGCTGGTATCCAGCTTCACAGCCAGCAGGTTGGACCGGCCCGGCTCCACCAGCTTTGTCACTTCTACCCGGAAGGCGGTGTAGCCACAGCGGTGAGTGGCCGCTTCCACGCCGTTGACGTACACCGTAGCAATGTGGGCCGCGCCGTCCAGTTGAAGGAACAGCCGCTTGCCCGCCAGTCCGGCGGGGACGTCCAGCGTCCGGCGGTAACCGCACAACATCTGATAGTCCTCCGAATCGATGCAGTGCAGGGGCAGCTCCTTACAGGTGTGGGGCAGGCGGACAGCTCGGGCTTCGCCGCCCCCGGTCGGAAATTCGTCGCTCCACTGGGGCGTAAACTCCCAGCCGTCGCACAAACTATACCTCATCGTTTCTCCTCCTGATCCCGTTCATAATGATGTCCATCATAGCGGCCAGGGTGTCCGCGTAGCTGGCTCCGTTTTCGCCGTTTACAAGAAAGCCTTCGATGGACGCGGTGACCATCTGCCGCAGTACCGGGATAGACACTTGGCGGATGCAGCCCTTCCCCACCCCTTCCTCCAGCAGGGCGATGGTTGGCTCCCAGTTGGTTTCCAGGTGCTCCCGCACCCGGCGGGCCACGGCGGGGTATTTTTCGTCCAGCTCCCCCAAAAGCCGAAGGTCCAAGGCTTGGTACTGCTCCGGCAGAGCGATCATGACCGACCTGATCCGCTCCTCAATGGGGCCGGAGGTGGCGATCAGCGACCGCTTTTCCTGATGGATGCGGACGAACAGATCGTCTACCATGTCCAGCAGAAGCGCCTCTTTGGATGGGTAAAGCGTGTAAATGGTTTTTTTGCTGATGTGCAAAGCATCGGCCACCTCCTGCAAGGTAAACCACAGGCCCTTCGCCTGAAACAGTGCGGTGGCCGCGCCGATCATGCGCTCGCGCAGTTCCATAGCGAATCCCTCCTCCCTTCGGAAACCAGACTGTTTATATCGGTTTCCATTGTAGCACAGGAAACCAATATGATTCAAGCGGTTTCATAATGTTCTACATTTTGACCATTTGAAGCGCACTTTTTTGTGGATTTCGCACATTCTCCTTGTCGCCGGATCGGAAACCGCAAGATAAATCGACAGGCTTCTTGTCGAAACCTGTCGATATCTGGCGTAATGTGGCAAAATCGCTTTTTGGGAAAGCATTGTGCTGTACTAAATTTTGTCATCTATTCAAGTAGGGCATAAGACATTTCCTAACTCTTTTTTATCAGCATCATCTGATCTCGTGTAAGCACTCCCTTTTTGGACAGGCTCCAAAAGAGTGTTGACTTGCTTTTATTCCAAGATGAATGAAGTAGACCAGCCGCTTTAAACTGGTTGAGAATTTGCTTTACGAATTGAGGATCATCAAAACTATACCAATAAGAATCCTCTCCGAATAGCTTGCTACGTAAAATATTATCTATACCAGTTTCTGTAAGACCGACATCTAACATTTGCATTGAGATTATTTTAAACAACTCGGTTAACGCTTGAGTAATCTTTCCATGCTCTGGAAGATGCTTTTCATACCGCCTTTTATATCCAATTGATACGCTACAGTTTTCGAATGCAATATCAGTCATTTCAGTAATTGTTCGAAGTTCTTCTTTTGCCGTGGCAAGGTCCTTTTTTAACTGCGAATTTTCTTTTTGCAAATACATAATATCACGTAGGAGGGTAGCCTCATCATAATCTGCTGCACGTTGCCATCCTGGACGTTCTATTTCGCTCTTTGCACGCATAATTGAAATTGCCAATGCAGCGGTCAATTCATCAGGGGTTTTCCATAGACTAACAAGACGATTCGTCATGGCGTTTTGGCGGAACCGTTTCAATGATTCAATCTTATCAGGGGCAACTTCGACTTTATCAGCGGGCAACTCTACAGTTTCGTCAATGGCAAAGACTAAGACAGGAATTTGTTGTTGTTTTGCGTACTCATACTCCATTTCTGTATAACTCAATCCGGTCGTTTGGTTTACGGAACCATATCGCTTTCCAATGATCAGGACATAGTAATCACACAAATCAATAACCTTTTTGATCACTTCGAATTGTTCAACATCTGTGGCAACAAAAGCTTCCATTCCTGCCGGAATACAGTCAGCCATCAAAAGAATATCAAGGATTCTGCGCCGCTCATCAACCAAGTCTGAATAGGTTGAACTAATAAAAACTTGATACTTTTTCTCTGCCATTGATTTGCTCCTTCTATTCTGTTGCTTGGTCAAGTATGTCTAAACTGATGATATCTCTATGGTCATTTGAAGCTATAGTAGTTCAGTTTTGAGTATTATGATTTGACCCCTGCCTACGCAATGGATCAAGATTAATAGGAGCTTCCTTATATAAGCCGAGGAACTAATTTATAGGAAGACTGTACATGATTCATCGCCATTTTATAGACGGGGATACCTTTCTCCACAGCAATGTGACGCAATAATTTCTCATTAAGTGGGCTGACTTTCCTACCCAGATATACAGCTGTTGGTCGCTTTTTGGCCCAGACAAATTTCTCATGTCCATCTATTTGTGGATTACATGAATAAATCATCCGCCACTCTTTCTCATGCCTCCACGAAGTTGATTTGTGTAATATAATTTTAGACGACATAAATAAATCAGGGCATGGATTAGTTTGCGACAGCAGCGAGGAAAGATTTGCAAATTGTTTGTTTGGTACCATATCATGGGCAATCTGATATTGAAGAAGCCACGTGCCATATCCAGTCGCATCAAAAGGAACATCGTCATATATCACACGGAATAGTGACCCTATCTTTGCGGACGGGCAAAGGAATCTCTTTTCGCACAATGTACAATCTGTGTAGTTTTGATTTCTGAAATCATACGCCAAAGCAAAGCCTGTTCCAGAATTAGCGTAATACCCCCACATAGCAGCAGAGTCAATAGTTTCTGAAAAACACGCAAATTTAAGGACACTCTGAATGATGTGCTCAATTCTGGGCATATTTGCATCAAGCCGGTTAACCAAGAAGCAATGTAACTGCTTTCTGAATTCATCTATCTCGGTCTCAGACATCTGTTTAAATTGTGCCTGTACAGAAGCAGCTACATCATCAGGAAATGAATTCAATACGCTATTGGGAATCTCTGCCCCAAAAGAGGCGAGAGAGCGTTCAAGGTTTGAATAGATGGTGTTTCGGTCTAAAAACAGCAATGCATCAAAATCATCGTTCATCTCTGATCCTGGTGCAAACCAAATTTGATCTTGATCAAATGCAGATATACTGTTCTCATTGCATTCCCGAAAGCGATACAAAGATGATGGGGTTTCTGTCTGCAAAAAATCAACAAGAGGCTGGTATCGAACGTTCTGTTCCTCTTGCGGCAGCTCCTGTGGGATGATGATACTGTAAATCAGATCTTTGTAATCTTTATCTGTCACGGCAATATCTCCAAGCTTTTTCTTTCATTATAACGCCCAAATCAAATAAATGCAATGGCTACATACCACTGTCCAAAGATGAAGCGGGGGTATGATATCTTTGCTCCGCCATTCATAATCGCGGAGGTGGGATATTCGTAGATGCGCCGTTTGATCTCCCTTTCATCATCCAGCACGGCCTGCATTTCGTGGGCCCCAAGCTGCGGGTACAGACAGGAGCCGCAGTCATAAACTGGGGCGATCTCCGCTGCTTGGTTTTCCTCGTCTACCAGGATACCCCAGTTGCCATTGTGACGGTCAAAGTTTCCCAGCAGCGCGTCTGCGATGAACATATCCCAAAAGTGCGCCTTGAGCTGTCCGGCAGGGATAAGCGTCTGTTCCTCAATGGCCTGCAGGATATCGCGCAGGTCTGTGCCATAGCCGCTCTGTTCGCTGTTGATGCAGGCGTTTTTCAGCTGGGCAAATTCCATCAGCCGTTTCCCGCCCTCGGTGAAATCTTTACAGGCCACCACCAGCTTTTCGCGGCCCCGCTGATCCGTATAGGTTCCCAAAAGGGTTTCCTGGGCCTTGATCCCAAGCAGTTCAAAAATGTGGCAGGCCAGGTACTCGCTGATACAGCTGTTGGTGTAGCTGATGGTCTTGCTTCGGGTGGGAACAGGGGGGAATTTCAGCATATACCCTTCCCCTTGATAGCGGATATTGATCTTGTTTCCGTTCGCTCCGCCGTAGGCCCGAAACTTGTTTACCTCGCACTGGGTAAAATCGATCATGCCTCATCCTCCTGGCTTTCACCGAATAAATATTTCTTTCGCAGATCGTCTGCCTGCTCTTTGGTGATCTCCCCGCCCCACTGCGCAGAGTTGATCGAACCGTATAGATCGTCATACAGGCAGTCCAGATAGCTGACCTGCTCCAGTTCCCCTTGGCGGAGATCATGGATGGACTTGCGTAAAAAACCGGGAAGCCCAGCTTCCAAGTCGGGCTGATCCTCCTGTGGGCCGGTTTCCAAGTCCAGCAGGGCTTGGGTGGAGAGCTGCAGCGAATTTGCCAGTTGGTCTATCATTTCATCATCACACTGCGACAGGAGGAGCTTCCCTCGACAGATGTCGGAAACCGCTGTCCACGGGAGTCCGCAGGCTTTCGAAAGCTGATATCGGGACATATTCAGCTCATCCAGTCTCTGCCAGATCGTCATGTGCTCACCGCCCTTTTAAGATGCATCTATCATATGCCTCCTGTTCTTCTGAAATTGGGGTAAACCCTTGATTTCAGAAGCGGAGGGCCCCGGCAACGGGGTGAAATAAGCTGACGCCATCTAATACCGCATGGCACAAATTGTCGGACGTTGTCGAATAATGTCGAATAGAAAAGGGCCGCAACCTGCCATGCAGATTGCGGCCCTTTTGGGGGATAAATAATTAACTTGTCTTTGGTATTTTTTGCTTTCTTTCTTGTGACTGGCGGTTGATAAGTCCCACGAGCCACATCTTGTCTATTATAAATAAAAATACCTTATACGCTGGACGGCGTCAGGGGGTGTGGGACACTCTATCTCTCCACCCGTAATTGAGGCAAGATGCACATTGCCCCAACCCGTGGCCTTGCAGCTGAATCGCTCCGCCAATCCAACCCAACGGCAGGGTGCATCATGTATTTCGGCAAGCTCGGTACGATGCGTCCATTAGCAAAGCGAATAGACGCTGCGAGGACTGCCTGCAACTGTGACGAAATTTGCGTTTGCATTGATATGTGTATCCAGTATAATACACTGTATATTTTTGTAAATATAGGTACATTCTGTTGATTACATGGGCATGCTTCCTCCAGGAGAAGAATAATTTTGAGTTTATAAAATCATCGCAAATAAATATTTTATGTGGTTATCCCTTTTAATCAGCCAGACGAGAACGAGAGACAGCCAGCGCCAAACGATCCACTAAGGCACCGCTGAAGCCGCGGCGGCTGAAACGGAAGGAATATTCGTCCAGGTAGGATTGAAAGTGCTTCTTGGGCAGGCCATGATAGGTGCCCAGAATAAATGCCTTGGCGTTGCTGATGACGATGTGCAACCAATGGAGAAGGCCGGAATGGGGATCGTAGGGTTTGTGTTCATGGGTATAGCGTTCCAGCGCCGGGATGTAACTGCGATAGCCATCGCTGTGGATCTCGCTGCCATCGTCAAAGGTGGCATGGTAAATTTCTTCACGTACGCCTGCTTGATATTGAGCGTCACCCGCATTTTCAGAAAGCGGGGCTTGCCCCGCTCATCCAAAGACAATGCCACAAAAACCTTCGCCTTTTCTGTGCCACACCCCCTCTTTTTTCCTGTTGTTGGGCCGCCAAAGTACGCATCATCAAACTCGATGATGCCGCATAGCCGATGGCTTCCATCCCGCTGACCCATAGCGGCACGCACGCGCTTAAGCATATACCAGGCGGTTTTATAGGTCGTTCCAAGCATTGCCGCCAGTTGAACGGCTGAGATGCCCCGCTTGTCCTGGCACACAAAATTGAACGCCAGAAACCAACTGAGTCAGCGGCATATGGGTCTTGTGCAGCACAGTTCCTGCCGTCACCGAGGTCTGATGCGGCATTGGGCACACTGGTATCATCCGTTGGAAAGCCGGTATCCATGACGGCAACCGCATTTGGGGCAAACATAGCCATTCTGCCAACACAGCGATGCCAGATACTCCTGGCATACTGCCTCGCTGGAGAACCGCTTCAGAAACGTCCCAAGTGGCAGACCCTTTTTCTTTGCCATGACCCTTTTCCCCGCTTCCTGGTATCATGGCCCTATCATATCACCTTTGCTGTCCTTTAATCCGGCCTTTTTGCAGGCTGAGCTAATGGGATAACCACAAATATTTTATTTGCGTTAGGGGTCAGAATTTGAAACAGCATATCGGGGTAAGCCGTTCCAGAAATCATGACCATCGCGATTGACAACAGGCCCAGTACGCTTGTCAACACCGCAAATCGGTATAACTTTGTCCCCATTGTTTTTCAATGCCTCCACTTATCCTGTCAACTTGCGGTTCATAAATTTAGGATTTAGGATTGATATATAGAATATACGCAAAAGTAACAAGAAGAATAAGGGTAACCCCCACCAGGCCCAATCCGCGGAATATTGTAAACAAGGCCGCCAAAAGTTGAATACAGCAATAGCCTAACTCAATGTTTATGTTTTTCCTCCGCTGCTCTTTGTCCAGTTCGTAGCGGTGATTTGTTGTCACCCATGTTGAGCATAGCACCAAAACTGCAAGGGAAAAGATAAATGACCATTGATAAACTGCATCATTCGGATTTCTGCGGAATATATTGACGAAATGGGCGCTACTGCAAAGAAAAGCGGTTTGCAAGATAATGGCCCATCTGGTCAAATTAGCCCTCAAAATAAGATTGGGGTTTTTCTGCTGTGCATTTGATAGCAATTCGTTGGACGATACTCCATAAAGTTCCGCTAATGCTTGCAGGTTTTGCGCACTCGGTTTGGACTGGCCGACTTCCCATTTTGTGACCGCTTGACGGCTTACATTCAAGCGATCTGCGACCAATTCCTGGGACATACCCACACGAGCGCGGGCAGCTTTCAAATTGTTACATAGTGGCGGCAATTACAACACCAGACGCTTGCAGATATTTTTTGCTGCTTTTCATAATGTCATCCTTTACAAAAGTGATTGAGTGGAACAATTGCCTGCTTTGATATATATCGCTATTCTTCCCCATCAAGTGCGGGAGAACAACGTTTCGTAAGGCGAATGCTTACTGCAATAAGATCCAACCCAAGGAGAATAATGTGCCCCTCGAATTTCTCCGTTGGATAAAGCAACAGCATACTTGAAAAAGTCATGCGAATAAGAAATTCAGCAAATGATCCAAAGGAGACCGCCTTTGTGCCGATTGCCTGAATGGCACGAGACAAGGATTTTGATGCCTTTCGGATTCCAATGATTGCCCATGTTGTCCCCATAGGGCCTATAGATTCTGACCCATGAATGATAAAGACAATTCCGACCGTAAGCAGGACAAAGCCGTTTGCCAATTCTACAGAATGGTCTACCCATGCTCCGCCCTTGCGGAAATAGGCTATGCAGTACAGTATGCCGGCCAGCACCATGGCTCCACCCAAAACATAGGGCAGCCCTACCGTAATTGGGCCCGGAAAAATGATACACAACAACCCGATGCTGGCAAACAAACCACAAATAAAACGCTTCATAAGCTTTGTGTCTCCCCTTCTTTCCTCATAAACGTCAAAAAATCTGCGCTAATCAGTAAGAAAGGACACGATTCTATGTCCATCGGAATACCCCTTTGCATAGAGACGGGCCATACAGTTGGGCTTCCGTTTCAAAGTGGTAACACCACAAGTATTATCTGGGGCGACAAAAAGCAGTTTTCCCTGATCTGCATACTTTTTTGCCTGAGCTATCCTCACATTATACTGTCCGGCCCGGTGTTCCAGTCGATGTGCGGCCATTGGATATGTTTTTCGGATTCTGGCGGCCAGAAATTTGTCTTTTTTCGAGGTGCGCACCGTGTCCAAAGGAAGGGTCAAGACAAGAATTACCTTGTCGCAGCCCAATTCAAAGGCTTTTTCAAAGGGGATGGTGTCCCCCAATGCGCCATCATAATATGGAACCATGTCGATGAATTGAGGCTTGCACACATATGGAATGGCACAAGATGCCTTCAATACATCATAATTGTCCTGGCTAATATCATTCTTGCTGAAATATTTGGGGTTTCCACTCTCTGCCTCGGTAGCAACCATTAGAATTTCCATCGGATTTGCCATGAATGCCGGATAATTCAACGGATCTACTCCTGCGGAATTGCTAAGGGTTCCATAAATATAGTCCAAATCCAGGAAAGACCCTTTGCGGATGAAATTTTCCCAACCCATATATTGTTTCCGTTGAGAATATTCCGCAAAAAAGCGCTGGTTGCGTTGAGATTGCCCTGCGGCAAAGGATGCAAGGTTGGCGCTTCCCGCCGAGACGCCGATCCCCAGGTCAAAGCGGATTCCTGCGTCCAGGCAAAAGTCGAATACCACGGCAGCATAAATTCCCCGCATACCGCCGCCTACGTCAACAATTCCTGTTTTCTTTTTCATCGTATGCGGCCTCTTTCTTATTTTTCTTTCGGTAGATACAACAACTGATGATTGACACTACACTTACCGCTATCTGAATTGCAAATGGGATTAAGAACGCTGGCGATATAGGATCGGCTATATTTGTCCCCATAATCGGAAAGGTAACGATTGGTAAGGCCATCCCTAAAATGCTCCCAGTCAAATACTTAATGTAATGTATGCCTATTGCTCCCATATAGAGGCTCAATACATCGCTGGGCAGAATATTGACTGCTCGTGTGAAAAATGAAAGGACAAATTCATGGCTTGTCCGCACCTGTCTTAATGCTGCTGCTTTGGGATATTTACTGACAATGTGATCAATCACACCCTTTCCAAGCTGGCGCCCCAGCCAGTAGGGAAGGGACAGCATAATGCAAGCTCCAACGGTATTAAGCAGGATTGCAGTTGGCAACGGGAAAAGAATGCCATTTGCAATAAAAAGGAAACCACTGTATATAAAAACACTTACACTTTTCAGTGCAAAAAGGAACAGCATAAAAACAGCGGCAAGCACTGTGTTCTGCGGTGAATGGCCTAAAACTCCATCAACTGTAAAGTATTCTCTGTGCCGAAAGCATACGATCAGGATAGCGGCCCAAATAAAAATAAGGATAATTTTGTATATGCGTTTATACTGTATCTTTTCATCCGAAACTTGTTTCGACATAAAACGTCCCCTATTTCACTTGAAGAAAGACCGCAGTTGGGAGCACATGCTGCGGCCTTTTTTCAGCATACTATATCAGTCGGAGCATACAAGGCAAGTATTTCCCGCAAAGATGGCTCCAACGTATTTTCCATAGTTAGAGCATCATCCCCGTCAATCCCGTTTTTCCTGTTTTTCAGCATGGCTGGCGCCCCACAGCCGTTCTGCCTCCGGCTTCCAGCATTGGGCATAAGAAACGCATTTGTCGCACAGATGATCAACGCTCTCCGGGGATTGTAGATCAGTAGAGTGGGCCCCAGTGCGGTGCACCATCTCCCGCAGCTTCTCAGGGTTCTCCAGCATGGGACAGGGGAGCAGGTGATTATCGTTGAAGGGCTGCCCGTCATGATACGCCATGAACATGGGGGATCGCAGACAGTCCAGCAGGGATTTCTCCCGGATGTTGGAATCGGAATAGTGGACGAACACACAGGGATCGACGTCGCCGTTGGCATTGATGTGGAGGTATCGGCGGCCCCCGGCAATGCACCCGCCCACATATTCGCCGTCGTTTTGAAAGTCCATGGCAAACAGGGGCTTGGTGGAGCGGATTTCCCGGATGCGGTAGTACATCGCTTTCCGCTGCTGAGGATTGGGCATCAGCGCCGGGACAGCATCATTGCCTACGGGCATATAGTGGAAGTACCAGATGAACTGTGCGCCCCACTTTACCAGCTGGTCGATGAACTCATCGGAGCTGATGGAGTCCAGGTTCTGGCTGGTATAGCAGGCGGAGATGCCGAAGGGCAGGCGCTTCTGTCGAAGGATGGACATGGTCCGGAGCACCTTCTGGTACACGCCGTTTCCGCGGCGGCCATCGGTGGCCATTTCAAAACCTTCCAGGCTGATGGCGGGGATGAAGTTCTTCACCCGCAACATATCGTCCGCAAATGCCTCGTCGATGAGGGTAGCGTTGGTAAACGCGAGGAACTGGCAGTCCGAATGCTTCTGACACAGGGCGATGATGTCCTTGCTTCTTACCATGGGTTCGCCCCCGGTGTAGATGTACATATAGACGCCCAGCTCCTTACCCTGCTGGATAATGGAGTCGATCTCATTTAGAGACAAATTTAGCTTATTACCGTATTCGGCAGCCCAGCACCCGGTGCAGTGAAGGTTGCAGGCGCTGGTAGGGTCCAGTAGGATAGCCCAGGGGATATTGCAGTTGTATTTCGACCGCATTTCTTCTTGGATGGGCCAGCCGACGATATTGGCGTTCAGAAGGAAGTTTTCAAAGGTGGCTTTCAGCACATCATTGTCCACTTCTCGGAAGATGTTCATGAGCAGCTGATGCATATTGTTGTCCGGGTCATTGATGACTGTGCGGAATGCGTCCCGCTGTACAAGGAAACTGTTGGGGCCGTCTCCAGCCAGCCTGTCCACCCATTCCATCAGCTTGGGGAGGTTATGCTCCGGGTCCTTCTCGATGTAGCCATAGGCGGTTTTCAGGCCGAGCTTGCCCAGTGTTTTTGGGATCATAGCGATTCTCCTTTTCTATCTTTTTTGAATCTTCCCAGCGAGACTAAGTGTTTTGCCCTTAATAATTGTAAGTGCAAAACATTGTGTATGTCAACGGAATTTTTACCTAAACTAAGTGCAGTACTGATGTTAGGGGATTGTGTCATGAAAGCAAAAAAAGAACTCAATATACAAATCGGGGAGCGCATCAAACGGGCGCGGGAAAAAGGTGGGATAACCCAGGAGCAATTCGCGGAGCTGATCAACAAAACACCGCAGTTTGTATCTGATTTAGAGCGGGGTGTTTCCGGCATTTCCATTGAAACACTGAGGACAATTTGCGAAAAACTGTGTATATCCAGCGACAGTATCCTGTTTGCCAGGCGAGATGAAAATGATGTCTCGGAATTGACAAGCAAATTTCGGAAAATGTCTCATGTGAAGTTTCGTGCTTTGGAGCAGATCGTGAACGCACTACTGTATACCGAGGCCGAGATTGGTAGCGACCAATAATGCAACACAGAGCAAAAATGCGGCGGCAGTCTCAAATGTGAGATGCTGCCGCATTTTTGCAGCATCTTTTTATCGATCACTGGTCAGCCAGTTACTCTCCTGGGAGAAGATGAGGTCGTCTACATCCCCCGGAGCAACGGCGGCCTTACGGGCTTTTTTCATGAGGGAGCCTCCTTCCAGGTGGGATTTTACAACGCAGCTGAGTATGTGGAACGGAGGCACAAGCGGCTAAATGACATGGTACTCCTTCAGCAGCTTTTCGATGTCGGTGCCCTGCGCCTTGCTCAGAACCTTGTGCAGGGCGAACTTTTCGATGAGGTTCAGGCTCATGTCCGTCAGGGGCTTGCCGTCCCGAAGCTTAACGGAGGCGTCCAGCAGGTCGCGCACGTCGTAGGTGCTGCCCCATACCTCGGGCACGCCCCGGTCTACGTCCAGCAGGGTATACACCGCCTCCATACCGGTGCGCATGGAATATTCGGTAGTGAAGATGGTGTCCCGGGCCGTCTCGGCAAACTGGCCCAGGAAAGCGAAGTTAACAGCGCCATCAGGCACCACCTTCGGGCGGTCCGTGTCGTTGCGGGGCATGAAGAAGGCGTCGATATAGGGCATCATGACAGGCACAGTGTTGGCGCTGTGCTCCGCCAATCCCTCGATCTGATCCTCGGGCACCCCCAGGTGGTACAGCCACTCCATGCAGATTTCCTTGCCGGTACACTCCCGCATGGGCTTCTTCACGTAGTCGCCGGGCACGTCGGTGAACAGGGAGTACACCCACACCAGGCAGTGATCCTTAGGCTGCTCCCGGAACTGGGGCTGACGGTTGATCGTCCAGCTCAGCAGCCAGGAGGAATCCTTCACGGTGACAATGCCGCCGGTGACCACCTTGCCGGTGAAGGGGTCCCGCTTGCAAATGTTCTTAATATAGGGGATGATCTGCCCGTCCAGGGTTTCCACCGTGGCAGACATCCAGTTGGTCTGCTCCGGATCGTAGCAGAACTTGTCCGGGTTGCCGAAGGACGGATCCTGGGCAGCGATCTTCCGCCACATATCCCAGCCGCCGCCGGGCTTGATCTCGGTGTTGTAGGGGGCCGGGGTGTTCTGATCGCCCATGGTGGAATTTTCCACGCAGCCGCCGTTGGTGATGAACACCAGATCGTTCTCCGTCAGATCCAGGTTCGTCTGGCCTTCCTCGGTGAGAAGCTCAATTCGGCTGGCCAGCTTTTTGCCCGGCTGAATGTCAAACTCCACATTCACCACCTTGGTGTTGTAGTGGAACTGCACACAGTGGTTCTCCAAGTACCTCACCATGGGCAGGATCATGGATTCGTACTGGTTGTAGCGGGTAAAGCGCAGCGCCTTGAAGTCGGGCAGGCCGCCGATGTGGTGGATGAAGCGTTTGATATACCGCTTCATCTCCAGGGCGGAGTGCCAGTTCTCAAAGGCGAACATGGTGCGCCAGTAAAGCCAGAAGTTGGAGTTGAGCACCTCGTCGTCGAAATAGTCGGTGATGCGCTTGTCATAGAGCTTCTCGTCGGCGGTGAAGAACAGCTTCATGATCTGCATGGCCGCCTTGTCGGACACGTCGAACTTGCCGTCGGTGTGGGCATCCTGGCCCCGGTTCACAGTGGCCCGGCACAGGGAGTAGTTGGGGTCCTCCTTGTTCAGCCAGTAATACTCGTCCAGCACACTGACACCCTCGGTTTCAATGGAGGGGATGGAGTGGAACAGGTCCCACATGACCTCAAAGTGGTTGTCCATCTCTCGGCCACCCCGCATGACATAGCCCACGTTCTCAAACTTCCAGCCATCGCAGGCGCCGCCGGGGATGGGGTCCTTCTCAAAGATGTGGATGTGCTCGCCCTTCATCTGGCCGTCCCGAACCAGATAGCAGGCGGCGGTGAGGGCGGCGAGCCCGGTGCCAATGATGTAGGCGGACTTGTGATCCACGCCCTCCGGCTTTTTAGGACGGGCGAAAGCCTCATAGTTGCCACTGGAATAATACATAGATAACATCCTTTCCCGAGCCGTCTTGCGGCTCTTTTGTTTGATGAAGTTATCATAGTATACTCGTTGTTTTTTCACAATAAACAGAAAACCCGCCGTGATAAAGTTTTTATCACGGCGGGCTCATTGATAATTTTTTAATCATTTGGGGCGGAATGTAAGGGTTCGCCGGCGCAGAAAGCGTTCAGCGCCCGGACCACGTTCCCGCGAAGCACCTTGCTGGTGCGCTCCACAATGGCGGTGGGATTCTCCTTCATATTGCCGTTGATCCAGTCCAGCATAACGCCAATCAAAGCATACTCGTAAAAATAGGCAATAAAATTTTTATCTGCTTCACTTACGGTCAACCCCACCGCCTTTTCCTCCACCACCCCAAGTACCAAATTGTGTATGAGTGGGTTGAGGTATTGCTCAATGCGCTCCCGGCTTACTGTGCGGTAGACATTCATGATAAAAGGTTTGTTATCCAGCACAGCCTGGAAGATATTCAAAAAGCCTTCCTGCCAGGTATCATAGGTCTTTTTGCCCGCCAATGCCCGGGCAGCATCCTCCACACAGACCCATTCCACCAGATCGTATATGTCCTTGAAGTGGTAGTAAAAGGTCATGCGGCTGATACCACAGTCCTCGGCAATGTCGCTGATCGTGATCTTATTCAGTGGCTTTTGGAGCAGCAGTTTTTTTAGTGATGCCTCCAATGCCCGTTTTGTCATCTGTGACATAAAAACCTCCGCCGCATTGAGCAATCGGCTCAAATACATAAATACAGGACCTTCCCGTCTGTGTTTCCAGACACTCCACCAGCAGTATACTTGAAAAATGAAACTATTTCAAGTATACTATAAAAAATGACTTTCTTGACTTGTGGCCAAAAGACTTCCAATTTCGGCTATTTCTATTCAAGCTGCCTTTCAGTCATAATTGCGTCTCACCGTGAGATTTCATTCCTATATGTGTATTACATATTCTACAATCTGTTGGAGGTGTACCATGGCCAATTTTACCCGCAGAGCCATCAAGGAGACCTTTTGGAAGCTGCTCAACCAGCGGCCTTTGAGCCAGATTACCATAAAGAACATTGTAGAGGACTGCGGTATCAACCGCAACTCTTTCTACTACCATTTTGAGGATCTGCCCGCCCTCGTGGAAGAAATTGTAGAGGAACAGGTTCAGGTCCTCATTCAAAACCACCCTACATCTCATCGGTGGAGGAGTGCTTTGACGCAGTGATCGAGCTGGTGATGGAAAACAAGTGGGCCATTTACCACATTTACAACTCCCTGAGCCGGGACGTATTTGAGCGGTATCTCATGGACGCCTGTCAGTACATCGTCTCCGCCTACTTAAAGACGGAGTTCGCTGGGAAGTCCATTGACCTCCAGGATCTGGACGCGCTGATTCGACTGCACAAGTGTGCCTGCTTCGGCTCCGTGATCGACTGGCTCAACGGCGGCATGAAGGATGACATTGTCGGCTATTTTCGCCGGGTGTGCACCCTGCAAAAGGGCTGGTTGGAGAATTTGGGCCGATGAATCGAATATGGGTTCCAACACGGGACATGCCAATGCCTAAAATTTGGGCACGGGCCTGTCCCGTGTCTGAATTTCAGACAGTTTTTTCCCTGCGCCTGATTTTTAGCATGGGGCTTTTTTCTGCCCATGGTAACAGCGCTGCCCCTCTGCTATACTCACTATCACACAAGGGAAACCACTGATAACAGGAGGCGCAGAGTAGCTATGGTCATGCTCTCCTGCTCTGAACTTCATCCGACTCTCCCGGGCCGTTGAGCTACCCACACAAACTACCGATGCCTCATAAAAATACCTTAAACGCTGGACGGTGTCAGGGGGTGTGGGACACTTTATCTCTCCACCCGCAATTGAGGCACGATGCACATTGCCCCAACCCGTGGCCTTGCAGCTGAATCGCTCCGCCAATCCAACCCAATGACAGGGTACATCATGTATTTCGGCAAGCTCGGTACGATACGTCCATTGGCAAAGCGAATAGACGCTGCAGGGCACTCACTTTTATAAGTGTTATATTGCTACAGTGGCAAAATCCTCCTTTAAAGAGCAGATTGTTAAGTTGACATTGGCCCTCTCTTTAGGAGGACTGCCTGCAACTGTGACAAAATTTGCGTTTATATTAATACATATATCCAGTATAACATATTGTATATTTTTGTCGATAGAGGTAATTTCTGTTGATTACATTGGCGTGCTCCCTCAAGGAGAAGAATAGTTCGGAATTTATAAAATCAACGCAAAAGTATTCTAAAGGGTTAATATCGTAAGGAGAAATCCGCACAACAACAGGAGATGGTGAACATGGCGCACAGCACCAAGATTACAGCACTTTATGAGCGGTTAAGTTGCGCTGATGAGTTACAAGGCCCCAGCAATTCCACTCTGAACCAGCAGGTATTTTTGGAGGACTTATGCAAACGGAACAGCTTCACCAATGTCCACCACTTCACGGACGATGGAGTGAGCGGCACAACCTTCGACCGGGACGGCTTCAAAGCCATGATTGCCGAGCTTGAGGCTGGGTACGTGGCAACTATAATCGTCAAGGATATGAGCCGCTTTGGGCGCGACTACCTCAAGGTTGGCTTTTACACCGATATATAATTTATTTAAGGTTACACACAGACAGCTTGCGCTTATAGATATTCATGCCAAAAGCACACAAACAAGCAGACTGTTGGCTAACAATTCGTAGTGCAAAAGCGCAAGATGGGTTATAGATTTATAGTTGTAAATTATCATCCTCTGTTTCCGTTCAAAATAGTTTGGGGCAAATTGTAAAGAAATTGTTGCGCATCACAATTCTTCCACTGGACCGCATTGCGCTTTTGGTTCAGTGTGTGTATAATAATTGGTATCGCCATGATAATTTCACCAGGATGAATGGAGGGAGCATATCATGAATTATATTCAGAGGGCACAGGACCTGAAAGAGGAAACCGTGGCCCACCGGCGGTATTTCCACACCAATGCGGAGGTAGGGCTGGAGACACCCAAGGCGGTGGACTACGTGATGGAGCAGTTGAAAAAGAGCGGCCTGAGCCCGGAGAGGTGCGGCCACGGCGTCACTGCCGCCATCGGGACAGGGGGCAAAACCCTGTTGCTCCGGGCGGATATGGACGCCCTGCCCATGGGCGAGGAGAGCGGGGAGCCCTTTGCCTGCCCCACCGGAACCGAAGCCCATGCCTGCGGCCACGATTTCCATGCCGCCATGCTGCTGACTGCCGCGAAAATCCTGAAGGAAAATGAGACGGCGCTGAAGGGCACCGTTCGCTTCATGTTCCAGCCTGCGGAGGAAACCTTTGAGGGCGCAAAGGACATGATCGCCCATGGAATCCTGGAGGGGGTGGACGCGGCCCTGGCCTTTCACGTTGGGCCGGGAAAGATGCCGCCGGGGCTGTTTATGTACAACGCCGGAGGGGTTATGATGTCCTCTGTGGACGGATTTAAAATTACCGTCCATGGAAAGGGCGCCCATGGTGCCTATCCCAACAGTTCCATTGACCCCATCAATATTGCTGTCCACATCTACCTGGCACTGGAATCTCTGATTGCCCGTGAGGCAGACCCCAGTAAAAACTGTGTTCTCACAGTAGGGAATTTCTCCGCCGGTTCCGCCGCCAACATTATTCCCGACACCGCTGTGCTGCAAGGGACGATCCGGACCAACGATAAAGACTGTCGGACGCTGCTGGTCCGGCGGATGAAGGAGGCTGCTGTGGGGATCGCCCAGGTCTATGGGGGAACAGCGGAGATAGAGATGCTTTCAGAGGTGCCGCCCTTGGTTTGCGATCGGGAGTTGACGGAACAGATGGCGGGCTATCTCCAGGAGATTCCCGGGCTGACGCCAGTACCTGGCGTTGCCGCCAACGCGTCGGAGGACTTTGCCATCGTGGCCGAGCGGGTGCCCAGTACGTTTATGTATCTCTCCGCCGGTTTTGAGGATGAGCGGGGCGAGGCCCCGGCCCATAACCCCAAGGTACGGTTCAATGAGGATGTGTGCGCCATCGGTCCCGCCTGTCTGGCTCTCTGCGCCACGCGGTGGCTGGAATAATGTGAATTTAGAATGCAAATGGCCGCCGTATCACGGAGAAACGTGGTACGGCGGCTTTGCTTTGATTCTGTCACGTGCCCCTTGCTTTTTTCACTGGGATTCGGTAAAGTATAGGGTGTGAAACCGACATAGATAGAAAGGTTGTGGCAATCCATGTACAGCCTGACGGATTTAGGGCTTTATCTGTTGATCTATTCGTTCCTGGGGTGGGTCGTGGAGGCGGGGTATTATGCGGTCACCCGGCGGCAGTTTTGCAACCGGGGCGTACTGTCCCTGCCGCTGATCCTGGCCTACGGGGTCACCTTTGACCTGCTAATCCTGGTGCTGCCCACTCTGGCAGGCCATCATATCCTGTCCTTCCTGGCCGTGATGGTGGCGGCCTCTGTGGTGGAGAGCATCGCCGAACACTTCTTCTGCCGGGTGGGGCCAAAAATCGAGTGGCGGGCGGAGCGCAGCCGCCTGCTGGTCGGCACTGGAAAGGGCCTGCTGGCTTCCATGTCTGTGGCGGCGGTGTACTATGTGGTATACCTCATCATCCACCCAGTGCTGATGGCGGGAGTGGTGTTGATGCCGGAGCTGCTCAAGCGCGTTATGGTCATCGCCGTACTGGTGTTGATGGCGCTGGACTTCTCCGCGGTATTCTACGCCGTGCGCACGGGGGACGCGTCCCGGTACGAACGGCGGCAGGCGGTCGGAAAGCAGGGAAAGCTGGCCGCGTGGATCTACAACATGGTTTGGAAACGCCTGCAAAAAGCCTACCCGGGGATGCGGCAGGCGGACGGGCAGGGGCAGGGGACGGACACCTTTGCCAAGGGCCTGTGCTGGGATAAGCTGGTGTGGGTGTTCCTCACCTCCGCCCTGCTGGGGGACGTGATCGAAACCTTTTGGTGCGGCCTGGTGGACGGCCAGTGGATGAACCGTTCCAGCGTACTCTACGGCCCCTTCAGCTTCGTGTGGGGGCTGGGCGCGGTGGTGCTGACGGTGACCCTCCAGCGGCTGGCGGATAAAAATGACCGCTATGTGTTCGCCGCAGGCTTCGTCATTGGCGGTACCTACGAGTACATGTGCAGCGTGTTCACCGAGCTGGTGTTCGGCACAGTGTTCTGGGATTACAGCGAGATGCCGCTGAACATCGGCGGGCGGACCAATGTGCTGTTCTGCTTCTTCTGGGGCGTGCTGGCGGTGGTGTGGATCAAAGTGATCTACCCGCCCATGTCCAAGGCCATTGAGTCCGTGCCGCCCCTGGTGGGGAAGATTACCACCTGGATTGTGCTGGTGTTCATGGTGTGCAACGCCCTGCTGACCAGCGCGGCCATGCTTCGCTACAGCATCCGGGCGGTGGATCCTGAGCCTAACAGTGCCTTTGAGCAGTTCCTGGACCGGCAGTTCAATGACGAACGTATGGAAAAGCACTGGCCCAACATGATTGTCACTGACGGCAAGTGACCGCCGGGTTATTTCAAAATAGAAGGACACTATGTATCTCTGATTGTCATCGCCAGCACTTGAAAAAACGAATCACCCCGCTTGCCAGACGGAACAAGTCCATCTGGCAAGCGGGGCATTTTATTTCGGAGCTGGCTCCTCTTGTTCTTTCTGAACTTTGACGGCCTTTTTCGCCCGCTTGCGTTTGCTGGCAATCAGCAGGAGCACCCCCAGTCCCGCCGCCCCGTCTGCCGTCAGCAGAACGGGTATCCACAGGCCGTTCCCCTTGGGCTGGAGAAAGAAGGTTCCCTGAGTGCCCTCCATAGTGAGAAGCAGATACTGTCCGTTTCGGGTCGTGTCCACCGCCACCCACTGGCCGTTTTGATACTGCCACACCTCGGCGTCTTCTCCGGGACTGAGCAGCCGCAGGGGAAGTACGTCCTCCGGTCCCAGCATACTCCCGGCAAGGGAGATGTCCCACGTGACGGCGCCTTCCGCGTCTTTTTTAGGCGGAGTCTGAGCGCTGTCGGAAACGTGGAGAACCGCTTCCTGGGTGAACCGTCCCTCCGCCAAAGCCAGGGACAGCTTGCCGGACTGCTCCGCGCTGGCCACCAGGGTGACCCAGGGAGCGTATTCCGCCTCCAGCGCTACATCCGAGCTGGTGCCGGACATATCGAACTCTGGCCACACACCATAGCTGTCTTCCCGCTCGGGAACCGGAGGCAGCTCAATACGGGACAGGTCGTCTCCATAGAGGAAGGGGATTTGAGCCACGGTCTTTCCGTCCGCCAGCAGGGTAAGGGTAAAGGCGGTGAATTCGGCGGGGACCCCATCCAGCTGCGACATGGCCTCAAAGGGGACCGGCTCAGCCCGTCCCGCGTAGCTGACACCGTCCACCCCGGCGGTTCCGGTGTCCACAAAGAGATTGCCGGACAGCACCCCGTCTGTGTCCACGCCGCCGGCAACGGCCCCCAGGTACTCTGTGCCTTCTTCAATTGTGACGATGGCGCAGCTGTCCCGCAGGCGGCTGGCCCACCCGGCGACGCCGCCCACGTAATTCCCGCCGGATAAGACGCACTTGGCCCAGCAGCTGCGCACCGAGGCGTCCGCGAAACCCGCGACGCCGCCGACATAGTTTCCGTCGGTACTCTCCACCGGGCCGTAATTCTGGCAGTCCAGGGCAGTGCCAAGGTCCATCCGGCCCGCCAGGCCGCCTACGCAGTCCTTTTTGGCGGTGACACTGCCGTAGTTGACGCAGCCCTGAAGCACAGCTTTTGTCTCATAGGTGGTTCCAAAGGAAAACACGCCGGTGGCGTCATCCTCAGGATCCAGGTCGAACTCAATGGCCATGGCGCCGATGACGCCGCCCACGTTCCGGTCGCCCTCTACCCCGCCGGTGTTGCGGCAGTCGGCTACCTTGCCGTCCCGTGTGGCGGCGATGTCCTCCTCCGAGGTGTCCTGGAGTATAGGGTCCAGCCCATCCACCGGGGTATTGGTCAAATCAGACGCAGCGTCCAGCAGCACCGTACACACCGTATGGAATTGGTTGTTGATGGCCCGCAGGTCAGCGCTCAGGGTGTCGCCTCCATTCTGCGCGATCCGGTTCAGGGCGTCCATCTCGCCGGAAAGACCGCCCAGCGCGTCAAAGAGACCGTCGCTGGCCTGACGGAACTGGTCCCCCAGCGGAATGAAGGACACCGGCCCTTTGGATGTCAACTCCTTCACTGCGCCGCTGATGGTATCGAAGGCCCTGCCCGCCAGACTTCCGATGGCGGCGGTGGAATCCGACGCCCCCTTAAAGCGTTCCAGCGCGGCTTTTAATCCGGCAAAAATGCCGTCTGTATTCTTCATAGCCTGACTCAGCCTCTCAAGGGCCGCCGTCAAATTGTCTCCGGCGGGCTTGAGTGCGCCGCTGATGGCCTGGAGATCGCCGCGCACCTTCTCAAAGTCCACCGCGTCCCAATCAAATTCAGGCAGCTGGGGCATATCAGGCAATTCGGGCAGGTCAAAGTCGGGCAGGTCGAACGCCGCATACACCTGATTGACAGCGGACGCGGCCTCATCAACGGCGGACACCAGCTGAACCGCATTCGTCTCCACATCTTCGAGAATATCGGCCAAGGTGCCGTCCTCTCCACCTTCTTTGATCTCGGGCAGGGCTTTGATCAATTCTTCCAGTGCATCCCTGAGGGCGTCAGCAGCCTTTTTCAGGTTCCTGCCCGCTACTTGGAGGCGGTCCGACGCCGCCCGGAGTTCTGCCATCACCTGGTCGCCCGCCGCGGCCGACCCGCTCAGGGAGTTCATGGCAGATTTCAGCTGGGAGGACAGCTCCTCCAGCTTCCCGCCCACAGAGGACAGGTCATCCAAAGCTGGGGTAATTTGGTCCAAGGCATTGGTAAGGTCTGCCGTCATTATGTTGACAGAGCCGATATTGTCGTCCGCAAAGTTGGCGATGTGATCCAGCATCCGCTGCGAGCTGTCTCTCGCATCGTCCGTGAAGCCGCCCATGGCCTCCAACAGGGCGGACACATCGCCCCCGGTGCGCTGGGCGTTGCCGATCGCCCGGTCAATCAGGCGGTCCAGGGCCTCCAGCTCTCCCCGCAGACGTTCCAGGGAATCCCCGCTGGGGTCGATCAGCAGGAAAGGCTCCGCCTGGCCCACAATGCCGCCCACATCCTTCCGCCCGTAAATGGTTCCGCTGTTGGTACAGTCGGACAGATAGCCATCCTGCCGCCCGGCGATGCCGCCGGTGTTGTACCCCACATGGGGGTAGCCAACCGTCCCATAATTGGTGCAGCTCTGAACCACGCCGCTGGACCAGCCCACAACGCCGCCGATATCAAAGCAGCCGTCCAGCAGGTGGTAGGCTTCGTCATCCGCCGTGGCCCGCTCCTCCAGAATAGCGGCCGCATCCACATCCATCAGATCCACATTGGTTTCCGCCTGGGTCAAATTCACTCCAGCGCTGTTTTCACATTTGAGCAGCAGCCCCAAATTCCGGCCCGCAATGCCACCGGTGATATTCTGGCCGCTGACTGAGCCAGAGACGGAACAACCGGTAATCTCACCGGTGACGCTGTTGTACCCGGCGATGCCTCCCACAGTGGTATCCCCCTGAACCGCGCCGTAAAAGGCGCAGTCTTGCAGGGTTCCGGCGTTGCTGCCCACGATGCCTCCCACGGTGGAGCGGGTGCCCCCGGGGGCCACGGTTCCCTCCACGGTGAGGTCCTGGACCACGCCGGACGGCTGGATATAGCGGAACAGGCCCTGGGTTGACCCGGCGGCGGTGATCTGCAGGCCGGAGATGGTGTGTCCCTGGCCTAAAAAGGTGCCGCCGAAAGTGGGGATGGGGGCGAAATCCACCCCGCTCAGGTCCAGGTCGGCGGTGAGGGTAACGGTCTTGCCCTGGGACCATGTGTCCAACGCACAATTTTTTCCGAAACGCAGGAGGTCCTCCACGCTGGAGATGGTGATGGCGCTTTCCTCCGCAGCCCAAGCGGGCAGGGCCAGAGTGGTCAGAATCCAGGCCGCCAAAAGGATGGCGAACAGCCGATTGGCACTTTTACGCATGGGTGTTCGCCTCCTCTCCTGCGGTGACCGCCGTTGGCTGGGGCGGATCCTCCGGCTGAACTGTCCCCGCCGCCACCGCCGCGTTGATGCTGCCGTGGAGGGCGCCGCTGAAATCGGCGTCGACCATGCCGGAAATGTAGCCCCGGACATGGCCGTCCACGCGCAGCGCACCGGCGTGGGTCTGAATGGGATGCCGGGCCTTCAGGGTAAAGGCAGTCTTTTCAATGATCGTGTCGCCCAGCAGCAGAATCTGGGGCAGGATGCCCATCACCAGGAAGATGGAGATCAATGTGCCCCGGCCCAGACACACGCCGATGGAGGCGATGGAGGCTGTGGTGGACAGCAGGCCGATGGCCACGCCGGCGGAGGCCAGAATGGTGCCCGAGGTAATAATGGTGGGGAACGCCTCATTCAGCGACTCGATGACCGCGTCCTTGAGGGACATGGTCTGTTTCAGCTCCACATAGCGGTTGGCGATCACGATGGCGTAGTCGATATTTGCGCCCATCTGGATGGAGCTGACCACCAGATAGCTGAGGAAGAACAGGGGTTCCTTCTGTAAGTAAGGGAAGGAGAAGTTGATCCAGACACTGCCCTGGATGACCAGGATCAACAGCACCGGAAGCCCGGCGGATTTGAAGGTAAACACCAGCACCAGAATGACGAATACGATGGTCAAAATGCTGATGAGCATGTTGTCGTTGCCGAAGGAGGCGGACAGGTCAAAATCGCTGGTGGAGTTGCCCACCAGGAGGGAATTTTCCGGGTAGTAACGGCCCACAATTTCATGCAGAGTGTCCAGAAAAGTGAAGGTCTCCTCCCCCTCCTCGGGCAGGTTGAGCTGTAAGACCAGACGGCTGTAGTTCTCCCCCTTCAATTGCAGCTGGGCGTCGGTCAGCTGGACGTGGAGGTCCTCAATGGTCTCAGTCATGTCCGCGTCCAGAGAGATGTAGCCCTCGTCCATCATGTCATAGACATACAGGAACATATCAATCAAGGGTACGCCGTAGCTGTCCAGGCCGGAAACTACCTGTCCGTAGTCCTCCTGGTCCACGGCGTAGGCGGAGTAGAGCAGCCGGGCCACCTCAATATCCAGATCGGTCAGCTCGGCAAACTGCCGGGGTGTCAGCCGGTCTGTGAGGACATAGCCGTCCATGGCATCCACATTGGCCAGGCCCAGCACCGTGTCCGTCTCGGGCATACGATCCAGTTCCCGGAGCAGCCGGCCCTCCTGCTCATAGTCCCCCTTGGGCACGATAACCGCCAGGGTGTTCACCCGGCCAAAGGTTTCGTTCACCCGCTGCTGGGCAATCTGGGCGTCGCTCTGGCGGAAGGTGGTCAGCTCGGTCTGCCCGTAGGCGTAGGGGCAGCGGTTGGCGAACACAAAACCGCCGATCAGAAGCACCACAAACAGAGGCGGCATGACAAAACGGGTTTTCACCGCCAACTGGCCCCAAGCGGTGATTTTGGGCACAAAATTCCGATGGTGGGTGCGGTCGATCAGGCCGCTGAAGCTGAGTAGCAGCCCAGGCATCAGGGTAAATACGGCCAGCAGACTGAGCACAATGGACTTCATCAGCACAAAGCCCAGATCCTTGCCGATGCCGAACTGCATAAAGCACATGGCCCCCAGGCCGGACAGGGTGGTCATAGAGGAGCCGGCAATCTCCGGAATGGCCTTGCTCAGGGCGGCTACCACCGCTTCCCGAGCCTTCAGCTGCTCCCGCTCCTCGGTATACCGGTGGCAGAGAATAATCGCGTAGTCAATGGCCAAAGCCAGCTGGAGCACCACCGCCACCGAGTTGGAGACAAAAGATATTTCGCCAAAGAGGAAGTTGGTGCCCTTGTTCATCAGCGCCGCCATGCCAAAGGTCATGAGCAGCACCGGGATTTCCATGTAGGTGTGCGAAGTGAACAGAAGCACCACCAGGATAATGGCCACAGCGATCAGCATGACGACCTGCATCTCGGCGTTCAGATTTTCAGAGGCGGAGTCGCCGGTGTCGCCGGTGATATAGACGTCATACCCATCCAGAAGGGCCTTGACACCCTCCAACCCCTTCAGACTCACCGGGTCCGTGGCAGTCCCGTCATAGGTGATGGAAAACAGGGCGGAGCCGTTGGTGTAGTGGTCCCTGGAGCCGTCAAACTCCACTGACTTTACTCCTTCCATCGTCTCCATCTGTTCCGCCAAACCCTCAGCCTGGCGATAGGAGATATTGTCCACCATAATGCGGCTGGTGCCGAAGGTGACAAACTCCTCGTCCATCACGGTCAACCCTTGCCGGGTCTCGGTGGTGTCAGACAAGTAGCTGGTCAGATCGTCATTCACCGCCACCCAGCCGCTGGAAAAGACGCAGAAAATAGCAACTCCGATGTACATCAGGTAAAAGGCTTTGCGTTTATCCACAATAAAAGCCGCGATTCGCTCCATCAGACTTTGCTTTTCCGAAACTACTACTGTGCTCCTGCTCAACCTGAACGCTCCTTCCATATTTTATGATAGGCAATGATACTCCGTTTTTCTTGAAAATGCAAGCAGTCAACAAAGGAAGAATTCAGCCCCCCTCACGGCTTCAAACCTGAGGCTGGACCTTCATGGGTGATATGCCGGGTATAGGGTCGATCACGGTTGTTTCCCAGTCCCTTTTCTGGGCATAGTTTACTATTGTGCTGATGCCGCTTCGCCGTGCTCCGTCTTTAATAGCTTCTTACATATTTTATTATGCGCTTGGAAGATTGCCAATTGTAAATGTCACAATTTGCATTGTCTTGCAAAGTTATAATTTCTATCGTTCTTGTAGAATATAGCAAGAGGCTGGGGGTGAACGAATGGCGGTTTATGATTTTGGCTTGCGCTTGAAAGCATTGCGTGAGGGCAAACGGCTCTCGCAGTCAGATGTAGCGGCCCGGTTGGAAGTAACACGCGCTACCATCAGCGGCTATGAATGCAATACCATCACGCCCAGCGTAGAACAACTTGTTAAGCTGGCGGTGCTTTACAATAAAAGAGCATACAGAAGCAGATGGAGGTTTTGACGCTCAAAAAGGAAAACGAGCGGCTTCGGCGGTTTGTGAACAGCATACCGCCGGAAATACGGCAGGCGTTGAGGGAACAGCGGCGGCCCAAAGACCACCAACGGTAAAGCACCATACATCAGAATTTTAATATGCTAAAGGGAGGTAGCATTTGAGCAGACGCAAAAAACTGATAAACAACACCGACATTCCCCAGTACAAGATTGAGGCCATCGCCCGCTGTCTTATGCCGGATATTCTTTCTTTCTACGAAAGCGAGGAGGGCCAGCGGGAGTTTGCCGAATGGAAAAAACGGCGGGAAGCGGAAAAACAGGAGGACAACAGAGGATAAGGACGAAAAGGGCGGGCGCACCGTGTCAACGGCTGCGCCCGCCCTTTTTGCGTTTATGGGGTCTGCTTCTTCTTCCGGGGGCCTCTCGGTTTCGAGGTGGGCTTCCGCTCCACCCCGTTTCGGAAGTGGGTGCTTTCATATCGGTCAAAGAAAACCAATAATCCGAACCCATCTCCTATCGGAAAAAGGTTCGGATTATAGGGGTTTGGTGCGGATGACGGGACTCGAACCCGCTGGAATTCTTCTTGCCGCTTTTTATAGATTCTCACAAACCGTTGCGGCCCAACGGTTTTACGATTTCCACCTCGCACGTCCTCTCGCTGATTTTTACATTTGTCCTTTGCGATAAAGGACAAATAAAGGACAAATTTTCACCCGGTTTTGGTAATGCTACGCTCCAGCGCCACTGCCACAGCTTCGCCCGCTCGAGCCTGGGCCTCCGCAAAGGTGTGGGTGTAGATATTCAGCGTTGTGGAGGTCTGGGAGTGGCCCAGGGCAGCGCTCACCGTCCGTGCGTCCGTCCCGCCGGTAATCAGCAGTGTAGCATTCAAGTGCCCTTATGGCATAATAAGGACAAATCGGAAAACCCTTGCGTTGCAAGGAGTTGGCGGTTTGTCCTTATTCTTTTTCCACTAAAAACGACCCTAAAATCGGGTCTACGGGAGGGGGTGATAAACCAGGGCTGCACTTAAAGGACAAATTTTTTCAGACCAAGAAGGAAGTTTAAAACGGCAGTTTGATATGCTCCCAATAAAAGAGACACGGAAATAAAAGAAGAAGGGAGCAGCGA
>CAOKLO010000035.1 GCA_948469375.1 uncultured bacterium | reverse complement strand
CAGGGGGACAAGTGGTGCATCTATCCCATGTACGACTTCGCCCACCCCATTGAGGACGCCCTGGAGGGCATCACCCACTCCCTGTGCTCCCTGGAGTTTGAAAACCACCGCCCCCTGTACGACTGGGTGGCGGAGCACGTGTCCATCCCCTACCACAAACCCCGTCAGATCGAGTTCGCCCGGCTGGGCATCAACCACACCGTCATGAGCAAGCGCAAGCTGCGCCAGCTGGTGGAGGAGGGCCGGGTGTCCGGCTGGGACGACCCCCGTATGCCCACCCTGTGCGGCCTGCGCCGCCGGGGGTATACCCCCAAGTCCATCCGCAATTTCTGCGACCGGGTTGGGGTCACCAAGTCGGACAACACCATTGAATACGCATTTCTGGAGTACTGCCTCCGGGAGGATTTGAATGAGACCGCCCAGCGGGTGATGGCGGTGCTCCGGCCCGTGAAGCTGGTCATCACCAACTACCCCGCAGGGCAGAGCGAGACCTTCGAGGTGGAGAACAACCCCAACCGCCCCGAGGACGGCGTTCGCACCGTCACCTTCTCCCGGGAGCTTTGGGTGGAGGCGGAGGACTTCCTGCCCGAGCCCATCCCCAAGTACAAGCGCCTGTACCCCAACGGCCCGGAGTGCCGTTTGAAGGGGGCCTATCTCATCAAGTGCGTGGGCTATGAGACGGATGATGAGGGGAACGTGGTCGAAATCGCCGCCGAGTATGACCCGGATAGCCGGGGCGGCAACCCCGCCGACGGCCGCAAGGTGAAGGGGGCCACCATCCACTGGGTGGACGCGGCCACCGCCGTGGACGCGGAGGTGCGGCTGTACGACAACCTGTTCTCTGACCCGGAGCCGGACGCTGCGGGCAAGGACTTTTTGGAGTGCCTGAACCCCAACTCCCTGGAGGTGCTCACCGGGTGCAGGGTGGAGGCGGGATTGGCGGACGCCCAGCCGTCCGACCGGTTCCAGTTCATGCGCCAGGGGTATTTCTGCGCCGACAGCAAGGATTCCAAGCCGGGGCGCCTGGTGTTCAACCGGGCGGTGAGCTTGAAGGACAGCTTTAAGCCGTAATTTAGGGGCGGTTACTTTATGGAGAAACGGATTTTTGTCCATGGTTCGGGGCATAAGGCCGCAAGTTGGGACGAGACGATTTCTTATATGGAAAACAGCGGCGACGCCCTGCGTCCGGACTTGGCCGCAATCCTAAATGGGAAAGAAGCGACCTACGCTAATCTATCCGCTTGCTTTGCGGAATATTGCAATAAAATTGGGGAGCCTGTCCATTTATGCGGTATTTCATTGGGGGGAATGCTGGCGTTAAGCTACGCCCTCGACTTCCCGGAGAAGGTAAAAACATTGGTTCTAATCGGCACGCCCCATAAGGTGCCAAAGATGATGTTTGGGATACAAAACGTGATTTTCAAGTTGCTGCCTAAGTCGGCGTTTGCAGGCATGGCCTTTGGTAAGGAGGACACTTTCGCTTTGGGGAATTCCATGAAAAAATGGGATGTTGGCGGCAGAGCGGGGAATATTCAATGCCGGACACTGGTGGTCTGCGGGAAAAAGGACAGCGCCAACCTGAAATCGGCATATTATTTCGCTGAGGCTGTCAAATATGCGCAACTGAAGATCATGGAAAACACAGGACATATTGTCAACGAGGAAAATCCCAGGGCACTGGCGAAATTACTGGACGAATTTTACTGTGAGAAAGCCTGATGTTATAGCAGACAAGCCCGGACGGAGAGCAAAAGATCTCCGTCCGGGCCTTATTCTGTCAGCGCTTCCCGCAGCTTTGCCACCGCCCGGCGCTCGATGCGGGACACCTGCACCTGGCTCACCCCCAGCACCTTGGACACCCGGTCCTGGGTGAGATTTTTATAGAATCGGAGCAAAATCACCATCCGCTCCCGCTCCGGCAGCTGGTCGATGGCCTGCCGCAGGGTGAGCTTTTCCACCAGCTCATCCTCAATGCCCTCGTCTCCCAGCACCGTCTCCAGAGAAAAGCCGTCCTCGCCGCTCTCCCCTTGCAGGGAGGCCACAGTCAGCATGGCGGTGTCGGCGGCGGCGATGTCCTCCGGCTCCAGGCCCGTGGCCTCCGCCAGCTCGCCCACCGTGGGCTCCCGGCCCAGCTTTTGAGACAACTCCAGCCGCTTGAGCCGCAGGGAGGCGGCCCGTTCCTTGGTGCCCCGGCTAACCTTCACCGCCCCGTCGTCCCGCAGAAACCGCCTGATCTCCCCCGCAATTTTGGGCACGGCGTAGGTGGAGAATTGGGTCCCATACTCGGTATCGAACCCCCGGATGGCCTTCAAAAAACCCAGGCAGCCCAGCTGATACAGGTCCTCCGGGTCCACTCCCCGCCCGTAGTACCGCCGGGCTACCGACCAGATCAGCCCGCTGTTGTCGATGAGCAGGCGCTCGCAGGCGTCGTTGTCCCCGGCCTGAGCGGCCTCCAGCAGGGCGGGGGCGTCCAGGCCCCTCACTGGGAGGCGCCCGCCCTACGGGCGATCCGCTTGCGCATGGTGACGGCGGTGCCTTTCCCCGGCTGGGAGCGCACCTTGAGCCCGTCCATAAAGCTCTCCATGATGGTGAAGCCCATACCGGAGCGCTCCTCGCCGCCGGTGGTAAAGAGGGGGGTACGGGCCTTGTCCACGTCGGGGATGCCCACGCCGGCGTCCTTCACCTGAATTTCCAGCACGCCGCCGTCGAACAGTCGCAGGCGCATGACGATCTTCCCCAGGCAGTCCGGGTAGGCATGGACGATGGCGTTGGTCACCGCCTCGGACACAGCGGTCTTGATATCCGCCACCTCGTCCAGGGTGGGGTCCAGCTGGGCGGCGAAGCAGGCCGCCGCCGAGCGGGCAAAGCCTTCGTTGGCGGAGCGGGAGGTGAAGGTAATCGTCACCTGGTCAATGGCTTTCATCTTATGTAGCCCTCCTCAATCTAAGGTAATGAGCCGGCCCACCCCGGCGGCGTCCAGCACCCGGCGGGCCTGGGTGGGGATATTGGTCACCCGCAGGGAGCCGCCGATCTGCTGCATTTGGCGCAGGGTCCGCAGCAGCACGGCGATGCCCGAGCTGTCCATGAAGGTGACGCCGGACATATCCAAAACAAGGCGGGCGGGCAGGCGGGTGGCGATGGCGTCCTCCAGCTGGGTCATCATCTCCCGGGCGCCGTGGTGGTCGATCTCGCCGGACAAAGCGATGGTGAGCGCGCTGTCCCGGCTGGTCACTGTGATGGGCATGGCTTGTCCCCCTCGGTCAAACAAAATGAGCGCGATACGGGAGATATTCCGTATCGCGCTCATTATAATGGATTGGATGGGTCACAATTTGCCGAAGGTGCAATCAGATGTGGAAAAATTTACATATTAGCCAGCTGCTCCTGGATTTTGGCAATCAGAGTTTTCAGCTTCCCCGCTCGTTCCTTTTCTGCGGCCACCACGTCGGCGGGGGCCTTATTCAGGAAGCCGGGGTTGGACAGCTTGCCCTCCAGCCCCTTCAGCTCGCCCTGCTTCTTGCCCAGATCCTTGGTGAGCCGGGCCTTTTCCTTTTCGACGTCCACCAGCTCCGCCAGAGGCATATACACCTTGGCGTCGTGGGTCACGTCGGCCACCAGGCCCGTGAGATCGGCGGGCTCGTCCTGGCGCACCTCGATGGAGGAGGCCCAGGCCAGCCGGGTGAGGAAGCCCTTGCCCGCGTTGAACACATCCGCTTTGGGGGTAACGATGGTCAGCGCCGCCTTCTTGGAGGGGGGCACGTTCATCTCAGCGCGCCGCGTTCGGATGGCCCGGATCACGTCCATGACGGACTCCATGGCGCTCTCCGCCTCCTGGAAGTTGAGCGAATCGCTGTACACCGGCCAGCTTTGCATCATCAGGAAGCCGCCCTCGGTATTGGGAGCGTGGGGCAAAGCCTGCCAAATCTCCTCGGTGATGAAGGGCATGAAGGGGTGGAGCAGCTTCAGCGTCTCGGTGAGGACGTACACCAGCACGTTCTGGGCCTGGACCTTGGCCGCGTCGTCATCGCCCTGGAGGCGGGCCTTGGTCAGCTCGATATACCAATCGCAGTAGTCGCTCCAGATGAAGTCGTACACCTTGGCGGAGGCCACCCCCAGCTCATAGGCGTCCATGTTCTCGGTGACTTCCTTAACCACCTGGTTGAGGCGGGACAAGATCCACTTATCCTCCTGCTCCAGCTTGTCCGGCAGGGCGCACTGGTCAATGGTCAGGTTCATCATTACGAACCGGCTGGCGTTCCAGATCTTGTTGGCGAAGTTGCGCATGGCCTCGCACTTCTCCACGAAGAAGCGGGTGTCGTTGCCGGGGGCGTTGCCGGTGATGAGATTGAAGCGCAGGGCGTCCGCGCCGTACTTGTCCGCCATCTCCAGCGGGTCGATGCCGTTGCCCAGTGACTTGGACATCTTGCGGCCCTTGTCGTCCCGGACCAGGCCGTGGATCAGCACCGTGTGGAAGGGGGGCTTGCCAGTGTGTTCACAGCCGGAGAAGATCATCCGGGCCACCCAGAAAAAGATGATGTCGTAGCCCGTCACCAGCACGTCGGTGGGATAGAAATACTGCAAATCCTCGGTATTCTCAGGCCAGCCCAGGGTGGAGAAGGGCCACAGGGCGGAGGAGAACCAGGTGTCCAGCACGTCCGGGTCCCGCTCGATGTGCTTGGAGCGGCAGTGGGCGCACTCCGTGGGGTCCTCCTCAGAGACGGTCATCTTCCCGCAGTCCGCGCAGTACCAGACGGGGATCTGATGGCCCCACCAAAGCTGGCGGGAAATGCACCAGTCGTGGACGTTCTCCATCCAGTTGGTATAGGTTTTGGTGAAGCGCTCGGGGACAAATTTGGTTTCGCCCTCATTCACCACTCGGAGTGCTTCCTCGGCCAGCGGCTCCATCTTGACGAACCACTGGGCGGAGATAATCGGCTCCACATCGTTGTGGCAGCGGTAGCAGGTGCCCACGTTGTGCTGGTGGTCCTCGATCTTCTCCAGCAGGCCCAGGGCCTCCAGGTCGGCGACGACAGCCTTCCGGGCCTCATAGCGGTCCATGCCCCGGTACTTGCCGCCGTGCTCGTTGACCACGCCGTGGTCGTCCAGCACCCGGATGGTGTCCAGATTGTGGCGCAGCCCCACCTCGAAGTCGTTGGGGTCGTGGGCGGGGGTCATCTTCACGCAGCCGGTGCCGAACTCCAGATCCACATACTCGTCGGCCACAATAGGGATCTCCCGGTCCATGAGAGGCAGCAGGCACTTCTTGCCGATGATGTCCCGATACCGCCCGTCGGCGGGGTTGACGGCCACGCCGGTGTCGCCCAGCATGGTCTCGGGCCGGGTGGTGGCCACGATGACATAGCGCCCCGGCTCGCCCACAATGGGATATTTGATGTGCCACAGGTGGCCGGGCTTGTCCTGATACTCCACCTCGGCGTCGGACAGGGCGGTGACGCAGTGGGGGCACCAGTTGACGATCCGGGAGCCCTTGTAGATCAGCCCCTTCTCGTACAGGGAGACAAACACATGGCGGACGGCCTTGCTCAGCCCTTCATCCATGGTGAACCGGGAGCGCTCCCAGTCGCAGGACACGCCCAGCTTCTTCTGCTGCTCCACAATGCGGTTGCCGTACTTGTGCTTCCACTCCCACACCCGTTCCAGGAACTTTTCCCGACCCAGGTCGTGACGGGTGAGGCCCTCCTTCTCCCGCAGCTCCTCCTCCACCTTGATCTGGGTGGCGATACCCGCGTGGTCGGTGCCGGGGACATACAGGGCGGCGTAGCCCTGCATCCGCTTGTAGCGGATGAGCATGTCCTGCATGGCGTCGTCCATGGCGTGGCCGATGTGGAGCTGGCCGGTAACGTTGGGGGGCGGCATGACGATGGTGAAGGGCTTCTTCTCGGGATCGCGAACGCCCCGGAAGCAGCCGTTTTCCTCCCAGGCAGCGTAGACGCGGCCCTCCACCTCCTGGGGCTCGTAGACCTTGGGCAGTTCTTTGCTCATTTGAATACTCTCCTTTTCGGGGCGCTGATTTCACTGTTTTGTTTTGCCTGCGCAAAGCAAAAAGTCCGCCCCAAGCTGTTTGCTCAGGGCGAACTTGAAAAGTCCGCGGTACCACCTGAATTTCCCCAGGACGGGGACGCTCATTGCCTCTGTAACGGGAGGACCCGGCGGGCCTTACTTTGCTTCGGGATCGCGGCTCCGGGACGACTTCGCCCTGCTTCCGCTACGGCCTCGCACCAAACGGCCGCTCTCTGAAACGGAGGGTAAGGGGTACTGCTTCCCTTCCTTGCCTTTTACCACAAATAGTATAGGCGAACGGAGGCGATTTGTCAAGGATAGGTTTTTGTCAGTGGTTTCCAAAATTATATGTTGTAATTTCCGCTGAAATCGTGTACACTAAATATATCCATGCGAGGAGGGACCGCTTATGAAAATTGCCAGCTTTATCTTGAGGACCGCAGCCATTGCCCTGGCGGCTTCGTCGGTGGCCTGTCTGGCCGTGGCCCACCTATGCGCGTCCCTCCGGGACGCCGACTGACAAGGAGGAATGGAAATGAAAACGATCCGCTTTATTTTGAAGATTGTGGCCACGGCCATGGCGTTTGCCGCCGTGGTGTGCGCCGTCGTGGCCTTCTGGGACCAGATCATGGACCTGGTTGACAACATTATTGACAAGATAGAGGAGAAGCGGGCCAACCGCTGCTTCGAGCCTGAGGAGTTCGACGATTTCGCCGATTACGACGACAGCATCATGTGAGAGAAGCCGCCCGGTCGTTCTGCCGCCGTTCACAAAAACATAAGTTGAACCTACCCCTATTGTTGAGGGCGGGCGGCTGTCGCCGCCCGCCCCCTTCGCTTTTCTGCCCTCACGCCAAAGGCCCTTGGGGCACAGCGAAAAGCCTGTTAATAATGAAAGCTGTCTTTAGAAAAATGGTTTCGCCAGCCGCTACGGCTTTATAATCAACAGGGATAACCTGCGGATGCCAAATTGTTTCTCCCGCAGTTTCCCGGTAATCGTCATCCGGGTCTATATATCGCCGAGCAGCTCTTGGACCTCCGCCTCGGTCATATAGGCGACACCTGTGATTTTGTTATCCGCGTCACGGATGATTTTGATATTGACCGTTCCCATCGGGTTCACATTCAATGTATAAAAGGATTTGTTGGGCCGGATGTCCAAAAAGACGTTAACCAGCTGGCCCTGGTAGTAATAATTCTTCCCATCCATCGTAACGCCTACTGCCCCATACTCCGCCTTCTGCGCTTCCTCCCACTCCTTTTCCTGCTCATCCTTCCGCTCATCAAATTCATCGCCCCGGTCCAGCGCGTTGAACAGTATAGACTGGAACGCCCACGTTTCATCCTCCAGCGCCCTGTCCAGCCAGGCTTCCAGCGTATCCTCGCTCATGTACATGGTCAGGGCGGAGAAGTAGGCGACGCTGCCATCCGCATAGGTTTTTTCCGCATAGCGCCGGATCAAAGCACAATCCTCCTCCAACTGGCCCACGGCGGCCCCCCAAAACGCGATGCGGTCATCCGTGTAAATCTGATCCAGCAGCTTGTCCTGAGCATCCTCGTCCAGCCGGGAGAACATGATTTGAAATAAGGGGAGACTTTCGGCTTTATAATACCGCTCCGCTTCGCTGGCTGCGGAGCGTTTTGCTGTCTCCTGTACGCTGTGCGTCCCCTTTTTCACCCACAAGCTCCCGCCTGCCTTTGCGGGGCCGGGATAGGCTCCTGCCGCCGCCGCGGTCATTGTCAGCGCCCCGGCCAGCACAAAGGACAGCACACCCGTCAATTTAGAAGGCTTTTTGAATTGCATAATGGCACCTAACCTTTCTTTCAATAATTCCGCGCTTTCATTGAGCGTGACGGAGGCAAGGGAATTTTGGCAGCTCCCGCCGGCTCCCATGGCGCGAAGCAGGGTATCGCCATAGGCCCGCCGCCCTGGTTCGTCCAGCGCCCGGATTACGCTTTCGTCACAGGCAAGCTCACAGGCGCGGCTGATCTCCCGCCCCATCCGCCACGCCAGCGGATTGAACCAATGGACGCAAATGGCTAGCTGGACCAGCCATTTGTAAAACATATCCCGCCGTTTGTAATGGGTCAGCTCATGCCGTATCGTATACTCAAAATCGGCCTCCGGCAGCTCGGTCGTCGGAAGTACGATGCAGGGATGAAAAAAGCCAAGGAGCAGCGGAGAGGAAATCAGGCTGTTGCTCCATAACTCCACAGGCCGCTTGACACCCATTTGCGCTCCGGTTTCGGCAAGTCTGTCCAGCAATTCCACATCGGAGACTTCAACGCAGCTGGCCCGGATATATTTAACAAAGCCCTGATACACGGTGATTTTTTGAATCAAGAGGACCAATGCCACGCCGAGCCAGACCAGCCAAAGATGCCGGACCGCTGCCGCGCCCATATCTCCGGCGGATAGCACGGCGTCAGCGGGCAGGCTGCTTTGGCTCGGCCGGGTGCTCTCAGCAGGCTCGCCGGCATACTCCGGCGCGGGGTTCGCGTAGACTCCCGGAGCGGGGACGGATTCCGCTTCATGTTGGGAAACTATTTGCTCCGCCTGCTGAAACAGCGTTCCCACCGCACTGACCTCCGGCGCGAACGGCAAAAGCAGACGGGCAATCACAACCAGCCAGATGTAATACTGCCATCGCCTACTGGTTTTGCGCTTTAGAAACGGCTTGCTAAGAAGCAGGAGAAGAATCAGCAGGGAGCCGGACAGCGACAGGGAAAGAACAATTTTCAGCACACCGCTCATGTGTCCCCATCTCCATTCTCCCAAAAACGCTTCAGCTCATCGTAATCGGCGGCGGTAAGCATTTCACGTTGGATAAGCGTGGCCACCAAGCCCTTCGCCTCGCCTTCGTAAAACTTATCAAGCAGCGTCTGCGCTTGCGCCGCCTGATAATCCCCTTCCGACACAATGGCCATATACTCATTTCTGCGGCCGATTTTGTTCGTTTTCAGCAGCCCCTTTTCCACCAGCCGGGACAGCAGCGTGATGACGGTGTTCTTTTGCCAGGTCCGGCCGGTCTGGGACAATTCGTCCATGATGTGGGCGTAAAGCGCCGTTCCTCCACTTGCCCAAACAATTTTCATGAGCTCCAGCTCAGAATCAGAAACTTGCGATATCATGTGTTCAGCAGCCTCCTTTTGCCTACACCATGTAGGCAAAAGTTAGGATAACACATTGCTGTCTAAATGTCAAGGGAGGAAGCGCCGGAAATCTCTCGC
This sequence comes from uncultured bacterium, assembly GCA_948469375.1. Taxonomy (GTDB): domain Bacteria; phylum Bacillota; class Clostridia; order Oscillospirales; family Oscillospiraceae; genus Enterenecus. Next base: position 22,691 of record CAOKLO010000035.1, on the reverse strand, counting down.
GGCAAATGCGCAAAGAAGTCCGGAGCAGAAGAGGGAACCATGCCAACGCCCAATGCCTCCATAGGCACACCCCCCAAACGTCTAATCCCCGGACGCACAGCGCCCGGGGATTAGACGTTTTCTTATAAAGGCTTCCGTTAAATTAGAATTGTGTTTTGTGGAAAAAACGAATGCACACCGGAGAGCCAAACCCAAAGCTCCGTCCCTGACTCAGCCGTCCGTCCTCCCCGATGGCAAAGACGGTGATGTTGTCACTGTCCTGATTCCCGGCCAGCAGCCAGCGGCCGGTGGGGTCAACGGCAAAGTTTCGGGGCGTCCTTCCGCCGCTGGACCGGCAGTCCAGCCAGACCAGCCCTCCGTCCGGCTGAACGCGGTAGGCCGCGATGCTGTCGTGCCCCCGGTTGGAGGCGTACAGATACCGCCCGTCCGGCGTGATGTGCAGATCGGAGCAGATATTCTCTCCCGCAAAGCCCTCCGGCAGGGTGGACACCTCGCCGCACAGGGTCATAGCTCCTCCGGCACAGCGATAGTGGATCACCTTGGAGCCGATCTCATTGATAAGGTAAAAATGCCCGCCGTCCGGGGAGAATTCCCCGTAACGCGGCCCGCAGCCCGCGGAGACAGACAGGTCCTCCAACGGCTCCGGCCGCACCTCCGCGGCGTCATAGCGATAGGCTGCGACCTTGTCCGTCCCCAGGTCCGGCACAAAAAAGAGGGGCCGGCCTGGCACAAAAATGCTGCTGTGGGCATGGGGCCCCCTCTGGCGCACCGGATGCACGCTGTGTCCCTGGTGCTGAAACACCGTCTTTTCGGCCAGGAGATTTCCCGCCTCATCCCGGGCAAACACGCTCACCGCACCGCTGGCAAAATTGGCGATGGAGAGGAAGCGTCCGTTGGGGGCTATCTCAATATGGCAGGGGTCTGTGCCGCCGGTGTTGAAATCCGCCTCGACCCGCATTCCGCCGTCCGGCGAATAACCGATCTGTGTGACGCCGCCGCCAAAGGCGCCGCCGTATTCCTTCATCTCGTTGACGGCGTATAGTTTGCGCCGCTCCTCGTCTATGCAGACAAAAGAGGGGTTGCGCACGGACAGCGTGGAAACGGTCTCGATCAGGCCGTCCTCAAAGCGGCAGATGGAGACGCCCTTCCCCTTGCCCTGAAAGACCTCTCCGGTGCCGAACAAAATCGGCTCGGTATAGCTGCCCAGGCAAAAAAACTGTTTCATAACCTCTCCTCCGGCCTTATTCCTGACTGACCCGCGCCACCGCCTTGACGGCCTCAATAATGAAAGCGTCCCGCTTTTTCATGTCGGCCTCGATGCTGCGCTGGGTCCAGTCATAGAAGCCCTCGCCAGTTTTCGCGCCCAGTTTGCCCGAGGCCACCAGCTCCCTGATGTAGGAGCCGGCCTCCCGGTCTGCGCAGATGCTGGGCAGCACGGTCTCCTGCACGGACAGCCCCAACTCCAGCCCGATGGCGTCCAGATGCTTCAGCGGACCCCAGACCGGGAAGCGCATGGCCATGCCGCAGCTGATGGCGGTGTCCACATCCTCGGCGCTGGCCAGGCCGGAGGCCACAATGTCGATGGACTCCCGGATAATGGCCTGGAACACCCGGTTTGCCAGCTGGCCGGGCAGGTCCCGCTTGACGATAACAGGGGCCTTTTTCCAGCGACGCAGCTCGTCCCGAACAGCCACGGCCACGGCCTCATCGGTCTTGCCGCCCATGACCACCTCCACCAGCGGCACCAGATGGGCGGGCAGCCAGAAGTGGGTGGTCACCGTGCGCTCGGGATGGGCGCATTTCGCGCTGATGTCGGTGATGCGCAGGCCGCTGGTGTTGCTGCAAATGGGCACCTCCACCGGGAGCACCCCGTCCAGCTGGGCAAACAGGGCCTGCTTCGCCTCCACCTTTTCCACAATGGCCTCGATGACCAGACGGGCGTTCTCCGCCGCGGCCAGACTGTCGGTGCTGGTGGCTAGCAGCTCCACGGCCCGCTCCGCCTGCTCGTGGGTGGCAAGGCCGTTCTCCTCCCGCAGGCGGATGCACTCCACGGCCTTCTGCCGTCCGGCCTCCACCCGTCCGGCGTCCAGGTCCACCAACACGGTCTTGTTCCCGGCCAGAGCGCTCATAGCGCCGATGCCGCTGCCCATCATGCCGCTGCCCACGACCATAACCATATCTCTCATTATTATCCGGCTCCTTTCATTTCCTGCCGCCCTTTGTCATTCCTCCGGGAATTGCAGAACCACACGGCCCTTCGTCCCACCGCCGCGCAGCAGCCCAAGGGCCCCGTTGATCTCCTCAAAGGGGACGGTTTTATACACATAGGGCACGATTTTTTTGCTGTTGACCAGCTCGATCACCTCAGCCATGTCCTGCCGGGTCATCCCGCGCATACCCAGGATCTCTTTTTCAAACTTCATGACCTCCTGGTAGTTCACCCGGAACTCCTCGCTGATATACCCGCACACCAGCACCCGGCCCCCCGGGCGGACCATGGACACGCCCTCGTTGATAGACCACTCCAGGCCGATGTTGTCCAGCGCCACGTCCACGCCGCGGCCTCCGGTCAGCTCCCTCACCCGCTTTTGCAGGTCCTCACGGGAGGTGTCGATCACCTCGTCGGCCCCCATTTCCCGGGCGGTCTCCAGCTTGTCGGCCTTGCGGCTGGTGGCAAACACGGTCGCGCCCATCAGCTTGCCCAGCTGGATGGCGTTCATCCCCAGTCCGCCCACGCCCATGATCAGCAGGGTCTGCCCTGCCCGCAGCTTTGCCTGGTTCTTCAGCCCGTTGTACATGCAGCCAACCGCGTCCGGGATGCCCGTGATCTGCTCAAAGGGGATGTCCTTGTTCACCGGGAATGCGTTTTTGGCCGGAATCACGCAGTATTCCTCATGGGAACCGTCCCGCTCAAAGCCGATGCGGACCAGTTCCCGGCAGAGATTGGTACGCCCGGTGCGGCAGAATTCGCACTCGCCGCAGATGATGTCGATGGCCGCCGAGATGTGTTCGCCCACCCGGTCCGGCGAAACCCCCTCGCCCACCGCCGCGATCACCCCTGCCATCTCGTGACCGGGCGTATAGGGCAGCTTGACGGTGGCGATTTTGCCGTCCTGGATGTGCAGATCGGACACGCACAGCCCACTGGCCCGCACCTTCACCAGCACCTCGCCGGGGCCTGGAACCGGCACCGGCTTTTCCTCGATTTGCAGCGGCTCGTTAAACTTGCGCAGCACCGCCGCGCGCATGACTGTTTTCACGTCGCAGGACCTCACTTTCCTTGCAGGGACCGGAAACGGATGGACCGCCGCCCCTTGAAAAATAGGCCCCGGCGGCGAGACGGTCCGGCGCCGGGGCTGAAGCAGACGGAACTTACGGATTGACGACCACCTTGATGGAGCCGTCCTTCTTGTGCTCAAAGATGTCCACAGCCTTCTCGTACTCCTCCAGCGGGAAGGTGTGGGTCACCAGCTTCTCACCCTGAATCGCGCCGGTGGCAAAGAAGTGGAGCACCTGCTCGGAGACGTTGGGATTGGCCTTGGAGCCCACGATGGTCAGCTCGTTGAAGTTCACCGTATTGGCCGGGATCAGCACGTCTCCCGCGTGATAAGTGGCGATCAGGGCCACTTTGCCGGTCTTGCGGGCCATCTTGCAGGCCTTCATGGGGGAGTCCGCCGCGCCGGAGCATTCCATGACCTCGTCGGCGCCCACGCCGTTAGTCAGCTCCAGCACCTTGGCTACAGGGTCCTCCTTCTCAAAATCAATGCACACGTCCGCGCCCAACTCGCGGGCTTTTTCCAGCTTGGCTCCGCGGCCCACTACGATCACCCGGGCGGAGCCCAGCGCCTTGCACTCCTGCATGGCGCACAGGCCGATGGGACCAGGACCGATGATCACGCTGGTGCCGCCGGGGGTCACGCCCGCCATCTCCACACCGTGGAAAGCCACACCGGCGCAGTCGCACATGGCCGCCACGTCATAGCTGACGTTGTCCGGGATGAGGTGCAGGGCGCTGGTCTTATAGACGTTGTACTCGGCGTTGGCCCCCTGCCAGTAGAAACCGTAGTGGCGGTGGCCCATGTCCAGCCCGCCGTCGTGGCCGTCTTTGCCGTAGTTCAGGCAGACGGTGTAGTGGCCATGCTTGCAGTTGTCGCACTTGCCGCAGCCCACATGGGCCTCACCGGCCACCCGGTCGCCCACCTTGAAATCGCTGACGCCCTCGCCCAGCGCTACGATCTGCCCGGCCCACTCGTGGCCCATGATAAAGGGGTAGTAGGGCGGCCAGTTGGTCCAGGCGTAGTCGCCGTGGATCATCTTGGGGTCGGAGCCGCAGATGGCCACGGACTTGATGCGGCACAGCACCTCGCCCGGTCCGGGCTTGGGCACGGGGACGGCGGCAAGCTCCAATTTATCATAGGCCGTCAGTGTCATGGCCTTCATGGTCTCAGGAATGGTAAACTGTTCCATTGCAAATCTCTCCTTCTGTTATTAAATCAATCAGGCGGCCTTACGCAGGGTCTTCTGGTTGTCCAGAACCACAGCCACGATGATGATGAGGCCCTTGACCACGTATTGCAGGTCGGGGCTGACGCCGACGTAAATCAGGCCGTAGGTGATGATCTGGAAGATGATGACGCCCACTACCACGCCGGGCAGGGTGCCGGTGCCGCCCTTCATGGACACGCCGCCCACTACGCAGGCCGCGATGGCGTCCATGGCGTAGTCCGCGCCCATGGTGCTGTTGGCTGAGCCGGTGCGCCCCGCCTCCAGTACGCCGCCGAAGGCGTACAGCAGGCCGGCGATGATATAGACGATGATAATGGTCCGGTTGACGTTGACGCCGCAGACCTTGGCCGCCTCCCGGTTGCCGCCGATGGCGAACATGTTCTTACCCAGGGTGGTGCGGTTCCAGACGATCCACATAACAATCACCACCGCCAGGGCGTAAAACATCAGATAGCTCAGGCTCAACTCGCCGATGCGGATGGTGCCCTGGCAAAACTTGGAGTAGCTCTCGGTAAACCCGGACAGGGGGTTTGATTTGCAGATTGTGTTGAAGTATTGCAGACACAGGCCGTAGGAGATCAGCTGAACGCCCAGAGAGGCCACAAAGGGAGCCACGCCCCAGTGGGCCACGATAAAGCCGTGGGCCGCGCAGATGACGGCCAGGATGACCATGACCAGCAGCAGCGGCAGGATCAGCGGCAGCGAGGGGACGGTATCGGCGCTGAACACGCGCTGGGAATAGTCCGCCGCCTGCAGCAGAGAGGCCGCCACCACCGCCGCCAGGCCCACCTCGCGCCCCAGAGCCAGGTCCGTGCCGCCCAGGACGATGATGCCGGCGATACCACAGGCGTAAATAATTTTGGTGGCGGATTGGGTCAGAATGGTGGTAAAATTGGATATCCGGACAAAGGACGGTTCAATGGCGATGATGACCAGCAGCAGCAAGCCGATGATGAAGTACAGCGAATAATTATAGAACCAGTCCACAAGTTTACTTCTTGACTTCAGCATTGAAGCATCCCCCTCGTTAGACGAACTTGGTGGCGTCCACCATGATATTTTCCTGTGTGGCCCGCTGGCGGTCATGGACGAGGTCGTACTCTCCCGTCAGGTAACCGCTGCTCAGCACCAGAACCCGGTCGCAGATGCCCAGCAGCTCCGGCATTTCGGAGGAGCAGATGATGACCCCCTTGTTCTGCTTGGCCAGATCGAAAATAAGCTGATATATCTCGTATTTCGCACCTACATCAATGCCGCGGGTGGGATCGTCCAGCAAAAAGATATCGGGATTCAGCAGCAGCCAGCGGCCCAGGATCACCTTCTGCTGATTGCCGCCCGACAGATGCCGGATCTTGGTCTTGGTACCGGGCGTTTTGGTGCGCATGGCGTCGATCATCTTCTGGGTGTTCTCCGTCATCTTTTTCACCGAGAACCATCCGAATTTGGTGTAGGAGCGTATTCCCGCGATCATTGTATTGAAGTCCACGCCCAGGTCTGGGAAAATGCCGTTGAAACGGCGCTCCTCGGTGCACAGGGCAAAGCCGTTTTTGATGGCCTGCGAGGTGCTTTTGTTGTGAATCTCCTGCCCGCGCAGGATCACGGTGCCGCTCTCTCTTGCCCGCGCGCCGAACAGGGTCTCCAGAAGTTCTGTTCGCCCCGCCCCCAGCAGTCCGGCAATGCCCAGCACCTCGCCCTCGTGGAGGTCAAAGGTGATGTCATGGATGTGGTGTCCAGAGTCGTTCAGGGCTTTCACGCTCAGAATTTCCTTTCCAATGCTGCCCTCTTTGGGCGGGAAACGGTTGCTCAGCTCCCGGCCCACCATCTGCCGGATCACCTCGTCCACGTTGGTGTCCGCCGCCCGCATGGTGCTGATGAGCGCCCCGTCCCGCATGACGGTGATATCGTCGGCGATGCGGAAAATCTCCTCCATCTTGTGGGAGATGTAGATGATCCCCTTGCCCTGCTTGCGCAGGCCGTCGATGATCTCCATGAGAATATCGACTTCTTTTTCGTTCAAGGAGCTGGTGGGCTCGTCCAGCGTGATGATGTCGCAGTTGTAGGAAACCGCCTTCGCGATGTCCACCATCTGCCGCTTGGAGACGGTCAGGCTGGACAGCCGGGCCCGGGGATCGATGCTGACCTCGCCGCCCAGTGTAGAGAGGACCTGTTTGGTGTCCTCGATCATTTTGCGGGTGTCCACCAGCCCCAACTTCCTGGGAAAACGCCCCAGCCAGACGTTTTCCATCACATTGCGCTCGGGCACCTGCTCCAACTCCTGGTGTACCATGGAAATGCCGTTGAGCAGCGCTTCGTGGGGAGAGTGAAAGTCCACCTCTTTCCCCCGCAGGCGGATGGTTCCGGCATCCTTATGATAGATGCCGAACAGACACTTCATCAGGGTGGATTTTCCGGCGCCATTTTCTCCCATCAGGGCGTGAACCGTACCTGGGCGCACATAAAAATCAACGCCCTTGAGCGCCTGCACTCCGGCAAATGCCTTGGTGACGCCGCGCATCTCCAGCAGGTATTCCTGAGCGGCCGCGGTGTTGGCCTGCTGCTGTTGTGCGGTATTGGCCTGCTGCTGTTGTGTTGTACTCATTTTTTTGCTCCCCTTTATGGGTTAATGGGTAATTTTCGCCGTTTTTGGGGTAAAAGAGAGCGCAAAGCAGCAGCATACGCGTTGCTCCACTTTGCGCTCTTTTATTTTATCCGGCGCCCGCCCTTTCGGCGGACGCTCCGCTCCTCAGGTCAGGGGACGATTACATACAGGCGGCGTAGTCGTCCTCCGCAACCTGGAGATTCTCCTTGGTGATGGCCACGTCGTCCACGCGGACGTCCTTCTTGAACTCGCCCCAGACGTAATCGGTGCCCTCCAGGGGCTCTTTGCCCGCCAGGATGTTCAGGGTCATATCAATGATAATTTTGGCCTCACGGTAGGGGCTGGTCAGAACGGTGCCCGCCATAAAGTCGTCCTCCACCATCTCCCACACGTCGGGAATGCCGTTGATACCAAAGACCATCGGGGGATTCTCGCTGTCGAAAGCGCCGGCGGTCTTCAGAGACTCGATGGCGCCCATGGCCATGGTGTCGTTGTTGCACAGCACCGCCTCGATCTGATCGCCAAACTTAACGTTCCAAGCATCCATGACGTCCTTGCCCTTGTCGGAGCTCCAGTTGCCGTCCTGAATGTCCAGCTGCTGGCTGGGCATGGTGCCGTCGACCGCCCAGCCCTCAAACAGCTCGTTGATGGCCGCGGTGCGGTAGATGGCGTTTTGCTGGGCCACGTTGCCCTGAAGCAGCACATATTGGAGCACACCGTCGCCGTTCTTATCCATGGTGGAGCCCTCAGCCGTCCAGGACTCATAGACCATCTGAGCCTGCACTGCGCCGGGGTCGGACCAATCCAGGCCCACGTAATAGGCCTGCTCATAGTCGTCCAAGATACCGCCGACCAGGTCGGGGGCGCGGTCGGCATAGATGACGGGGATGTTGTGCTCACGGCACAGGTTGTTGATGGTGGCCCCCGCGCCGGAATCCACAGGGTTGACCACGATCAGGTCGTAGCCGCCCTTGGCCAGGGTGGTGGTGATGGCGTCGGTCTGGGTGGACTGGTCGCTCTTGCCGTCAAAGGAGTCCACGACCACGTTGTGCTCGGCGCCGTAGTTCTCCAGGCCCTTGCGGATGTAAGTGGTAAAGGTGTTGGAGTTCTCATACATAAAGAAGGCGATCTTCACCTGCTTGTCCTCTCCGCCGTTGGGCGTATTCTGTTCGTCCCCGCCGGACTCTGTGCCGGTGGAAGGAGGATTGGAGGTGTCACTGGGGGCGTCGCCGCTGCCGCAGGCGGCCAGACTCAGAACCATAGCAAGAGCTAATGCAAGGCTGATCCACTTTTTCATGTTCGCACAATCCTTTCTTTTGCGCTGTCTGCGCTGGTTTTCAAGACTCCTTCCTCGGATCTTGCCGACCGACATAGCCGCGCACCCGATCGACCACCAGGGACATATGGCGCTGCATAAAGAAAGCTGCCTCCTCCGGCTTGTGCTCCACCACACATTGCAGAATCATACCGTGATAGAAGGTACTGTCGATGTCGGCCCCCTGGTCGTTCAGGAAGTCCCGCATGATCGGTACAGTCATCTGACGGATCATCCGCATCAGCTTGATGTAAAGCATATTGTGCGACGCGGTGGCCAGCGCAAAGTGGAAATCCAGATTGTCGGAGGAAAACTCCTCCATGTCGGTCTGCTGACTGGCCTCCTTACAGCGAGCGAACAGCCTTCTCAGCACGGCGATGTCCTCCTCGCTGGCGTTCTCGGCGGCCAGACGCACCGCCTCCACCTCAATGCCCTTGCGCAGCTGCATGACCTCAAGCAAGTTGGGGTTGCAAGTCAGTGCGGCGGGCACAAAGAAGTTGAGATAGACCTCGCTGTCCACTTCCCTGAGATAGGTGCCTCCGCCCTGCCGGGTCTCGGTAAAGCCCAGCACCGACAGCTTGTTCAGCGCGGCCCGCAGCGTGTTCCGGCTCACCTGGAACTCGTCGCAAAGGGCCATTTCGGAGGGCAACCGGTCTCCTGGACGATAGCTCTTGTTCAGGATCATCTGCAGCAAAGCGTCATACGTCTGTTCCACAAGCATTGTAGCCATTTCCAAAGCACTCCTACGGCAGTTTTCTTTAATTGTAGTACAATACCTCCCTTGTGTCAATCGACAGCTTGTAGCACATGTCCTCGGTAATGCCCAAGTTGTCCTACAACTCGACTATACCAACCCGGCGGCAGAATGTCAACGTAAATTTTGCCAAAACGCACATATTTTCTGTTTTATTGCAATTCAAACTGGATATTTTGTATAATATGCCGAAAATATTGGAGGGGGTTTGACAAGATACCTTCCACCGATTATACTGAAACCATCAAGTAATGTTGTATTACAAATCAATCCATTTCTCCGTCGCGCAGAAAATATGTGCTACAAATAAACCAGGATAAGGAAGGGGAGCTATTCTCAATGATTAAGCACATCGTATTTTGGAAAATCAACAAGGACGGCACCAGCGAGGAGCGGCGCGCCACCGTCGAGGCCTTCCGCCAGAAAACCGCGTACCTCCAGACCGTCATCCCCCAGATTCAATCCGCGCAGGTGGGCTGGAACGTCAACGAGGGGGATGTCTTCCACGTCTGCATCGACTCCACGTTCCGCTCTCTGGAGGACCTGGACGCATACATCAACCACCCCGAGCATCTCAAGGTTCGCGCCTTTATGAACGAAGTCTCTTATGATAAGACGGTTTTTGATTACGAGTTCTAAACGGCTCGTTTTCAGAACAAAACAGCGCTCCCTACACACTGCCACGTGTGTGGGGAGCGCTGTTTTGTGATCCGCCGCCCTGCCGGCGTCATTTTCTCAGCAGACCGCCGGCGTGCTGTGTCAGCAGCTCGTCAGCCCGCCGCCGTACCGCCTCGGGGCCGGGCAGGCCCTCCAGTGACTGCGCGGGCCGCTCCAGCTCAGCCAGCGCCCAAAAGGCAGCCCGCTCCCAGGGGGTGAATCCCCTGGCCAGGCGGCTGCGCAGCCATTCCCCCAGTCCGGCCTGTCCCTCGTCCTCCTTTTCCTCCCCTGCGGGGCCCAGCGCCGCTTTGGCGCTGAACAGCTGATACAACAGATCGCTGTCCCGGGACCGGGTGGCCACCAGCCCGCGCAGCAGCTCAAGCTCCGCCTTACGCTGCTCCTCCCCAAAGGGGAACATCATTTGACGCGCCTTGGCCTCCCGTTTTGCCTGCTCCTTGCGGCCGACGCTCTCCAGCCAGGGAATGCCCATTTTACCCTCTCCTTTCCGCTGCCGTGCATCGGACAGCGCCCGCAGCCTATGTCGGTTTGAACCAGTATAACACAAAGCCTCTGAAAAAGAAAGAGACCCACACTTTTCCGCCGCGCGGAGGAACGCACATCAGAAATATGTTCCAGCAGCAGGCGGGAGCGGTTCTGAATTGGCAGAGCCGTCACCTGCCCGCCGTTGATTGAGAAAACGTCAGTGTGACCCGCAGCTCCTCCCCCGCTATCTGAGCGGACGCCTGCCCTCCCATTTGCTCCATCAGCTCCCGCACGATGGACAGGCCCAGTCCGGCCCCGCCCTTTGCCCGGGCAGGGCCGGACTGGTAAAAGCGGTCAAACAGGTGCTCCGGGTCGGGTCTGGGGCCGGAACCCAGCGGATTGGAAAAGCAGATTTCCCCATTTTGGGCGCGGACCGCCAGCCCCCCGCCCCCGTGGCGCAGGGCGTTGGCGACCAGGTTCCGGTACACCCGGCCCAAAGCCTCCGGGCTGGCCCAAACCGTCATATCCTCCCGGTCAAACCACAGCTCCGGCTCAATGCCCGCCGCCTCCAGCTGGGGATAGAACTCCGCCAGCGCCTCCCACAAGGGCGGCAGGGCCGCCGTCTCCCCGCACTCCAGCGGCGCCGGGCTGTTGAGCAGGCGGGTATAGAGAAACAGCTCATCCAGCAGCCCCTCCAGCTCTGTCAGCCGCCGTTTCACAATGCCCAGGTATTCCTCCCGCCGCTCCGGCTCCTCCTCCAACAGCTGCAGGTAGCCCATCGCCCCGGCCAGAGGAGTGCGGATGTCGTGAGAGATACAGGCCATGGTGTATTTCAGCTCCTGCTCCCGCCTTGACGTCTCCACACGAAGCCGCCGCCCCTCCTCCAGCCGGGCGTTGACTGCCCGGCACAGCCGCCGGGGCGCCTCGCCGGGTATCCGAACCGTCAGGCGCAGATTGCTTTCCGGCGGGGTTTCCTCCAGCACACGAGCCATCTCCTCCATCTGACGGCGGCAGGCCAGCAGCCGGAATACGGCAAGGCTCAGGGCAATAAGGGCCAGAATCAGGGCAGGCAGCATGGAAATTCCTCCTCAAATATCCCGCTTTTCCATCAACAGCAGACTTCCAATCCCGTAGACAGCCGACCAGGTAATGGTGCAGGCCAAAACAATTCCAATCGGAGCAATCCCGCTTTCCGGCGTGTAGACACCCTTTACCACAGCGGCGAGAAAATACTGCTCCAGGGGAGGCCAGCGCAGCAGCCTGCCCAGCGTCCCCACCAGAGCAACTGTCAGCCCGCTTCCGGCTACCAGGGACAGAATGATGCCAAGCGTGGTGTTTCTGGTCAGCAGAACCAGGGCCACGGCCATGAGGGAAAAGGCCCAGTGAGGCAGCCACATCCAAAACGTGTACTGCAAAATCCGCGCGATAGAATCCGGGGCCGGATACATATGAATCAGCGCAGGAACCAGCAGCATCAGCAGGACGGATAAAACAGTAATAATTCCACTGTAAATGCCCGCCAGCGTTATTTTTGACAGCACGTAATTCCGGCGGCGAAGATTGACACAGCAGATATTTTTGATAAAGCCGCTGGAGAAATCGCCGTTGACAAACAGCGTCATCCCAATCCCGGTCATGACCAGCAAAAAGCCGCTTCCCAGGGTTTCGTGCATCAGGTCCAGCTGTGACATATTTTGGATATACTCGCTCATCACGCGGTCAGACTCTGTGATTTCCGCGCCCTGCGCCTCCATCGCATCCATCATCTCCGGGTCCGCGACAGCGTAAGCCATGACCGTCACCATAACCAGCAGCACAGCCGTCACGCTCAGGATTATATAAAAGCTCCGGCTTTTGAACAGCCGCAGCAGGTCCATACGCAGCAAATTAAACATGATCCGCACCTCCCATCCGCTCCAGAAAATAGCCCTCCAGGTCCTGCCGGTGCAGGCCCATCTCCTCCACAGAAATGCCCGCCTGGGCGAGGACCCGGCCCACCGCCTTGGCGTCCGCAGCCTCGTAAATACGGATTTCCCCCTCCGGGCGCATCTCCCAGCGGCTCAGATGGAGTTCCCGCTCCAGCAGGGCCGCCGCCTTCTGGGGCTGGTCGGCCCGCAGGTGCAGATAGTCGGTGCATTTCTGCTCCAGCTCGACCGCAGTAATCTGCTCCACCATCCGGCCCTGCTGGATGATGCCGTAGCGGGTGGCGATCTTACTCAGCTCTCCCAGAATATGGGAGCTGATGAGCAGGGTCAGTCCCCGCTCCCGGTTCAGCCGCAGCAGCAGCTCCCGCATCCCCCGGATGCCCTCCGGGTCCAGGCCGTTGATGGGCTCGTCCAGCAGCAGCAGGTCTGGTCCGCCCAGCAGGGCCAGACCCACCCCCAGCCGCTGTTTCATGCCCATGGAGTAGTCTTTGACCAGCTTTTTCTCTTTGGGGGGCAGGCCCACCGTCTCCAGAATCTTATCGACCTGCCGCGCCTGGCTGTCCAGCCCCAGCAGCGTGGCGTAAAGCTGTAGATTCTCCCGCCCGCTCAGCTCGGGGTAAAGTCCCGGCTGTTCAATGAGAGCCCCCACCCGGCGGCGGGCCACCGAATCCCGGATGGGCTTGCCGAAGATCAGGGCCTCTCCCTGCGTGGGCCGGGCCAGGCCGCACAGGAGCTTCAGGGTGGTGGATTTGCCTGCGCCGTTTCGGCCAATAAAGCCGTAGATATCCCCCTGTTCCACCACCAACTCCAGGTGGTCTACGGCCCAGTTGTCCTTGTATCGTTTGGACAGGCCCATGGTCTGTATGACTGCCATAGGAAAACCTCCTTCTTTGTTTGCAGGTTTAGGATAACAGTCAACTGCCCAAACATCGCAAAGGAAAGGTAAAGAAAGTGCAAAGCTTGCTTGTTGTCACGCTCGCTTTGGGCGCGCTTACCGGGTCGGCGCGCCCAAGCTCACGTTTCTTCCGCCAGTTTGAACCCAATGCCCCACACGGTTTGGATGTAGCCGTCGGTGCCGCTCGGGCGCAGCTTGGCCCGGATGTTGCTGATATGGACGGTGATGGTTTTGTCCTCCACGGCATACTTCTCCCCCCACACCGCCTCATAAATCTGCTGCTTGGTGAACACCCGCTTGGGGCGGCCCGTCAGCAGCTCCACAATTTTGAATTCATGAGCGGTGAGGCTCACCGGCTGTCCCGCCGCCGTCAGCGTCATTTCATCTAAATTCAGCACCCAGTGCCGGAAGCGGAGAATTTCTCCCGCAGGGGCGGCGCTGGCGTGGCGCAGCTGCACTTGAATCCTTGCCCACAGCTCCTCCAGCTGATAGGGCTTGGTCAGGTAGTCGTCCGCACCTGAGCCCAACAGCTCCACCTTGTCGGACAGCTCCGCTCTGGCCGACAGCACAATTACCGGCACCCGGCTTGCTCTGCGGATCTCCCCGATCAGCTCGCCGCCGGGCAGCCCCGGAAGCATCAGGTCCATCAGGATGAGGTCAAAGGCGCCCTCTTTCCACAGCAGCCGCCCCTCCGTGCCGGAAAAGGCCTGGGTGCACAGGCAGCCCTGCCGCCGCAGGTATCCGGCGGTGGAGTTGTTAATGTCGGTGTCGTCTTCAATAATCAAGATGTGGGACATGGGGCGGCCTCCTCTATCGCCTGGGCGAGCGTCTAATTTTCTTTAGCATACATGATTTTGCGGCTGTTTTCAAGGCGCGGGCCGCTGCCTTTGGGGCAGAAGACCATTTCATAACAAATTTATGACAGTTCACAGCGGCAGGATTGCCTTCGGCCCCATATCTGCTATTCTGAGAAAAAGCGTAGTGGTGAACATGATAACATTCTTTTAGACCAGCGTCACGACCCGGCGGCCTGGGACAAAATTGAGACGGTGGACTGGAGGAAAAACCGGGTCCGGGCGGGCGGACGGGAATGCCTGCTGTCCCGGGCCGGGAAGGCGGCGCTATCGGCACCGGGCGTACAGACTGTAATTTACATTTGCGCAGCTGTTTTCCACATAGGATATTGCAAGAGAAATGTTGCGTTTCCCGCTTGCTCATGATATAATTTTAACAAATAAATTTCTATTCTACAAAGAATGGGGCAGGCGCGATGAAATTATATATATCCCCTAAACAAGTGCAGGTGCTTTCCCCTAATATGATACTGTCAATGGAGATCCTGCAAATGGGAGCGCAGGAGCTTTCAGAATACATTGAAACCGCCGTTCAGGAAAATCCTGTTCTGGAAGCTGCCGAAAGCTCCGAGGAATATGATGAGTCTCAAGGTCTGCTCCGGAAAATGGAGTGGCTGATGGATTCCGACCCTCAAAACCAATATTATCATCGGGAGGAGCGGGAGCTTCAGTCAGACCTTTCGCGTTCCGGCGGCACTGCGGCCGAGCGGGAGGAGGATCTCTACAGCCATATACTTTCTCAGCTGCGTTCCATAGGGTTGGAGACGCAGCTCATGTGCTGTGCGGAGCTTTTGGCGGGATGCCTTGACCAAAACGGCCGGCTTGACGAGGACATCGCTCTTTTGGCCAAAGAGTTTGGTCAGCCGCCTAAAATGATGGAGCGGGCCTTGACCGTGCTTCAGTCGCTGGAGCCTGCGGGAATCGGAGCAAGAAGCCTGTCCGAGTGCCTGTGCCTCCAATTGAAACGCCGTATGCCGGTGGACCGGCTGGCGCTCAGTATTGCGGCGGAGTATTTAGAGGCCCTGGCCAAAAATCAGTATGGGCTCATTGCACGGGCACTGGGCACGAGCCAAGCGGATGTGCGTCGGGCCGCCGGGGTGATCCGAAGCTTGGAACCCCGCCCCGGCGCCGCTTTTGCCCCCAAGGAGCGCGTCGGCTATATTGTGCCGGATATCGTCATGACCACGTTCCCCGACCATTTTGAGCTGTCGGTCAATGAGCGGTTTTCCCCTTCTCTGAGCATCAGTTCCTATTATGTCCGTCTGATGAAGGAGAGTGGCGAAACAGAGGTCAGGGACTATTTGACCGGCAAGGCCCGTCAGGCCAAGTGGCTGATATCGGCTATTAATCAGCGGCGCAATACGCTTCTGTCCTGTGCCGAGTGCATTGTGCAGCTGCAAAATGACTTTTTCCGCCAGGGTCCCGGCCATCTGCATCCTTTGTCTTTATCCGATGTGGCTCAGATCGTCGGGATCCATGAGTCCACTGTCAGCCGTGCGGTGCGGGACAAATATCTGCAATGCTCCATGGGGGTGTATCCGCTGAGTTACTTCTTTGTCCGGAGGCTGGGCGCCGGGACGGAAGGCAATCCATCCTCGCCAGATGCGGCCAAGGCGCTGCTGAAAGCGCTCATTGCCCAAGAGGATAAGAGCAAGCCTCTCTCAGACCAAAAGCTATGTGAACTAATGGCTGAGCAGGGCTGCACGCTCTCCCGAAGGACGGTGGCAAAATACCGGGATGAATTGAACATCCCGGGTACGGCGGGGAGAAGATGCTGATACGGCGGAGCTATCCAGTGGAGCATATTGAATCGGGATGGATTGGGCTTGCTGCTGCGCCAGCTAAAATATTTCATCGCAGTGGTGGAGACGAGGAGCTTTACCCAGGCTGCGGGGGCTGGGCTGAACGCCGTTCGTAACGCGCCGGAGCAAATCAAAACGGAGCGGCTCAAATGAGCCGCTCCGTTCTCGAAAGGAGGAAACGGGCGGGTCCTTGTGCAGGCGCAGCTTTTTTACCGGCGGATGAGCACCACGGCCACGTCGTTGACGTTAGTGCCTGTCCCTCCGGTGACGATCAGGCCTCCGCACGCCTCTAAGGCGTGATAGGCGTCGTTATCCCTGAGCGCGTCAAAAATGGATATGCCGCAGGCTTCCAGCACCGCCTGGGTCTCCCCGTCCGCATAGCCGCCCGCGGCGGCGGTGGGGCCATCGGTGCCGTCGCTGCCCACAGAAAAGACTGCCGTGTCTTTCAGCCCCGCAAGTCCCTTGGCGGCCGAGAGAGCCACCTCCTGATTGCGCCCGCCCAGCCCTGTTCCAGTGAGGTGAACCACGGTTTCTCCTCCTGCCAAAAAAGCCAGGGAACGGCTGCCGCCCTGGTGAGTGCGGGCCACGCTGGCCAAAAAGGCTCCGGCCTCCCGAGCCTCGCAGTCCAGGCAGTCGGTGAGCAAAACGGGCTCATAGCCCAGCTCCGCGCACGCCTGCGCAGCGGCGGCGCACAGCTCCCGCACAGAGCCGGTGATGTGCGTCTCCACGTTGTCCAGCACTTTGGGGGTCTCCTTATCCAACAGCTCCTTGGCCCTGGGGGACAGCTTTAGGCCGTAACGTGCCGCGATATCCTTGGCCTGGGCGCAGGTGGAGGCGTCCGGATAGGCTGGGCCGGACGCAATCATGTCCAGGGGATCGCCGATGATGTCCGACAGGACCACGGTAAACACTTTGGCCGGAGCGCAGTGCAGTGCAAAGCGCCCGCCCTTTACGGCGGAGAGCCGCTTGCGTATGGTGTTCATTTCCACAATGTCCGCCCCAGACGCCAAGAGACGGCGTGTGATATCCTGCAGCTCCTCCGGCGGGATCAGCGGCGCCTCAAAAAGGGCTGAGCCGCCGCCGGACAGAAGGAACAAAACCGTATCCTTCTCCGTGAGGTTCTCCGTGAGCGCCAGTGCTTCCGCCGTTGCCGAAAAGGTATCGTCATCGGGAACGGGGTGCCCTGCTTCCCGGACGAGCAGCGTCCCTGCCGGACCGCCCGACTGGCCGTGTTTGGTAATGATGATTCCGCCGGTGAGCCGGTCGCCCAAGCAGTCCCAGGCCGCCTTACCCATGGACCAGCCGGCTTTGCCGGCGGAGACCAGGATCAGTCTGCCTGTTCCAAAGTCCCTGCCCTCCAGGGCTTGGAGAACCGCCCGCTCCGGCATCACCGCCCGGATCGCCCGGGCGATGATCTCCTCCGCATCTTTTCGCAAGCTGTGCATAGCAAGCCTGCCTCAATTCAGAAGGCCCGCCGCCTTCATGGCGGTGATAAAGCCTTGACGGGCCGCCCCCTCGGGTGTAGGCTTGGTAGGCAGATAGGGCGCTCCCACGTTCCGGCCTCTCAGAGCGGCCATGTCCTTAGCCGCCACAGGGAAGCTGGCGGCGTCCATGGAAAGGCGCACAGGGTTGAGCTTGAACTGAACCTCCAGCGCGCCCTGGAGATCCCCGGCGGCATACTTATTGTAAACGTCCGTGATAAGCTCGGGCATGAAGTTGCCCGCAGTGCACACGCCGCCCACCGCCCCGTGGCACAGGGAGGCGTAGAGGAGGGTGTCCTTGCCGCCAAAGACCTTAAAGCCGATATCCCGAGTGCGGCGGATGAATTCGGAGGTCTGGGTGATGTCACCGCTGGTGTCCTTCATTCCCACAATGTTGGGCACCTTGCGGGCAAGCTCCTCCACCAGAGCGGCGGATAAGGTATAGCCGGTTCGGCCGGGATTGTTATAGAGGAGGACCGGGGTGTCCGGCACGCACTTGGCAATGGTTTCAAAGTGGGTAAAGAGTTCATCATAGGTGGGCTTGAGGAACATGGGCTGGAGCACGCTGACGCCTGCGGCTCCGTTTGCCGCCGCCATTTTGGCCAGACGGCAGCATTTTCCGGTGTTGATGGCTCCAATGCCGAAATAGACGGGCACCCGGCCTGCAGCCTGCTCCACCATGATCCGGAGGCCCCGTTCCATCTCATCCTCCTCCACCATGTAAAACTCGCCGTTGCTGCCGAAAATCAGGATGCCGGACACGCCGCCGCCAATAACATAGTCCACCTGCTCCCTTGCTTTGACCTCATCAATGCGCTCCTGCTCATCAATGGGCGTGATGATAGGGACAATAACGCCCTTTATAAAATCGGTGTTCACTCGCTCCGCTCCTTTCTATTGCAGGCCGGCTTCTTCCGTGCCGGTGAGCATCTTATAGTACTTGATAATGGAGCTGTGGTCATCCTGGCCGCAGCCTTTGCTGTGCAGCCATTGGAAAATCTCCTGTACTGCGGCCGTCATGGGGACGGGGGCGCCGACGGTATGGGCGCAGTCCAGAGCGTTGTTCAGGTCCTTAATATGCAGGTCGATCTTGAACCCGGGTTTGTCGTTGCCCTCGATCATCATGGGGGCCTTGGCGTTCATCACCGTGGAGCCGGCCAAGCCGCCCTTGATGGCCTGGAATACCAGGTTGGGGTCCACACCGGCCATTTTGGCCAAGGTCAAGACCTCGCTGAGAACTTGGATGTTGCAGGCCACGATCATCTGGTTGGCGAGCTTGGTGGTGTTCCCGGCGCCCACGCCGCCGCACAGCACCACACTGGCGCCCATGGCCTCCAGCACGGGCTTGACCTTGTCAAAGGCCTCCTTTTTGCCGCCCACCATAAAGGAGAGCGTGCCGTCGATCGCCTTGGGTTCGCCGCCGGAGACGGGGGCGTCAAGCATCTCAATCCCCTTTTCGGCCAGCACAGCGGCGATCTCCTTGGACGCCACAGGGTTGATGGAGCTCATGTCCACAAAGATGGAGCCTGGCTTCATATGGGCGGCTACGCCGTCGTCTCCCAGCATGACAGCCTTTACCTGAGGAGAGTTGGGAACCATGGTGAGCACCAGGTCGCAGGTCTCCCCAATCTCGGCGCTGCTGGCGCTTTTGGCGCCGCAGGCCACCACCTCGTCCACGCTGGCTTGGAGCAGGTCGCTGACCGTCAGGTCATAGCCTGCCTTCAGCAGATTCTTAGCCATGGGCTTGCCCATAATACCCAGTCCGATGAGTCCGATTTTCATAACTGCATTCCTCCTGTTTTTGTCGTAGGTTGATTTTGACTGCTTGCGTTTTGTTTCGTTTCGTCCGTGCGCTCACAGCGGCAGCGGCCACTTGGGCTGACGGCCCTCCAAAACGTCCACAATGCTTTCCGCCGACTGGAGGGCCATCGTCCTCATGGCCTCCCTGGTCAGGGCCGCGTTGTGGGGCGTCAGGATCACATTGGGGCAGGACAGCAGCGGGGAATCCTTTTGGGGCGGCTCCGGGTCAAATACATCCACTGCGGCTCCGGCCAGCCTCCCCGCAGTCAGCGCTTCAGCAAGCGCCGCTTCATCTACCAGTTCCCCCCGGGCCACATTGACCAGGCAGGCTTGGGGCTTCAGCTTGGCAAGAAATTCGGCGTTGACCATCTTATAGGTATGATCCAACGCAGGGAGGTGCAGGGACAGCACATCACTGCGGGCGGCCACCGTCTCCATATCTTCGCACCAAGAGATGTACTCAGGCAGGGAAGCTTGATCGATATAAGGATCGTAGCAGGTCACCTTCATCCCAAATCCCAGCGCCGCCTTCTGTGCGAAAAGCCGTCCGATGCGGCCGCAACCGAAAATACCTAACTCTTTGCCCGCCAGCTCGTTGGTC
The DNA here is from genome assembly GCA_948469375.1 of uncultured bacterium. Lineage (GTDB taxonomy): Bacteria > Bacillota > Clostridia > Oscillospirales > Oscillospiraceae > Enterenecus. The sequence goes on along the minus strand of CAOKLO010000035.1, from coordinate 3,019 downwards.
AGAAACTGATCCCGCAAAGAAAAATCCCCCGCCCGTACAGCCTTATCAAAGAAAAAAACATTCTTCGACAGGGCGCATACCAGCATCATAGCGTGCTCAGCCACGGCGTTGGTGTTGGCATGCGGGGTCACGGTTACGACAATGTTCCGCTCCTTTGCCGCCGCCAGGTCCAGATTGTTTACCCCAACGCCGTGCCGGCCGATCACCTTCAGCTTCTTGCAGGCCTCCATGAATTTTCGGGTGACCTTCTCCGTCCGGGCCAGAATGGCGTCACAGCTGCGCCCCTCCCGGATCATATCCTCCTCTCCTGCTCCACAGCCCATTCGTACGCGGCAGCCTCGGCTGGTCAAATATTCCACGCCCGCCGGGTCTATGGGCTGTGGGATCAAAACCTCAAAACGCATTTATGCTCCCCCTAAAAAATTATTTTATATTAGCTATTATCAACTCCAATTCTTATTATACATGCTATATTATAAGTGTCAATATATTTTATTATATTTCTGCTCATTCGTCCGTTGCCTTTTCAAAATGGGTGTGATATAATTTGAAAACATTATACTGGATACTGGGAGGATTTCAACATGGCTCACAACAATCAGCGGGAAGAGCAGCCCGTCGCGACAGCTTCAGGTAAGTATATCATTCAATCCGCACTCAGAACGCTGCGCGCGCTGGATCTTTTCACCACCTATAATACAAATATCGGCGTTGCTGAGATGCAAAAGGAGCTGAATATCAATTCCAACATGGCCTTCCGTATCCTACATACGCTGGAGGCCGCCAAATATGTGGTTCAGGACCCGACCACCGGAAAATACCGGCTGTCTCTAAAGATCGTAGGAATGGGAAACGCCGCCGCAACCGGACTTCCCATCACTCAGATTGCCCAGCCCTATCTGCGCCTGCTCTCCTCCTCCTTAAATCATAAAATTAACGTTGTTCTCTTTGTCTTTGAGCAGGACACTCTCATCGTGGCCGAAAAAATTCCCAGCAACCTTCTGCCAAAGGTTTTCGCCCCCGTGGGCAGGGCTATGCCCATCCACACCACCGCCGCAGGCAAGATGCTGGTCAGCAGCTTGGATGACAATGTGGTCAGGCGCCTTTTGACCTCCGCCAAAATGGAGCGTTACACGGAACACAGCATCACCGACATTGACCGCTTCATTCAGGAACTGAGCGAGGTGCGCCGTACCCAGCTGGCCTGGGAGCGGGAGGAAAATTACACAGGTCTCAACGGGGTGGCCGCGCCCATCTACGGCTATAACGACAGAATGCTGGCTTCCGTGTGCATCAACGCCTTTACCGACAACACTTCTCTGGCCGAGCTGGAGCTCATGGCGGTTCAGCTCAGCAGCACGGTCCAGCAAATTTCCGCCGCCGTCACACTCATGAAGTAGAGCAGTCGGCGCAACATCCAAGGATCCCTATTGATACAGGCCTTAGCCGCACGGCGGAGCCCTTCGTTTATAAGCGCACAGCGCCATACTCCCGGCATTCCTGCCGGGAGTATGGCCTTTTTTGACCGCCAAAGGCGGTTTTTTCTTTTCTTCTTGCCGGGCCTGAGTGGAAAAGCGGCTATGCGTTAATAATAAAGCGGATGCGGCGCTCCCTCCTCCGCTTTATCTATTTCAACCAAAAGTATAATAAGAATATTGTATGTTTTAATTATTTGCCATCAATATAAATGATATTATACTGTATATAAGTCAATCAAATAAAGTTATATTTTGTCGGATTGATTTCAACGGCACTAATCTGGAGCAGGCCGCCAAAATCATCACCCGGGTGGACAGCCCCGCCGTCAAGGTAATGATGGACCTCTTTCATATGCAACTGGAAGAGCCGGACTACATCCGCTCCATCCGGCAATATCAAGACTGCAGCATCCATGTGCACCTTGCCGACAGCGATCGGCAGTATCCCGGCCATGGCCAGCTTCCCTTTGATGAGATCATTAAGATTTTCTCAGAGCTTGGTTATCAAGGCGCTTTTACCGCAGAAATACTTCAGCTGCCCGACCAGCGTTCCGCCGCAGAGAACACCATGCGGCACATGGCGCCTATTTTCTCGCAGCACTACGGGCGCCCCTAACTGTGAAATACGCCCCGCCCTTCAACCAAGCCGGTTGAAAGGCGGGGCGTTTCATAATGCGCGGTCTGCCGTGCGCCCAGTCCGTCTGTCGGGACCAGACGCGCCATGAGGAATGCGGTTATCACAATCACTTATTCATGTGAACACCGCCTATGACAAAATTGTCCGCTTGATTTTATTGGCCGCTGAGCGGCATATTCCAAGGGCAAGCTCTGCGAAATATCGGAACTCCTCACGCCGATGATAGACCGGAAGGAATCCTAGGTTTCCTGCCACAGCGCACACGGCCATTTTGATGATGAACAGCGGCAGGCCTGCGTCAGGCAGCGCTTCGCAGGTATGCCACACCTTCACCACAGCCAGCGCAGTAATCAGCGCATTGACCAAGTAATCCCGAAAAAAATGGTTTGACGGATCTACGGAAGGCATATTTTTAAAGCTGTTGTCAAGGGGGAATGTAAGATTATTTGATTTTATCCCCCAAGACCATCACTTCTGGACAAATACGCTTCACTTGTGTTAGTATAGGGAAAACGGCGAGGCGGTAACAACCATATGCAAAAAATTATGATAATTGAGGATGACCCAGCCATTCGGGAAGAGTTGGCGCTGCTCCTGGAAAACGAGGGATATACAGCTCTGGTAATTAAGAGGTTTACAGATATACCCGCGCAAGCAGCGCAGGAACACCCAAACCTTATCCTTTTGGATATTGGACTTCCGGGTAAAGATGGTTTCTCTCTGTGCGCCGCATTGCGGAAGGCTGTTCCTGCGCCAGTGATTTTTGTTACCAGCCGGGATGCCAGTGCGGACGAGGTACGGGCGCTGAGCCTGGGCGGGGACGACTACATCACCAAGCCATACAGTGTTCCCGTTCTGCTGGCCCGGATCAAGGCGGTTCTGCGCCGGAGCGGCGGCGGACCGG
>CAOKLO010000034.1 GCA_948469375.1 uncultured bacterium | reverse complement strand
GTACACCGCCAAACTGGCTTTGGTAATGGTGTTCGTATACCTAACGTCTGGTGGACGATACAGGACTCGAACCTGTGACCTCCCGCACGTCAAGCGGATGCTCATACCAGCTGAGCTAATCGTCCAAATATCTTCTTTTCATGCCTCATAAGCGAACAAGTATATTATAGCCGCCGCCGCGCCGCTTGTCAAGTGTTTTTTTCCGTGATATACTACATTCAAAAAAATAAAGGAGAATTGCCATGAAATACGTGCTGATCACCGGCGGCTCCCGGGGGATCGGAGCCGCCACCGCCCGTCTGCTTGCCAGCCGGGGCTGGGGGGTGGCCGTGGGCTACCACCAAAGCGAAGCCCAGGCTCAGGCTCTGGCCGCAGAGCTGTCCGATCAAGGCGTCCCCGCCCTGGCCGTCCGCGCCGACGTGGCGGATTCCGCCCAGGTGGCGCGGATGGTTGACAATGTGTTAGAAAATTTTTGTCAACTTGACATTTTGATTTGTTCGGCCGGGGTATCCCACCAGGGTCTCATCAGTCAAATCGACGAAAACCAATGGCGTCGTTTATTTGCCGTCAATGTGGACGGCGTCCATCACTGCTGCCGGGCCGTACTTCCCCATATGCTGGAGCGCAAATCCGGCTCCATTGTCACTGTGTCCTCTATGTGGGGACAGGTGGGGGCCTCCTGCGAGGCCGCCTATTCTGCTGCCAAGGGGGCGGTCATCGCTTACACCAAAGCCTTGGCCAAGGAGCTGGGGCCCTCCAATATCCGGGTAAACTGCGTGGCTCCCGGGGTCATTGACACGGAAATGAACGGCCATCTCACCCAGGACGACCTGGCCGCCCTGGCGGACGAGACCCCCCTTGGCCGCATCGGCACGCCCCGGGAGGCCGCCGCCGCCATCGCCTTCCTGGCCTCCGACGAGGCCTCCTTTCTCACCGGTCAGGTCGTCGCCCCCAACGGCGGATTGGTAGTCTGAGTACAAATATCCGTCACATTATAAAATAACGGCCAATCTCCTCCGGCGCACCTTGTCGATTTTTACAGTTGACAACCCAAAATCACAAGTATATAATTGTCAACAATCTGGGGGGCGCAATCGTGCCCCCTTCGATATTAGGAGACCTGACGCATTGAATCCATAGTTAGGAGGAAACCCAAATGAAAAAGAAGAATCTTGCGGCTCTGCTCATGGCCGGCGCCATGTGCTTCAGCCTGCTGGCCGGCTGCTCCAATTCCGGCGACCAGACCAGCAATCCCCCCGCCTCCGACGCTGGCGCCGAGTCCAGCCAGCCCGCCGGCGGCGATAACCAGGGCGGCAGCACCGAGGCCGTCACCATCAAGGTGGGCGGCATCGGCCCCATCACCGGCGACGCCGCCCAGTACGGCACCGCCACCCAGTGGGGCGCGGAGATCGCCGTGGACGAGATCAACGCCCTGAACGGCCCCGTCAAGCTGGAGTTCCGGTACGAGGACGACACCAACGTGGCCGACACCGCCGTGTCCGCCTACAACGCCCTGAAGGACTGGGCCAAGGACGCGCCCCTGGTGATCTACGGCACCACCACCACCGCTCCCTGCGTGGCCGTGTCCGCCGAGACCTTCAACGACCGCTACTTCCAGCTCACCCCCTCTGCCTCCTCCCCCGACGTGGTGGCGGGCAAGGACAACGTGTTCCAGATGTGCTTCACCGACCCCTACCTGGGCACCGCCGGGGCTGAGTATCTGAACGGCAAGGGCCTGGGCACCAAGTACGGCATCATCTACAACAACGGCGATCCCTACTCCACCGGCATCGCCGAAGCCTTCATCGCCAAGGCCGGCGAGCTGGGCATGGAGCTGGTGGCCACCCAGACCTATCCCGACGATAAGACCACCGACTACACCGTGCAGCTCAACGCCTGCAAGGACGCCGGGGCCGACGTGGTGTTCCTGCCCATCTACTACACCCCCGCCTCCCTGATCCTGGCCCAGGCCAAGCAGATGAGCTACGCGCCCCTGTTCATCGGCGGCGACGGCATGGACGGCATGCTGGACATGGAGGGCTTCGACAAGTCCCTGGCCGAGGGCCTGCTGCTCATGACCCCCTTCAGCGCCGGCGCCGAGGACGAGCGCACCCAGTCCTTCGTGAAGAAGTACCAGGAGGCCCACGGCATCCTGCCCAACCAGTTCGCGGCGGACGGCTACGACTGCATGTACGCCATCTATGAGGCGTGCCTGGAGATCGAGGGTCTGGCCGGTATGGACAGCGCCGCGCTGTGCGACGCCCTGTCCGCCAAGTTCGGCGGCGGCGAGTTCTCCGTGGACGGCCTCACCGGCAAGGGCATGACCTGGAAGGACACCGGCGAGATCGACAAGTCCCCGCTGATCTTCAAAGTGGAGAACGGCGCCTACGTGGACGCCCAGTGACCTGGCCGAGCCCCACGCTTTTCGCGCTTTGACTTCAAGCCGCGGCGGGAGAGTTTTCCCCGCCGCGGCCCTGTCGCATTTTTTAGAGAGAGGTGAAGAAATGTCCTTCCTGAACAACGCGATCACCGGCGTCAGCCTGGGCAGCATCTACGCCATCATCGCCCTGGGCTATACCATGGTGTACGGCATCGCCAAGATGCTGAACTTCGCCCACGGCGACGTGATCATGGTGGGGGCCTATGTCTGCTTCCTCGCCATGGGCAGCCTGGGCCTGCCCCCGCTGGCCGGGGTGCTGCTGGCGGTGGTGGTGTGCACGGCGCTGGGCATCGCCATCGAGCGCCTGGCCTACAAGCCCCTGCGCTCCGCCCCCTCCCTGGCGGTGCTGATCACCGCCATCGGCGTCAGCTACCTGCTGCAAAACAGCGCCCAGCTCCTCTGGGGCGCGGACACCAAGACCTTCACCCCCATCGTCGGCACCGACCAGGAGTCCCGGCTGTGGCTGGTCCCCGGACAGCTGTCCATCTCCTATGTGGCCATCTTGTCCGTCGTTTGCTGCGTCGTGGTCATGATCGCCCTGGCCCTGTTCACCGGCCGGACCAAGATGGGCAAGGCCATGCGGGCCTGCTCGGAGGACAAGGGCGCGGCCCAGCTCATGGGCATCGACGTGAACACCACCATCTCCGTGACCTTCGCCATCGGCTCCGCCCTGGCGGCCATCGCAGGGGTGCTGATGTGTTCGGCCTACCCGGTGCTGTCTCCCACCACCGGCTCCCTGCCCGGCATCCGCGCCTTTACCGCCGCGGTGTTCGGCGGCATCGGCTCCATCCCCGGGGCCCTGCTGGGCGGCGTCCTGCTGGGCGTGATCGAGACCTTTGCCAAGGCCTACATCTCCACCGACCTGTCCGACGCGGTGGTGTTCGCGGTGCTCATCATCGTGCTGCTGGTGCGGCCCGCCGGACTCATGGGCAAATACGTGCCCGAGAAAGTGTGAGGCGGCCATGAAAAAGATCAGCAAAGCTTCCCTCAACGGGTTTATCAATTACGGCATCGTCATCGCCGCCTTCGCCGCGCTCCAGGTCCTGATGGGCATGGGCAGGCTGTCCAACACCCTCCAGTCCCTGCTGGTGCCCGCCTGCTGCTACATCGTCATGGCGGTGTCCCTGAACCTGACGGTGGGCATTTTGGGCGAGCTGTCCCTGGGCCACGCAGGCTTCATGAGCCTGGGGGCCTTCTCCGGCATCACCGCCTCCATCCTGCTGCAAAGCGCCATCCCCATGGCCCCCCTGCGCCTGGCGGTGTCCATGGCGGTGGGGGCGGCCTTCGGCGCCCTGGGCGGCGCGATCGTGGGCGTGCCGGTGCTCCGCCTCCAGGGTGACTACCTGGCCATCGTCACCCTGGCCTTCGGCCAGATCATCCAGAACATCATCATGGTGCTCTATGTGGGGGTGGACAGCCGGGGCATCCATTTTGCCGCCAGCTCCAAGCGCTTCGACCTGGCCCCCGACGGCACCGCCATCATCAAGGGCCCCATGGGGGCGGTGGGCGTGCAGAAGCTGGCCTCCTTCACCGCCGGGTTTGTGCTCATCCTCATCACCCTGCTGGTGGTGCAGAACCTGGTGAACAGCCGGTCCGGCCGGGCGATCATGGCCCTGCGGGACAACCGCATCGCCGCGGAGAGCGTGGGCATCAACGTCACCAAGTACAAGCTGATGGCCTTCGTCACCTCCGCCGCTCTGGCGGGGGCCGCCGGGGCGCTGTGGGGGCTCAACTACTCGTCCACCGTGGCCTCCAAGTTCAACTTCAACACCTCTATCCTGGTGCTGGTGTTCGTGGTGCTGGGGGGGCTTGGCTCCATCCGGGGGTCCATCATCGCCGCCGCCCTGCTCTACGTCCTGCCGGAGCTGCTCCGGGGCCTGGGGCTGGACGATTACCGCATGCTCATCTACGCCATCGTGCTGATCCTGGTGATGCTGGCCACCAACAACGACGAGCTCAAGGCCCTGGTGGGCCGGGTCATTCCCAAGCGAAAGGGGGCTGTGGACAATGGCTGAGAAGAAGCAGTTCAACAAGGGCAGGATGGTGCCTGTGCCCAGCCACTCCATCATCCCGGAGCGGGACGTGAATATGACCCCCATTCTGGAGTGCAGCCATCTGGGCATCGATTTCGGCGGCCTGACCGCCGTCAACGAGTTCAACATCACCGTGGGCCGCACCGAGATTGCGGGGCTCATCGGCCCCAACGGCGCGGGCAAGACCACCGTGTTCAACCTGCTCACCAAGGTATACCAGCCCACCCGGGGTACCATCCTGCTGGACGGCCTGGACACCCACGGCAAGACCCCCTCCCAGATCAACCGCATGGGCATCGCCCGCACCTTCCAGAACATCCGCCTGTTCTCCAACCTGAGCGTGGAGGACAATGTGAAAATCGGCCTGCACAACCAGGAGAAGTACTCCATGTTCTCCGGCATCCTGCGCCTGCCCAAGTACTGGCGGCAGGAGAAGGCCGCCCATGAGCGGGCGCTGGAGCTGCTGTCCATCTTCGACATGCAGGATCTGGCGGACCACCAGGCGGGCTCCCTGCCCTACGGCGCCCAGCGGCGGCTGGAGATCGTCCGGGCCCTGGCCACCAACCCGTCTCTGCTGCTGCTGGACGAACCGGCGGCGGGCATGAACCCGTCGGAGACGGCGGAGCTGATGGAGAACATCGTCAAGATCCGGGACACCTTCCAGATCGCCATCATGCTGATCGAGCACGACATGAGCCTGGTGATGGGCATCTGCGAGGGCATCTGCGTGCTGAATTTCGGCCAGATCATCGCCAAGGGGACGGCGGAGGAGATCCAATCCGACCCCACGGTGATTGAGGCCTATCTGGGCAAGCAGCAGTGAGGAGGGCGCGAAAATGCTGAAAGTCAACGACATCAACGTGTATTACGGCGCCATCCACGCCATCAAGGGCGTCTCCTTCCAGGTCAACGACGGCGAGGTGGTCACCCTCATCGGAGCCAACGGCGCGGGCAAGTCCACCATTTTGAACACGGTGTGCGGCCTGCTCCACTCCCGCACCGGGTCCATCGAGTTTCTTGACAAGCCCCTGGGGACGGTGCCCGCCCACAAGATCGTGGAGAAGGGTCTGGCCCACGTCCCCGAGGGGCGGCGCATTTTCCAGCAGATGACGGTGGAGGAAAATCTGGAGATGGGGGCGTACACCCAGGCCCGGTCCACCATCGCCCCCAATCTGGAGCGGGTGTATGAGCAGTTTCCCCGCTTGAAGGAGCGCCGGAAGCAGATGGCGGGCACCCTGTCCGGGGGTGAGCAGCAGATGCTTGCCATGGGCCGGGGACTCATGTCCAACCCCAAGCTGCTGATGCTGGACGAGCCGTCTATGGGCCTGGCCCCCATTCTGGTGGAACAGATTTTTGAGATCATCAAGCAGCTGCACCAGGCGGGCACCACCATCCTGCTGGTGGAGCAGAACGCCCGGATGGCCCTGTCCGTGGCCGACCGGGGCTATGTGCTGGAGACGGGCAAGATCGTGGCCACCGGCACCGGCAACGAGCTGCTCCGGGACGAGGCGGTCAAGAAAGCCTATCTGGGCGGATAAGCCCTCCGGCTGCTGATTCTTTGTCAAATTCTCCGGGCCGAATTGTAAGAGCCGCAGTGATTTTTGTCACTGCGGCTCTTACTTTATTGAACAGGCGATATTTATGAATATTATGGGGGAAAGCGGGCTTATTCAAACAAATCAATTCCTAAATTTCATAAATATTGAGGGACGCCCGCTCTACAAAAAGGCTATCCCCGTAGTTCAGAAGCAAGGAGAGGTCGGCGCAGGGCGCAGGATGCGCCTGCGGGAAAAGTATGGTGGAATAGTGCAGCGTCAAGGGTTCACACTCCAGGCATTTCACGGAAAAATAGAGGGGCAGGACCTCTTGAAAGGCATCGCAGGGTGTAAGCCTGATAAAGACGGCCCCCGCGCTGTCGCCGCGGTAAGGACCTCGGACGTTTATGGTGTAATCCAGCCCATAGGTTTTTCCCGGGTCCAGCTCCACAAGCGCCGGCATTTCCTCGCTCCATCGAATATCGCAGCCCCTTCGTCCCCGGCACTTCCAGGACAGGAGGAAACCATTGTCCCAGGAAAAACCATCACACCGGCTGGCCAGGTGAATCGTGCTTTTTTGACAGCATGGGCTTCCGCCGCCCCAGGGCGGGCCTTCCGGGCAGGGCGGCTCCGGCGCGGGCGGGCGGCTGCCGGCCTCCAGCGCCTTTTCCATTTTGCCTTTCAGCAGCATTTGGCTTTGCATCACAGTGTTCAGCAGCTCCGTGACGCTTTTGTTCACCGCCAGAACCTCTTGGGGGCTGGCACAGATTTTCTGGCTTCCTGGGAGAGTGCCCAGAATATATTGCAATTTCTCGCCCTCGGCGTTCAAAATATGGCTGAGAGCCAGCTCCTCCATGGCAACGGAGGCAATAATCATTGTAAGCGCCTCATCTTTTGTCATATCCGCCCCGCAGGGAGGAAAGGAAGGCATAGACATATTTTATTACTCCAATCATCGCTCTGCTCCGAGGCTCTCTTAGGGGACGGAACGCGGCAGATGTACGGCGCGCCGTCCGCGCCGCCGGTCTATTTTATGCGCCCGGCTTCCCATTGGATAATGTCGAAGAATGGAACCTGCCGGACCCGGGGCACATACGATATGTCAGGCGCCTGCCGGGACCGGAAAGTACGGTCAAACAAACGGCTTGCGCTGCCTGGAATGGAAAGGAGTTTTGTCCTTGTCTATGCCCAGCTTTCCCGTAGTCGATCCCCCGATCGACCGGGAAGACGCAGTTAATCAGATCCTGTCCTCCATCGCCATGGAGGAGCTGGGTCTCAGCCATATTTTGAACGCCGAGGGCGAGAAATTGCAATATATTCTGGGCACCCTGCCCGGCCTCAGCGGCCCTCCGGCCACCGTCAGCGACGTGCTGGCGGCCAACGAGAGCGTGCGCGGCCTGCTGGAGACCACTGTCCAGAACCAGCTCTTTTTAAGGGCTAAGATGCAGGGCGCGCTGGAGGCGTCCCAGATGCAGGGCGCCACGGGCACCACAGGCGCTGCCGGCGCTACCGGCGCCACAGGCGTCACAGGCCCCACCGGTCCCACCGGCGCTACCGGCGCCACAGGGGCCACAGGGGCTGCGGGCGCCACGGGCGTGGCGGGCCCCACCGGTCCCACCGGCGTCAACGTCACCTCCACCTCCAGCTTTGCCGCCAACACCAGCGGCTCCGTGCTGGCGGTGGTGCTGGCGGGCGTGCTCGTCCCGCTGCCCGACGCCCAGGTGCTGCCCACCGACATCACGGTCAACGCGGGCAACACCGTCTTTACGGTGAACACCGCCGGACGGTACCGCCTGTCCTATGAGGTGAACACCACCGTCGCCTTGGCTAGCGGCACCACCCTCCTGATCAACGGCTCGGCCAACACGGCCTCCACCATCGCGCCGCTGGTATCTCTCAGCCATTTCTCCAATGAGGTCATGCTGAACCTTGCCGCCGGCACCACCGTATCCCTGCAAATGTTCGGGATCGTGTCCGCCGCGACGCTGCTTCCGGGTTCTGCGGGTGCTTCCCTGATGATTACCCGTCTGAGCTGAGGAGGTGCAACGGTATGTCGCAGCCCAATTTCCCCATCATTGATCCTCCTCTGACCCGAGATGGGAGCATCAATGAGATCATTGCCTCCATCGCCGCTGAGGAGCTGAGCCTGAGCCACATCTTGAATGCCGAGGGCGAAAAGCTGCAATATGTCCTGGGCACGCTGCCCGGGCTCGGCGAAAGCGCAGACATTGAGGACGTTTTGGACGTGAACAAAAGCGTTCAGCGGACGCTGGATGAGATCACTCAGCAGCAGCTGCTGCTGGGCGCGAAGCTGAGCGCGGCGCTGGATGCGCCGGTATTCACCGGCCCCACCGGAGCCATCGGCCCTGCCGGGGCGACCGGGGCCATCGGCGCGGCTGGCGTCACCGGTCCTACCGGAGCCACCGGTCCTACCGGTCCCAACGGCCCCAACCCCACAGCGACAGCGGGCTTTGCCGCCAATACGGCGGGCTCCAGCGTGTCCGTAGCCCTGGGCGGCACGCCCATTCCCCTGCCCAGCGCCCAGCTGTTCTCGGCGGACATCACCCCCAATGCGGGGAATACCGTCTTTACCGTGGCCACTGCGGGGCGCTACCGCCTCTCTTACCACGTGAATACCACGGTCGCCCTGCTGATGGGCAGCCGGCTGGTCATCAACGGGGTGAACAACACGGCGTCCACCATCGCGCCGGTGCTGTCCGTCTCCAGTTTTGAAAACGAGATTGTGGTCAACCTGCCCGCCAACTCCACCATTTCCCTCCAGCTCTACCCCATTGTGCTGGCCGGGGCGGCGGTGCTGCTCGGCGGCGGCGCGGGCGCGTCCCTGATGATCGTCCGGCTGGACGATGGGAGCCCAGTGCGCGCCCCGACCCAGGATTACGAGACAGAAATAGCAGACGAATGAGGCGCTGAGCGCCGCTATGACACAGGCTCCCGCCGGCAAAGGCCGGTGGGAGCCTGTCAAATGAATCAAAAGGAGGCTCCGTTATGATAAGCGTCAGCCTGTGTATGATTGTTAAAAACGAGGAGGATGTGCTGGCCCGCTGTCTGGAAAGCGTGTCGGGCCTGGTGGATGAGATCGTCATCGTGGACACCGGCTCTGCCGACCGAACGCGGGAGATCGCGGAACAGTTTACCAGCCGGGTATACGATTTTGCCTGGATAGACGATTTTGCCGCAGCCCGAAACTACGCCTTTTCCTTGGCGGAGAAGGATTACTGTATGTGGCTGGACGCGGACGATGTGCTCCTGGAAGCGGACCGGGCGGCCCTCGAGACGCTGAAGGAGACGCTGGACCCGGGCGTCTGTGTAGTCATGGCCAAGTATAACACGGGCTTTGACGAGAACGGAAACGTGACCTTTTCTTATTTCCGGGAACGGCTTATCAAAAACCACGCCGGAATGCGGTGGGAAGGAGCTGTGCATGAGGCCGTTACGCCGGTCGGCCAAGTGGTCTACAGCGAGTTCGCCGTCACCCACCGCAAGCTGCGTCCCTCCGATCCGGACAGGAACCTGCGGATCTATGAGGGGCAATTGGCGCGGGGGGAGGAGTTGAAGCCCCGCCAGCAGTTCTATTACGGACGGGAGCTGTACTACCACCAGCGCTACGAGGAGGCCATCCGAGTTTTTGAGCACTTTCTGGACGAGGGCCGGGGCTGGGTGGAGAACAATATCGACGCCTGCCGCCACTGCGCCTACTGCTATGAGCGCATGGACCAGCTGGAGCAGGCGCTGCAATCGCTGCTGCGCAGCTTTGCCTACGACCGGCCCAGGGCTGAGGTGTGCTGTGAGCTGGGCCGCTGGTTTTTCCAGCGGGAGCAGGTATCTTTAGCCGCCTACTGGTATTCGCTAGCCCTGACCTGCACCCGGGACGATAGCCGCGGCGGCTTTGTCTCCCCCGACTGCTACGGCTATCTGCCCTGCATCCAGCTGTGCGTATGCTTCAGCCGTTTGGGTGATTTGGCGCGGGCAAAGCAGATGAACGAGCTGGCGGCGTCCTTCAAGCCGGATGCCGCTCCGGTCCTGCACAACCGGAGCTTTTTCCAGAGCCTGACGGCGGAGAAATGACGGCGGCATTGGGAAAGGCTTAACAAGCCGTCATGATGTATCATCAAAATGAGACTGAAGCCGCAGAATTGAATACCCATCGGATGAAGCTTAAAATCAGCTGCATAGCATAGACCATCGTACAGCAAGGCTTAATGAGCGCATTCTCTTTATTAATACAATACAGGATCAATTGACAGGCCGCCCAAATGGGCGGCCTGTCAATTGATAGAGCAAACCATTTTTCCTTCAGCTTTTCTTCTATCTGAAAATTTGCGTTAATGCCGGGATAAATGAGGAACAGCGCCGGAAGCGCCGGGACCCAGAGGTTGACGAAGGGAAGCAGCGTTACCGTCAAGCTGAAAAAGCGCAGCATCAGCCCAAGGTAACAGGCCAAAACGGCCAGCGCCGCCGCGCTCCGGGGAAGCTGGCCCAAAAACAGCAGCGCCGAGTTTTTGAGAAGCTGGGGGAACGGCAACTCCATCAGGGCCAGCTGGGGCCACAGGTATAGGGAAACCGCCAGCACCAGCAGCAGTCCGGCAATCAAGCCCGCGCCCATGGCCACGTTCAGCCCCAAGGCTCCCGCATGGAAGAGCAGGAGCACCTGTGTGCTCAGAAGGGCTCCGCCCAATGCCCCCGGCAGGAGGGCGTCCTTGGCGCTGCGCTTCCACGCCCGGCGGTAGATGTGCCACCAAAACCCCGGCTCGTCCCGTAGCCCCCGCAGCACGGTGTCCGCCAGCCCGCACAGCTCCGGTCCGGCGGCGGCGCCGCCCGCCAGCCCGGCAATGGGGGCAAACAGGAGTACATGGGACGTGACGGCAAAGGCTGTGCCGACCATAAATGGAACACATCCCAGCAATGCTAAAAATCCGGCGCGGAACACATCCCAGAAGTCCCGGCTTAAAACCTCCCAAAACCGGGGCAGGCCCGTCTTACGGGGAATGTCCGAATCATACTCAGGAGCCTCCCGCTCCAAATTTGGCCAAAATCCCATGCTGCCGCCCCCTCTCACTCTGTCCCGAATATGGCGGCCCACAGCGCGCCGGCGCCCCTGAACGCAGCCTCGTCCGCCTTGTCAAAGACCGCCCGGCGGGCAAACCACAGCCGGTCCGCCTCACAGTTGTCCAGCTCCACTTGGTTCGAGCCCGCCCAGTCCTTCCAGGGAATGGTCATATTTTCCCAGTCCAGCGCGCCCTCGGGCGGCGCGGCGCCGTCCATCCGGGACAGCGCCTCATGGGACGCTTGAAAGTTCTCCGGGTCATCCAGCAGAAAGATGCCGCTCTGCCGGGTGTAAAAGTCCGCGTTCAGTTTGTCCACGTTGGTAACCATGGTCTGAATGGCCGCATCGTCCAAATCGGTGGAGGTATAGTCGATTTGAATGGCGTTGATGGCCACATGGACCTCTCCGTCTCCATCCATATCGGGACACACCCGCTCCAGCGCTTCCTGGATGGAGGCGATCTCCGCCGGAGTGGCGGCGTACCGGGTGACCAGGGCCACCGAGCAGTCATAGCGCTCCCGGGTGAACCGCTCCCAGGCCGCCCCTGCCAGGACAATCACTGCCAGCACCCCAATGAGCACCTGGAGCCAGTGATAGCGCCACCAGTTGTCCCGGCGCTGCCGGCGGGTCATGTTTTCGGGCATCTCCCGGGGCTGAGGTCTCATTGCCATCGCTGCCTCCTCTTCCAATGCCTGACGGGCGGCGTCTCACACTAAGATATGTATATCACTAAATATTCGCATTGTCCACCGACATAATAGGGGCCGCTGTTTGCAGGGAGGAACCAGCACTCCCCCTGCCTTACCTTATGGCATGCTCCGCCGCAGGCCAGCTCGCCGCTCCCTTCCGTGATGAGGAGGGCGTGGAAAGAGTCCGCGCCGCAGGCTCCGGTAAACGCGCCGCTGTGCCGGTCGGCGGTGAAATAGCGGCACTGCCCCAGATGGGGTCCAAAGTCTATGGATTGGGCGGGCTTGAGACTGGTCACCTCCAGCGCCTTTTCTACATGGAGGGCCCGGGGCTTCCCGTCCGCGCCGGCGCGGCCATAGTCGAACACCCGGTAGATCACGTTGGAGTTTTGCTGAATCTCGGCAATGACCAGCCCCGCGCCGATGGCATGGAGGGTGCCGGAGGGAATAAAAATTACGTCTCCCTTTTTTACCGGCAGTTTGCGCAAAATCTCGGTGAGGGTGCCCGCTTTGATCTGCTGGACAAACTCCTCCTTTGTGACCTCGCGCTGGAAGCCATAGTAAAGATAGGCCCCCGGTACGGCGTCCAGCACCACCCACATTTCCGTCTTACCATATTGTCCCTCGTGGGCCAGGGCGTATTCGTCGGAGGGGTGGACTTGAACGGACAGGCTTTCCTTTGCGGCGCTTGAAATGCGTTCCATGGGCGGTCACCGGCTTTCAGCGTGCGCCCAGCTCGCAGTCGGTCTGGCTGGTCCGGCTGTGGGCCTTGATATAGCCCACCACCTGGTCCACAGTGGTAAAGGCCAGCCCCACATAGCTGTCCGCACAGCCGTAGTACACGGCGATGCGGCCTGTGTCTCCGTCCTGGAAGGTGGCGCAGGGGAAGCACACATTGGGCACAAACCCCCGCTCCTCATACCACTCCTCCGGGGTGAGCAGGAAATTGGAGCAGCGGTACAGCACGCGGCTGGGCTCGTCAATGTCCAAAATGGCCCCGCCGATGGAGTAGACGTAACCGTTGCAGGTGCCCGTTACGCCGTGGTAGAACAGCAGCCAGCCCTCGCTGGTCTCAATGGGAGCGGCTCCGCCGCCGATTTTCAGGTTCTCCCACCAGTTATCGCTTTTGCTCATGACATGGCGGTGGCGGCCCCAGAACTCCATGTCTGGGCTCTGGCTGAGGAAGATGTCGCCGAAGGGGGTGTGGCCGGAGTCGGAGGGGCGGGACAGCATGGTGTACATCCCGCCGATCCTCCGGGGGAACAGCACCGCGTTGCGGTTAAAGGGGATGAAGGGGTTTTCCAGCCGGGTGAAGGTTTTGAAATCCGTGGTTTTTGCCACGCCGATGGACGCGCCGTAAAAGTCCTGGCACCAAATCACATAGTAGGTATCCTCCACCTTCACCAGCCGGGGGTCGTAGGCGTACACGGGCTGGGCGGGTTTGCCGTCCTTATCCACAAAGGGGATTTTCTCAGCGTCAAAGCTCCAATGCACGCCGTCCTGACTGCGGCCTAGGTAGATATGGGGCACGCCGTTGGTCTGCTCTCCCCGGAACACGCCGATGAATCCCCCCTCATAGGGCGCCACGGCGCTGTTGAAGATGCGGGCCACTCCCGGCAGAGGATTGCGGCTGATGATGGGATTCTCAGTATGCCTCCACAGAGGGGCGGTGCTGCCCGCCGGCTTCTCCTGCCAGGGCATATCCGGCAGGGAAGGACATAAAAGTTTTACTTCGCTCATATGCGTTACCTCACTTAAAAAGCGTTCCCGCCCCGCCCGTCCGGCGGACAGGGTGGGAAGCCGGGGGTGGTTTAGCCCTTCACCGCGCCCGCAGCCATGCCGGAGTAGATCTGGTCCTGGCACAGCAGGAAAATGATGAGGGCGGGAATAATGGTAATCAGCACACCGGCGCAGATGTAGTTGTACTGGCTTCCCATGGGGCCGGTGAACACGTACAGGGCGGTGGACACCACCTGGAAGCGGGTCTTGTCCTGGAGGTAGAGTCCGGCCATGTAGTACTCGTTATAGGTGCTCACGCCCTTGAGGATGGCGCTGGTGACGATGGCGGGCTTGAGCAGGGGAAACAGAATGCGGAAGAACGCGCCGAAATAGGAGCAGCCGTCAATGATGGCGGACTCGTCCAAGGTGACCGGCAGGTTCTCGAAGAACTGGAGAAAGATGTAGATGGTGATGACGTCGGTACCCAGCATCAGGATGATATAGCCGTGCATGGTGTTCACCAGGCCGAGGCTGTCCATAATCTGGTACACGGTGACTTGGCTGGCGATGCCGGGGATCAGAGTGGCGATGGTGAACAGGCTGCGGATCAGGCTGTTGCCGCGGAATTTGAAACGGTTGAGCACGTAGGCCAGCATGGCGCTGATGAACACGCTGCCCACCAGCACGCAGATCAGGATCATAAAGCTGTGCAGGAACGCGCTGCCCATGTCCGCCTGCTTCCATGCGGTGACAAAGTTGTCAAAATACAGCCAGCTTTTGGGCAGTACCATGACGTTGGTGCTTTGGTACTCCTCCACGGTCTTAAACGCGGTAATGACACAGGATACGATGGGCACCAGGGCCACAAAGGCGGACAGGGCGCCGGACACGGACAGGATCAGGTTGAGAACTACGATGGTGCGGATGGACGGGACGATGATGCACTTGAAACGCTGCCAGGCGTTGCAGCCGTCCAGCTCGGCGGCCTCATAGAGCACCGGGTCCACAGAAGCGATGGCGCCGATGAACAGCACGATATTCTGACCCATATACTTCCATAAGGAGCAGGCTACCAGAACGATGTTGTTGATGGCCTGGTTTTCCAGCCAGTTGGGTGTCTCGGTGATGCCCACCCAGCTCAAAATGGTGTCCAGCACAAAGCCGGGGTTCAGGAAGAACTTGAAGATAAAACCCACGGCGATGCCGCAGATCAGGCAGGGGAAATACAGCGCGCCGCGAAAGAACTTGCTGCCTCGCACCTTGAAACTGAGAATGGTGGCGAACAGCAGGGCCAGGGCGATCTGTACCACGGACCCGCCCATGTAGTACAAGCTGAGCTTCAGCGCCTCGAAGCAGTCGTCTCGGCTGAATACGTCGATGTAGTTCTTCAGGCCCACGAACCTGCGGACCCGCAGATAGTCCCGGTCATAGAAGCTGAACTGGACCATTTTGAAGAAGGGCAGGTAGGTAAACAGGAACAGCAGCAGCAGTGGCAGGAGCAGAAAGGTGATGGTGACGATGATCTGCTGGCCCCGCATGGTCTTGCATTTTTGCAGGAATGTGAGTTTCGGTCTCTCCAGGCTGGCCTGGGTCGCTTGTGGTCCACTCATTGGCTATTTTCCTCCCTTTTTTTGGTTTCCAATGGGGCATTCAGGAAAGGGCCGGGCCTTATCCGGCCCTTTCCTGAAAAGCGACTGTCGCTTTATTCTCCAGGAGCGTACTCGTCCACGGCGGCGTTCCACCGGGCGTTCCAGTCGGCGATGATGTCGTCAAAGGTCTCGTTGCCGGTGAGGACGGCCTCGACGATGCGCTGAACATGGGTCTGGTCTGCATCGAGAGACAGCTCGCTCTCCCGGTTCACGTCGGCCTGGAGAGCGGCCAGCTCGGTGGGAGCGGCGGTATCCTCCACCAGCCCAATGCCGTTGAAGGCGGACAGGGTTTCGGGATAGGGCTGGCTCTTGAGTACCGGCACGCCGCCCTGGTCATAGGCGAAGTTGCTGGACTCGGTGAGCCACTTGATGTACAGCATAGAGGCGATCTTGTTGTCTGTTTCCGCGTACTTGTTCACACCGTAGCAATAGTCGGAACCGGCGGTGGCGTACTGCTTTCCGTCCGGCTGGGTGATGGGGAAGGGCATATAGCCGATGTCGGCGGCGTTGGGGCCGGCCTCCTGCATCTGGATGATGGCCCAGGAGCCCAGCACCATGGTGCCGATCTCGCCATTATTCATCATGGGCTTGCTGCCCTCCCAGTCGGTGGCGGTGGGAGATTCCTCGGTCAGACCCTGGCTGACCGTATCATAGAGCAGCTTATAGACCGCATAAGCGCCGGTGCCGTTGCCCTGGTCGGCGAAGGGGTCCTTGGTCTGGGGCATGGTGATGTTCTTCCAATCAGGGTCGGCGGTGGCTCCGCCGTAGATATAGGCATCCCAGGCAGTCATGGTCCAGCCGGCGGCAAAGTTGGTATACAGGGGGATCGCGTCGGTCTTGTCCTTGATATCCTGGAGGAACTGAATAAACTCATCGGGGGTTTTGGGCATGGGCTTCAGGTTCTCGTCCGCAGCGGAGTAGCCGGCGGCCTCGGCCACCTTCTTGTTGTAGATGATGCCCTGGGCGTTGCCGGTGGACGGGATACCGAACACCAGCCCGTCGTAGGCGCGGTTGGTGGCGAAGTTGTAATCCGCCTGGATGGCGCTCAGCTCGCAGATGGGCTGGAAGTAGTCATGCAGGTCAGGCAGCAGGATGGCGGTAGGGATCATGCAGATGTCGCCCCAGTTTTTGGATGAGATGCGGGCGGTCATGTCGTCGTTGTAGTTGGTAATGCCTTCATATTTGATGGTGATATTGGGGTAGAGCTGGTTAAATTCCTTGATGAAGTCCGTGAAGTCCCGTGCGTCCGGGTTCTCCTGGATTAGGTCGGTCCGGTGAGTGATGACCCGCAGCTCGGCGGTCAGGTCGGTGTAGTCCTCACCCACCTTCAGGCTGTCGTAGGTGGGCAGATCTGGGTCCAGGGCGACCTGGTCGCCTTGGCTGCCGCTTGGGCCGGAGCACCCGGCGAGCAGACCAAGGGTCATGGTCAGCGCAAGGAGCAGTGCCATCGCTTTTTTCATAGTGATTCCTCCTAAAACATTTTGTTAAATGTTAACTTCAAGAAAAGTTAATATTTAGCTTCCCGTTAGCATACACCAATGCTCAAAATTAGTCAATACATCGTTCTGAATTTAGGCGACATGGCTAAAAATTAGCCAAGTCTTTTGGTTAAGGCGCTTAACCGGCTTTCGGCATAAAACAAAACCGGCAGGTCAAATCTTGCGATTTAACCTGCCGGTTAGCTTATTTACTTTATTTGCTCCATCCTCAGTCGGGCGAGCCGGCTCCGCTGCTCCCCCGCACCACCAATTGGCCGGGTATGGCGCAGGACATGGGCGGCACCTGCTCCCCCCGCAGCTTCTGCCCCAGCCAGCCCAGGGCCGTGCGGCCCATCAGCTCCACATCCACCCGGTAGGTAGTCAGCTGAGGGCTGCTGAGGGTGGCAAAGCGGAAGTCGTCGTAGCCGCACACCGCCACATCCTCCGGCACCCGAACGCCACGCTTTTGCAGGGCCTCCACCAGGTTATAGGCCACCTCGTCGCAGCTGCACACGAAGCCCTGGGGAAGGGGGTCGGGCAGGGACAGGGGAATGAACTCGCCGTTCTCGTCCCGGTCCTCCAGCAGCCACTCCTCCCGGGGCGCCACCCCCGCTATGCGCAGCGCCCGCTGGTAGCCCAAATAGCGGTCCATAATGCTGGAGGTTGCCCGAATGCTGCCCACAAAGCCAAGCTCCCGGCGGCCCAGGTCCAGCAGGTGGCGGGTGAGGGTATAACCGCCGTCGGTGTTGTCGCCCACCACGCAGTTCCAATTCCCAGCCATGTGGAAATCCAACAGCAGAGTGGGCAGGCCGGCATCCGCCACCATATTCAGATAGCCCTCGTCCAGATTGCCCATAAAGATCACGCCGTCCACCTTCCGGGCGGCAATCAGGTCGGGAAGCGTCCGGTCCCGCTCTGCCTGAGGGGTAACGATTTCCATCATGCACGTCAGCCGCTCATCCCCGCTGGCCAGCAGTAAAGCGCGGTACAAGCTGGAATAGAAGGTACTCTCAGAAAAAAACCGGTCGGATACCAGCACCGCCACATTGCCCGTAGCTGTGCTGTCCGCACCCCGGACTCCCTCATAGCCCATCTGGCGGGCCAGGGCCACCACCTTGGCCCGCATTTCCTCGCTGACCCCCGGCTTGCCCGCCAGCGCCTTTGACACGGACACCACACTGATACCCAGTTTTTCCGCAATGTCCGCCATCCGCACAGGTTTTCCCATTTGGAAGTCCCTCCCAATAAACGTAATGGTCTATTTTCTTTGCTGTTACCTGATTATAAGCCAATTCACCCCATTCGTCAATAAGCGCGATCCGGCAGGTGCTGGATTAAAAACTTAAATAAGGCTAAAAAATTTCTTGCGTTTTCTCTGTGCCTGTGCTATGCTGACCCCATAAAATCCGACATAGGGGGACTTCACTATGAAGACTGCGGCCATTTTTGAGCTGCCCCACCTGCGTCCGCTGGGACGCTGCCGGTTATCCTCCGCCCGGCTGGCCGGAGCCCTGCCCCTGATGTGGGCAGGGAGCGGACTGGAGCTGTGTTTTACCGGCTCGGAGCTGCACTTGCTCCTGGAGGCGGACTTTGACCGGTTTGAGCCGTGGCTGGCCGTCGAATTAAACGGGACTCCCATTCTGCGAATGCCGTTAAACCGCGGCATCCAGGAGGTGTGCCTGTTTCGGGGCATGACGCCCGGCGTTCCCAAGCGGGTGCGAGTCTTCAAAGACACTCAGCCCATGCCTGATGATCCGGCCCACCGGCTGTGGGTGCGGGGGCTTGCCTGGAACGGCGGGCGGTTCCTTCCTCCGCCTGAATCCGCCTGCCGCCTGGAATTTGTAGGGGACAGCCTTACCAGCGGCGAGGGAGTGGTTGGCGCTGTGGAGGAAATGGACTGGGTAACCGCCCTGTTCAGCGCCAGCCGGAGCTGGGCCAAGCTTACCGCCGACCTGATGGACGCAGAATTCCGCCTCATCAGTCAGAGCGGCTGGGGGGTGCGCTCCGGCTGGGACAACGATGTGAACCATACGCTGCCCGGCATCTATAGCCGGGTCTGCGGGCCCGTGCTGGGGCGGGACAATGAGGCCATGGGAGCGCAATATCCCCATGACTTTGATTCCTGGCGGCCGGAGGCCGTCGTTGTCAACCTGGGAACCAACGACGCCGGGGCCATGGGCAATCCGCCCTGGCATGGTCCAGATGGGCAGGCCTTTCAGCAAACCGGAGACGAGGAGGGGCTGGCGCTGTTCAAGGATTCTGCCGTGCGTTTTCTCAAGGAGCTGCGCCATTATAACCCGGCAGCCAAGCTGGTGTGGGCATATGGAATGATCGGCGGTCCGCTGGCCCCTGCACTGGAAGGCGCCGTCGCGCAGTTTCACAGGGAAACAGGGGATGAAAACACATATTTCCTCCCACTTCCCACCGCCAGGCCGGAAACCATGGGTTCCCGGCAGCATCCGGGCGCTCCCTGCCACCGAGCCGCTGCGGCAGCTACTGCGGCGTTCCTGCGGACGATTCTGTAACCATAGGCAGGCAGTGCTCAAACATTATATAATGGAGGGCTTTACATGGATTATCAGGCTCAATTAGACCGTTGGCTGACTCAGGCTGGGGACGACCCAGAGCTCATCGCAGAGTTGAACGAAATCAAGCATGACCCTGAAGCGGTATCCGACCGCTTCTACCGGGATTTGGCCTTTGGCACCGGCGGCCTGCGCGGCGTCATCGGCGCGGGCACAAACCGCATGAACATTTATACCGTCCGCCGGGCCACCCAGGGTCTGGCGGACTACCTCAACGCCTCCGGTCTGCCCAAGTCCGCCGCCATCGCCTTTGACAGCCGCGTCAAGGGCCGGCTGTTTGCTCGGGAGACTGCCCGGGTGCTGGCGGCCAACGGCATCACCGCCTACCTTTATCCCCGGCTGGAGCCCACCCCTGCTTTGAGCTGGGCAGTCCGTTACTACGGCTGCGGCGCGGGGGTGTGCGTCACGGCCAGCCACAACCCCGCCAAGTACAACGGCTATAAGGTATACGGCGCGGACGGCTGCCAAATCACCCCGGAGGCGGCTGACCGGGTGCTGGCCGCCATTGAGGGGACGGACTGCTTCGACGGCGTGAAGCTGGCGGACTATGACCAAGCCGCCGCCGACGGCAGAATCAAGCTTATCGACGACAAATGTCTGGATGACTTTGTGGACGCGGTGCTGGCGCTGCGCCCCGGCAGCGACGTCTCCAAGTTGAAGCTGGTCTATACCCCGCTGAACGGTTCCGGCCTGGAGTGTGTAAAAAAGCTGCTGTCCAAGCTGGGCGTCACCCAGCTCACCGTAGTCCCCGCCCAGGAGAAGCCGGACGGCAATTTCCCCACCTGTCCCTACCCCAACCCGGAGATCCGGGAGGCCATGGAGGAGGGACTGCGGCTGTGCGGTCAAGTCCATCCCGACCTGCTCATCGGCACCGACCCTGACTGTGACCGCATGGGCGCGGCGGTCCCAGACGGCAAAGGAGGCTACCGCCTGATTACCGGAAACGAGATGGGGGTCCTGCTGTTGGACTACCTGTGCCGCACCAAAATCTCCAAAGGCACCATGCCGGAAAATCCCGTGGCCGTCACCACCATTGTGTCCACCGACATGGCCGCGCCCATTGCGGAGCACTACGGCATAGAGCTGCGCCGGACCCTCACCGGCTTTAAGTATATCGGCGAACAGATTGGGCGTTTAGAGGCGGAGGGCGGCAAGGAGCGCTACATTTTCGGCTTTGAGGAGAGCTACGGCTACCTGTCCGGGGCCCACGTCCGGGACAAGGACGCGGTAAACGCCGTCATGCTGGCCTGCGAGTGCGCCGCCTGGTACGCCTCCCAGGGCATGACTCTGTTGGACGCCGTCAACGCGCTGTATGAAAAGTTTGGTTTTTACCGCAGCGGCCTTATCAGCATCGCTTTTGAGGGTCAAAACGGTATGAAGGCCATGGAGGGCCTGATCGCCTCCCTGCGCGCGGATACGCCCAAGGCGGTCTCAGGCCGGGCCGTCACTCAGCTGGTGGACTACCTGAGCGGCGCCGGCGGGCTGATTCCCTCCGATGTGCTGGAGCTGAGGCTGGCCGGAGAGGCCAAGCTTATCGTGCGCCCCTCCGGCGCCGAGCCTAAATTGAAGCTGTACCTATCCGTTAAGGAGAGCAGCGAGGTGGAAGCCCTCCAGGCGCTGGACCAGCTCAATGCCGCCGCCAACAGCCTGGTGAAGGAAAGGAGCGCAGGCTGATGACAAGATTTCCTCAGGATTTCCTTTGGGGCGCGGCCTCCGCCTCCTACCAGATCGAGGGCGGCGCAAAGGAGGGCGGCCGGGGCGAGAGCATTTGGGACGTGTTCTCCCACACCCCCGGCAAGGTCAAAAATGGCGGCACCGGCGACGTGGCCTGTGACAGTTACCACCGCTGGAGGGACGATATCCGGCTGCTCAAGGAGATGGAGCTGGGCGCTTACCGCTT
Organism: uncultured bacterium; assembly: GCA_948469375.1. GTDB lineage: Bacteria > Bacillota > Clostridia > Oscillospirales > Oscillospiraceae > Enterenecus. The sequence continues at coordinate 14,101 of CAOKLO010000034.1, read as the reverse complement.
CTCCATCGCCTGGCCCCGCATCGCCCCCAGCGGCGATACCAGCTGGAACCCGAAGGGATTTGATTATTACGACCGCCTGGTGGACGGCCTGCTGGAGGCGGGTATCCAGCCCTGGGCGACGCTGTATCACTGGGACCTGCCCCAGGCCCTGCAAAGCAGGGGCGGCTGGCAAAACGCGGAAACCGTCCGGACCTATGCCGCCTATGCGGAAAAGACGGCCCGGCATTTTAAGGGCCGGGTCACCCACTGGTTCACCTTCAACGAGCCGCAATGCTTTATCGGCCTGGGCTATGGCGGCGGGGGACACGCCCCGGGGCTGCTGCTGGACGGACAGAGCCTGGAAACCTGCTGGGACAATTTCCGCCTGGCCCACGCCCTGGCGGTGGACGCCCTCCACCGGGTAGATGGGGCCAACCTGGTGGGGCTGGCCTCCACCGGAGATGTATACTACCCCGCCACAGACAGCCCGGAGGATGTGGAAGCCGCCCGGCAGCTCACCTTCTCCGCCGCCCGCGGACCATATTCCTTTTCCCACACCCTCGCCCTGGACTACCTGTGCGGCGGGGAGGACTTCATCGGCCTGAACATCTACCACGGCGGCGCCGCCCGCATGGGAGAGCGGGGACCAGAGGCCGTTCCCTATCCTGTGGGCGGGCCCCGCACCGCCATCGGCTGGACCGTCACTCCGGAATCCCTGGAATGGGGGCCCCGCTTCGTGGCAGAGCGATACCATCGGCCCATCTATATCAGCGAAAACGGCCTGTCCTGCCGGGATAAGCTTTTCCTGGACGGGCAGGTCCACGACCCCCAGCGCATCGACTTTCTCGCCCGCTATCTACAGGCGCTCTCCCGGGCCATCCAGTCCGGGACGGACGTGCGGGGCTATTTCCAATGGTCCCTTATTGACAACTTTGAGTGGGCGGAGGGCTATGACCAGCGGTTTGGACTGGCCTATGTGGACTACGCCACCGGAGAGCGGACGCTGAAGGACAGCGGGCGTTGGTATGCCTGCATCGCGGGCAGCAACGGAACAAATCTATTTTAGGCCCAACATATCCCGCCGTATGAAAACCGTTCTGAAGGCTCCCCCTATCTTCTCCAACGCACGGGCGATCCCATGGACCGGCGCCGGGACTTATAAAAAAGCAGGATAATCCCAAGCATGAAGGCCGATGCTCCTGCCAGCAGCCGAATGTTGACCGGCAGGATGTGATAGAAGTCCGGCGTATTGAACGCGCCCCGGAAAACAGAATACTGAGGAAATACAAAATGCAGCATCGCGGCTTCCATAGCGCAGTACACCATGATGACGATGAGCGCGATCACCTTGTTTTGAAGGATAAACATGAGGAACATGGTGCCGATGATGTAGAAATTGACCGCGATTACGCAATGAACCAGCGGAAACAGCAGTGGAATGGGCGGACAGGCGCTCTCTTGTGGGAACAGCAGAAAGTAGTCCTGCAAGTCGGCGTTGGCACGGATAAACATGAACAGCACCGTGGGCACATAGGGGATAAGGACGAACAGGAGCAGCTTGATGTACCGTGCCAGGATCACCCGCACCGTACCCAAGGGCAAAGTACGGATATACTGTCTGGAGGTTGTTCGGAAGGTTTCCTCAAACAAACTGGCGGCAGTTCCCACCACAAAAAAAGAGGCAATGAATTGGAGATAGAGGTAACATCTGTTAGACGCAAACAGTTCGCCGCCCTGCCCTCCCACCGTTGTGTGAGAGAAACCTGGAACGAGAGACAGGAACGCCAGATATGCCGCAAAACACAGATATGGCTTCCAGCAGGACAGTACATCGGTACGTAGCGGCCATTTATACATCGTTGTCACCGCCATTTTGATAGTACAGCCAAGTGTCCTCCACCGTCGCCCCTTCCTTCTTACCCTTCAACGTATCCTTGAACTCCGTATAGCCGCCGGAGTAACGGATGCGTCCGCTGGAAAGCATGATGATATTTGTAGCCAGAAAGTCCACATCGTCCAGGATATGGGTGGAAATCAGGACGATTTTATCTTGGAAGCAGGCTTGGATCGTCTTGTAAAACTGGAACCGCTCCTTCGGGTCCACCCCCGCTGTGGGTTCATCCAGAATCACCACCTCCGGGTCGCCCACCAGCGCGGTGGCAATGCCCACCCGCCGCCGCATCCCCTCGGAGCAGTCCTTCAGCTTTTTTCCGGCAAAGTCAGCGATGTGGGTCAATTCCATGATGTCCGCGATTTGCTGCTCCGCCGCCTGCCTGTCCAGCCCGCTTTTCACCGAGGCCACAAAGCGCAGGATCTCCCGAACCGTCAGCTTGGGGTAAACGTCAAAGGACTGGGGCAGATAGGAGATTTTCTTCTGATATTCCCGGTTGGAAACAGGTGCGCCGCCCAGGGTGATCTCGCCCTGCTGCAAGGGCAGGATACCGGTCATGTTTTTGATGAGCGTGGTTTTCCCGCTGCCGTTTTCCCCGATGAGCAGATTGAAGCCCCTGTCAAGGGACAGGTTGATTCCGTGGAGTACCGGCGATTTTCGGTTGTATGAATAGGACACATCTTTAATTTCCAGCATGATTGTTACCTCCCGGCTCAGATTTGGCCTGCCGCTCAGGAATATGTGCTTCCATAATTCAGCAGGATATAGCCGTCATAGACAACGGGGAAACCCAAAACCCCATAAAGATCATAGATGAGGAACGCTTTGTCAGGCTTATCAAAACCATCCTGTTCTATTTCCATCGTGTGGGAATCCATATAATTGCCCTCGGCCAGCGCCCGGTCCAGAACGGCGCTATAGTCTGTGGCGGCGTTATATTTTGTTCGGTAAATGGTGATGCCGTCCTTCTCGTATTCCATCAAAAATCCGCTGAAAATGCAGATGGAGGACGCTTTCCCGCTCAAGTGGTACAGGTTCCCCTCCTGCGTCACATCCAGGTTGGAAATGACGGTGTTCCCGCTGGTCACGCGGAGGTCATAATTTTTGACGTTGAAATCCCCGTCAATCAGCGGTACAAAGGCAAAATTGGGCGGCAAGGCGGAGGACAGCCATGACGTAAACAGGTTCACACAGCCGATATCGCTCAAATAATATGGCCTCCCGTGATATCTGATTTGGAACGTGACCGGCCCGGATGGCGCTTCCATCGTCAGGTAGTCGCCGTCGCGTGTGTACGGCACCTGGCTTCCCCCACAGGTCAGTTCGTCCACCGTAAAGCAGCCGTCCAGCTTGATTGTGAGAGTTTCCGGCGTTTGTGTGCCTATAGGACGGACTGTAAAGCTGCCGCTGAACCGGCTGAACTCGGACAGCTTAAAATCCCCTTCATAGTCCGTAATCTCATAGGGTTGGGCTTCGTAGTCCACGGGGTAGAGCTTTTCCTCATACCGATATTCCATAGGAGACAGCACTACAAAAGCCCACACGGTCAGCACGGCGGCGGCGATCAGGCCGCCACCTGCCGCCGCCTTTTTCACGGTGAGGTGCTTGGACGCGATGTAATTCAAAACCCAAATCAGAAGCAGACAGGCCAGCACAAGAAACAGTCCGTCCAAAAGATAATACAGATCCAGCCTGGAGCCGGGATAATCCATTTCCATGGTAGCCGGAGAGCTATCGCTGGTGGAAAGCAACTGCGCGACAATTCGGGACGCGGAGGTGCGAAATCCTAAGAATATCTCCACAATCGTTTGATTGAAATAGCAGGACAGCACAGTGACCGGGGCCGCGAGAACATAGGCGTAGGTGTTCTTTATGAAATGTCCCAGGAAAAAGCCCAGGGTGTTGGCGGTCAGCAGGAGCGTCAGCCAACGGATCAGTGTGAAGCACAGGGTATTCAGCGTAAAGAGTGGGCTGGTTCCCTGTTGTACTGCGGAAATCAGGATGAACCCGCAGGGGATCAGGCAGGCCGTGCTGGTGGCGAGGGTGGACGCAGCCAATCTGCACATTATCACGGAAACCCGCGGCACAAAGCAAATTTCCTCCAGTAAAGCAGACTGGTGGGACCAGTACATAGCGTGACAAAAAGCCATGACGAACAGGCCGATTTCCAGATACTCCAGCGCGTTGATTACAGCAGAATAATTGATGGGATGGATATAAGGCGACCAGGAGATATATCCGATAAATACCAGGAAAAACCCCAGGGCGAACGCGGCAAAGAGAACAAAGATCAGCGATGGGAACATCAGCCTGACATTCAATTTCAGCAGCTTTTTGCTCATAATGGGTATTCCTTTCTCGCGGTTCAAATTTCCTGCTTCCCCAAATATTTGAGATACATATCCTCCATATTCGGTGTGACGGGGGCGGCGTCCGGGTGGGGCTTGCGGCCGGAGATCAGCCGGAGTACACTTTTCCCATCCCGGTGCATCACGTTGCTGCATAGATACGCGCCTGTCAGCACAGCTTCTTCCCCGGCGGGAACCCTCACTGTCCAGACAGCGCCCTCCAGCGTTCGTAGCAGCTCAAAGGGTGTTTCTCGCTTCAGCACAACGCCATTTTTGAGCAGAATTATCTCGTTGGCCACCGCCTCCAGATCGGATACGATGTGGGTAGAGAGCAGCACCAGCCTTTGCTGGGACAGGCCGCTGAGGATGCCGCGAAAGCGGATGCGTTCCTCCGGGTCAAGGCCAGCCGTCGGTTCATCTAAGATCAAGACGTCGGGATCGCCCAGCAACGCTTGAACGATGCCCACCCGCTGCCGCTCTCCCCCGGAAAAGCTCCCCAGCTTTTTTCTTTGTTTCTTCTCCAGCCCCACCAAATGTAGCAGTTCGTCTGTCTGCCGTTTGGCCTCAAACTTGGATAGGCCCTTGAGCCTTCCGATATAAAGCAGAAACTGTTCAGCGGTAAAATTGGGGTACACTCCAAAATCCTGGGGCAGATAGCCCAGCCGTTTCCGAAATTCCCCGCCCAGGGCGGAGATGTCCTGCCCGTCCAGCAGCACCCGCCCGGTGGACGGAGCCAGCAGGTCGGTCATGATTCGCATCAACGTGGTCTTGCCCGCGCCGTTTGGCCCCAGCAGACCGTATATCCCGCAGTTCAGCGCAAAGCTGGTGCGATCCAGGGCCACGGTGTCCCCGTACAGCTTGCTGACATTTTCAAGTACAAGCGCCATTACCCTCCGCGCCCCTTTCCAGTTTTATGCTCGCGCCCTCCGCCTCCACAGCCGCCAGGATGCGCCAAACTCTAACCCGCTCAGTAAAATGACCAGCGCCACCGGCTTCCAGATGTCGTTCCACTGACGGATAAACAGATGAGAAAAGTTTTGTTGGGACATAAATGCCGCGAAGCTGACGCTTTGCAAAAGCAGAAAGGGCAAATCCATCAAAGTAAACGGCTGTTGGATATCTTGAATAGAGAAATGGACCGCCGCGGCACAGCCGAGAAGGGCAAGATAAACCCCGCCGCACAAAAAAATGGTGAGGGTAGTGCGCTGGGTGATCTGTGCCGCCAGCAGGACAAAGCCCGCAAAATACACCGCGCCCAGGAACAGGAACCCATACTGCACAATACAGTAAGTCAGATTGGAGAGGGGCGGCAGTTCGCTGGAAAAGGCTTGGGATTCCAACACGGGGGCCAGGGCATCCCGGAACCCGATCAGCCCACCATGAAACGAAAGGTTCACCGTTCCGATGACCGCCACCACAGCGGCACAATAGCCCACGGCAAACAGCAGCTTTGACCGCCAGACCAGGAACGTGCCCCGCTCCGAAACCCGGATCGTGTGGACGGTTCCGTATTCCTGCTCACAGCACATCAGCCGGGGCAAGCCCATGACAATCAAAAAGGCGGTCAGCGTGTTCCCGTAGAGGTAAATGTCCTGCTGGATCTCGAACCATGAGCTGGGAAAACCATAGCGCCAATATTGAATGAGGCTGAACAGGAGATAGGCCGCGCCCAGCAGGTATCCCACCCAAACCTCCCGAAAGGCCCGGTGCTTTCTCCATTCATCCCTGATTGACCACATACAGATCCCCCGCTGTCGTTGTTCTCCATACGCCGGCCCCATAGAAGATCAGCCCGATTACCGCAGCGATCCCATAGACAGCCATTTGGAGGCTTTGCAAAAACTGCTCCACTGGGAAGCACGCGGCCAAAAACGCCAGTACCATCCACAGCGCCGCGGCGATGGCGGACACGGTTTTCTGCTGCCGGATCATGCTGGACAGCAGCAGGAGAAAGGCGCACAGATAGATGCTGGGGACAGCGCCGCACAGGGCCAGCCGGAGAAAATCAGCCCCATTAGCGTTGTGCAGAACAAAGGCGAGACAGATTTGTACCGACAGCATATACAGCGAAATTACCGCCGTCCGTCCCACCAGCATTTCCGTATAGGAATAGTGAAAGGTTTCCTCCAGTTCCCGCATTCGCTCATTGCCATAGAGTACATAGCGGCAGAACAGCAGCAGCCCCGGCAAAGGCGCGGTATAGAACGCCGTAAGCATGGGCTGGGACAGCAGGCGGGCCGCCGTCACCCCAAGCAGGATGGTAGCGCCAAACAGCGCCAGCAGCAGCGCCCCGTTCATTTCCTCCGCCGACAGGCGCAGCAACACACGCATACCCGCCCTGCCGGTTTTCCTGGGCATGGATGCCCGAAGCATTTGGATGGTCCGATTCATTTCCCGCTCCATTCGTTCATTCATGAGAAGCCCTCCCGAAAGAATTTTGATAAGAGCCGTTTGGCGGACGTGATCCTGGATTTCACGGTGGGCAGCGGGGTATGGGTCATACGGGCGATTTCTTTGGCGGTGAATTGATACATATAGTGCAGCACAACAGTCTCCCGCTGGGGCGTGGACAGCAGATTCAACGCCTGTTCCACGGTCAGGGAGCTTTCAATCAGATCATCCGGCAATGGGGATGGGTCGGGTATCTCCATGTCTTGAATGTCCTTTGTCTCAATGGGCCGCTGAAGCCTGAGAAAGTCCAGACATTTGTTGTGGGCAATGGTAAAAATCCAGCTTTTGAACCGGCTCCACGGATAGATGGCCCTGATATTTTGAACGACCGACAGAAAGACCTCCTGGGTGATGTCGTAGGCGTCCTGCTCGTTGCCAAGGGTTTTTTGAACGTAGCCAAAGATTCGGGGATACCATCGCCGGACCAAAAGCTCCAGCGCGTCCCCGTCGCCGTCTTTGATGCCTTTGATTAAATCATAGTCGCTGTACTCCATTGCCTCACCACCCGTCTACTTAGTATAACGTGTCGGAGATGTGAAAAGGATGAGTTTGCTTGAAAATTTTTTCCGGCATGTTGCCGGAGCGTTGCTTTTAACGGGTCCGGCGGCTTGCTGTTTTCTGCATAATTTGCTATAATATGACTACTATATAAAATGGGGGCGGTAATATGGAGGAGCGGCGGACTGAGGATGCAGAGATGGTCAGCCTGATGGCCCAGGCGCTTTTGTCGGATCTCTTCGATTATTTTAGAATGGATTCCGGCATAAACCCCATTATATTGTTTGAGCATCTCTGCTGCGTGCTGGCCCAGCGGCGGGAGGAAACGGGGACGACCATATATAACAAAGCCGATTGGAATCCCGTTGAGAGATACACATCGCTGATGGAGCATTTTTACTTTATGCCGTTAAGCCGTCAGGTGAAGCTGGACTCGTCGACATTTTTAGACCGGCCCGAGCTGCTCCGCCGCCTGCTTGAAACAACCGATGGAGTGCTGGGGCTTGTTTCGGACAATGACCAGGATGAACAATTGGTCCCGCTCCTGTTTGACTTTCTTGAAACCATATTGCAGTCCAGACACAGTGAGGTCGTCAATACCCCCTTTGCAACAGCCAGAGAAATCGTCCGGCTGATCTATCCCCAGGAAGGGGATTTGCTCTTGTCGGAAATTCTTGACCCTGCCTTTGGCAGCGGAGCCTTTTTGATCGCCGCGCAAGAGCACCTCAAAAAGAAGCGTATGCTTTCCCTGACGCGCATTCGAGGCTTTGAGCGGGATGAGCATCTGCGCAATTGTGTTCTGCTGTTGTCTTACCTCTATAACGACTTCGGCTATACCGTAGAATTGGCGGACGGCGGCTCACCCACCCAAATCGAGAGAGGCCGGTTTGACCTTATTCTGACAAATCCTCCCTTTCGCACCCAGCCTCTTCGCGACCGGGAGATGCTGGGCGATAACGACACTCTGCCGGTGTCCACCAAGGACACCCACCGGGCCTTTATTCAACGTACGCTGCTGGGCCTCGCTCCGGGCGGCAGGTGCGCCCTCATCGTTCCGGACAGCTTCCTGACCCACACCAGCTCCGACGCCATTCGGGTGCGGCGCTGGATTGTGGAGGAATTTCAATGTATGGGTATTGTAAAATTGCCCTCCTACACCTTCTATCCCCAGGCGACGATAAACGCCTCCGTACTCTTGGTTCAGAGACCAGCCCATGACCAAACTGCGACCGAAAAGGAGAGAATGTTCTTCTTTGGGGTGGAGCTGGACGGCAAAAGCAACGACACTCGGCGTCAGCCCGTGCCCCAAAACGACTTTGACGAGCTGAGGAATATCTGGAACGAGCAGGACCAGGAAGCACTCTGGCGGGAATGGCGGGAAGAGGCCCGTACACAGAACGTACACGGTATGGATGTGCCGATACAGTGGAGCCACCCTCATTTCTGGTTTGGCAGTCTGGAGGACATCCGCCGCAGTGATTACAGCCTGCTGCCCGAGCAGTATCAGCCGGTCCAGCTTTTGGACGGGCCGGTCCAAGCCCCGGAGGAGATTTTAGAGGAGCTGCGGAAGTTGGGACAGGAGATCCTGGAGCTGACGGAGCAGCTGGCGGAGGAGCAGTATGGCTGGTGATATCGTCTGGACCCAGTCGACGTTGGGAGACATCGTCGAGGAGTGGATTGTCGGCAGCACGCCGCCGCGCACCGACACAAAATGCTTTATCCGGGAGGGCGGCACGCCCTGGGTCAGGGCGGAGGACGTAAAGAACGGCACGCTGTACGAAACAGCGGAGCAGATCAGTGAGGCTGGTGGCAGACGGATGCAGCTTGTCCCCGCCAATGCCGTACTGGTGACCACGGCCGGGACAATCGGCAGGGTTGCGGTTGCCGGCCGGCCGGTATTCTGCAATCAGGCCGTCCAGGCCCTGTCCTTTCGGAGAGATACCATTCTTCCGCTGTACGGCTGTTACTTTCTGCGCAGCCGGAGGCCGCTGCTGCTCCAGCTGGCCAACGGCACAACGATCCCCAACGTGTCCAAGGGAAAACTGAAATCCGTTCCCATCTGCTTTCCGCCGGTCCCCGCCCAGGAGCGGATGATTGCGCAGATGCGTATGCCGGAGATGCTGCACGAAAAGGCTGAGGAACTGCAGGCGCTTTTGAAAAAGTACCTGCTGGCCCTGACGATGCATGAAATAAGACGGACAAAGGTTTACAAGCCTGTGGGGGAGCTGCTGGCGGAGGCGCCGCTGACCGGCCTGCGGGCAAAAGCCTCGCCGACCGGAAACGGGGTTCCCCTGGTCAATAAACTGAGCCGGGACGGCGGACGGCTGACAGACCTGGCGGACTGCCGGCGGGTCCTGGTTTCAGAGAAGCAGCTCAGCCGCTACCGTCTTCGTCCGATGGATATCCTGCTGCGCAACTCGGCCTCCAGCGGCAGCGCCCGGGGCATTCTGGTGGGCGAGCTTCCGGAGGAGGCGCTGATAGGCGGAAATCTGACCCGGCTTCGGCTGCACCCCTCCTGCTCTCCCGCTTGGCTGCTGGCCTGGCTGTTGGGCCCGGGGGGCGACAGGCTGTATATCGGAGGAAAGCTGCAAAAACAGATGCTGCAGCAGTACCGGGTCCCGCTCCCGGAAGATCAAAGAGCTTTTGAGCGCAGGCTTTTGCTGTATTTGGAGCTGGAGGATAGGGCGGTTCAGTTTGTCGAGCGGGCGCAAGCGCTGTTTGAGTCTGTACTGGATCTGGTTTTTTTCAGCGGCCCAGCAGCGGGGGGCGTGCCGGGAGACCGAACCGCCGGGCGCTTGGAGCATAATCTTGCCAGACTCTCCGTGCCAATGAGCCTTTTTTTGCAGGAGATGTCCCAATTTCAGCAGGAGCTGTACCATCTGCTGCTGAAATCGGAGGACGGACAGCCTGTCCATACGCTGTTAAAGCAGCTGCGCAGAGGCTCTGGAAGACGGGAGCGGGCGGACGGAATCCAGGACGCGCTGTCCGCGTTTGCCCTGCTGGAGCAGTTTGGACTTGTGGAGCAGGAGAGCCCTCAAAAAATTCCGCTGCGTCCAAGCGATGAGCAGCCGTCCAGCGCCGAGCAGCAGTACGTCACCGACCACAACGGCCGGCCTGTCCTGATCGACACCTATAAACCAACGGGAGATATTTTTGAGGGGAGCGCCTATGCAGCTGGAGCGGGTCAGAGTACAGAACTGTAGCGGAGCTGTTTCAGCTCCCCCCTGCCCGCCGTCAGGCAATCGCACAGGCGGCGGCCCATGACATGGGCTTCGACCGTACGACAACCCCCAGCCGCTTTTTCTTTTCTGTTCCTACTCTTCCAGCGGAGGAACAGCTCATTGTGAAGGAGCTTTTCAACTATTTTTATGAAGTCGTGTTTCACAGAAAAGAAGGCCCAAGCATAAACGGCCACAGCTGTGAAGCGACCCGGGACCAGTTTTCCAGCGCCTACTACCAGGCCAACGGCGGGTTAACGCATGTGTGTCCGATTTGCCTGCACCGAAAATCCAATGCAATTAAGGAGAATGACCTGGAGCACTACTTTCCCAAAGCCGTGTATCCCCCGCTGATCCTGCATCCCTCCAATTTGATCTTTATTTGCAGGGATTGCAACGAAACCTATAAAGGCGTTTGTGACGCTTTGCAGGGCGGGAAGAAACCGTTGGACAGGGTCTTCCGTCCTTATCGTGATACAGTGAAGGAGCGCGCGGAGGTCGCGTTCCGCCGCGAGGCAAATACCGACTGGGTAAAGCTTCTGGCTGCGGACGGAATCGCAGATGAGCAGGAACGAATTGAGAATTTTGACCTCCAGTATAAATTGGAGAAACGCTGGTCCTCCGACATCGCGGGGATATTTGAACAAATCAGAACACTCTGTGCAGGCTGGGGCCTTCCAAAGGAGGAGACCCGCAAAAAGTTAAGGGAAAAATGTGAGGATTTGCAGGCGTTGTCAGGTTTTCCGGATAAGTTTGTGGAGTCGGCATATATGAAGTGGCTGTGCGAGACGATGTTTGACGCGTTCTATGACAACTTGTAAAGGGGCGGTTATGGTCAGCCCGCTTCATCGGTAAAAAACAGCCTATTTCAAGTGCCTTGACCATAACGGCATACCATATACCTGATGGCGATTGAAGTAGAACTTGCTCCTATGGTAAAATGACGGCGCCGTAAGCAAATAACAGGGGAGGCGTTTATTATAAGCGGACAGTACATAACCGGCAAGCAGCTTTAGGAATATGAAGCCCATTTATTTGGAGGAGGAGCGCAGTCCGTCCACAGTGGAAAAATACCTACATGACGCAGAAAAATTCGTTCACTGGCTGGGTGGAGAACAGGTGGAGCAAGCAGTCGGTGCTGGCCTGGAAACTTGAACTGTTCTCCCATAATCTCGCTCCAGCCACGGTGAACGCCAAACTTTGTGCAGTCAACAGCCTGCTGCCGGGGAAGCTGTTGAACTATGCGCAAAAGCAAAAAACACCGCCTTCGGCCCGGCTTTCTACCAGGTCAGAGGTGGTGCTTTTCTCAAAACATTAGAAATACCGCTGCTTTCGGTGGCTTTTGGCAAAAACAAGGACGATTATCCCGATACCCATTGTATCAAAATAATCGTCCTTACATGGCTTGTCACTACGAAATCACTATTTCTGAAAAGCGTTGCGGAACAACAGGTTTAGATGTGGCTCCCAATTGTTTAAACCAATTCAAAAACAAGAATTGGCTGACCACCGAATCACGCCACAGGCGATTTTCGTACTGGAATTGCCGGATGGCTGGGTTGTAAAATTATCTGGGCAATCATGGGTGATGGCTGTGTTTGCAATCACCACATGAACGAAAAACGATTGGTCATTGGGAAGCACAAACCTGCTTCCGAACAGCGGCGGCAGATCTCCGGCGTAATATGGGTGTTCACGGCTACCAGGATCGTAATGGGCCATAGACAAATTGCGGCATTCTCTCCATAATGAGTTGGTTAATTCTATTTTTATGGAGGTCATGCTATGCAGACGCTATCACAATCAATTGTACAGTATCTTGAGATGTGCCATTATGAAAGAAATTTGTCAGCAGACACGCTCAAAGCTTATCGAATCGATTTGCGCCAGTTTTCGGAGTTTACAAAAGGGGAGTGGGCAGACCGAGATATGCTAAACAGGTATATCAAACACCTTAACGTATGCTTTTCGCCACGCTCTGTTAAGCGGAAATTGGCCAGTGTCCGTGCCTTTTATCACGAACTTGAATATAATGGAATATTGGAGGAAAGTCCGTTCCACAAACTCCACATCCGCATCCAGTCGCCAAAGCAGCTTCCGCGGACGATCCCAGGGCATCTCGTCCACGATCTTCTGCAATGTGCTTATGATGCTTATGTACCGAACAAGCGGGAGGTTTTACGGGACATTTTGGTGTTGGAGCTGCTGTTTAGCACCGGCCTTCGCGTTTCGGAGCTTTGCAGTCTCTCTGCCGAAAACTTTATGATTGGGGAATCTGAACTCCGGCTGCTGGTCAACGGAAAAGGCCGAAAGGAACGGATGATTCAAATTACCACATCGGAGCTGGTTCAGGTCGCGCAAGCTTATTGCAGCGAATTTGCTGAGGAGATTCAGGCCTGTGGCACAATTCTGGTGAATCGGCTGGGTCGTGGGATATCCACCCAATCGGTTCGGCGGATTGTTCAAAAATATTTGGAAAGGACAGGATCTACCTACCATGTGACACCACATATGTTCCGCCATACCTTTGCGACATCGTTGTTGGAAGCCGGTATGGATATTCGCTACATTCAATCCTTACTGGGACACAGTTCGATTTCTACCACTCAAATCTATACCCACGTCACAGCTTATCAGCAGACCGCGCTTTTAGCGGAAAAACACCCAAGAGGGAAAATGACATTTTCACTTTGAACAGCAAGCAGGCCATCGGGTATCGATGGCCTGCTTGTTTATACAGAGGATAATACATGATTATCGTATGTGATGGAGGCGCAAACGCTATGATTGAACCAACTGAACTTCTTTGGAAACCACTTTTGGAAGCAACTGCACAAACTATCGTCGGTGCCTTAGGCGCTTATGCAATAAAAGAAGTGACAGGTCGCTTTTTCAACGACAATACCTTTGAGAGCCCAATGGATTTGTGGAAGCGTGGAATCCATAACCACAGTATAGACATTGGTGATAAAATTCGGCTGGAATGCTTAATATCACCGTACACTCAATTATTTCCATGCGATCCATTTGACAACGCAAAGCTCTGGCGGAAGCTTTATACTTTTGAAGGAAAAGTAACAGCTCAAGAATACCAGGCGATGGAGTTTTATGTCGGTGCAGATGAAACATTAAGAGTCGGAAGTTTAAATGGTGAAACATTAGTAGGGCTATATTACCGCTATGGTTATATTGGAGAAGGAATTATAGGTGTTGTATCAACAACAAAACTTTTAAAACTGATTCCTAACTTTTTTGATAAAGAGTTTTTTGGAACTCGTGCTATGGTAACAGGAACAGTCGAGTTATGCCCAACACAACATGGCTTTGTTGCTCAAGGGATAGCAAATAAGGCTGGAATTGACATTAGTTCAGTTGACTACAAAAAACTTCCCTACGTAAACATCAATTCCCTCAAGCTTATCAACAGGGATACTACGTGTTCCTTGCTGGCTTCACCTTGGGCTGTTACAGATGACCCAGAGGCACAGTATATAATTCAATATGGCTATTTGGATAAACCTGATGAAATGGTTACGTGTATTAACAACATTCAAAGGGCAAAAGCATGGGAAAATGTGCGAGTTTTTTTTGATGATCTAAAGGCTCCCTCCCCAGATATTTCATTTAAGAAGATTTTTCTCTAATTTCACTTAATGAGCGAATTAGGGCTTGTTTGAAAAATAAATATTGCACAAATCGATGATAAGTGCGAAAAT
>CAOKLO010000033.1 GCA_948469375.1 uncultured bacterium | reverse complement strand
TGAACACCCGGTTGGGGGAGGAGGCCAGGTGGAACAGCAGCTCCAGCTCCTTGGGGGGCGTATCCACCCGCTTTCCGTCCACCAGCAGCTCATAGGAGTCCAGATTGACCACCAGCTTGTCGAAGCTGAGGCGTTTTTCCGGCTGCTCCTCCTCGCCGTAGCGGCGCAGGACCGCATGGACCCGAGCCAAAACCTCTTTGGTCTCAAAGGGCTTTGTGATGTAGTCGTCCGCCCCCATCTCCAATCCGGATACCTTGTCCTCCAGCTCGCCCTTAGCGGTGAGCATGATGATGGGGGTTTTGGAGGTCTCCCGGATCTTCCGGCACACGGACCAGCCGTCCATGCTGGGCAGCATGATGTCCAGAATCACCAGGTCTGGCTGAACGGAGTGAAATTTTTCCAGTCCCTCCAGGCCGTCCCCAGCCACGGTACAGGTCATGCCCTCCTTTTCCAGGTAGAGCCGGAGCAGGTCGGCGATGTTTTTATCGTCCTCTACGATGAGAATGCTGCGGGGCATTGCCGCACACCCTTTCTGTTGTGAATGGCCCGGATGCGCCGGGCGGTTGAGCGGGATTCGCTCCACTGCTATTATAAGTCGAACGCCCATAGAATTCTATACAAAATTGTAAAAATCTTAATTTTTTTGAGACCCGGCGGGGCCTACAGCACATGAGACCGGTCCACCCCGATCATGGGGCGGCAGTCCGGCTCCCGGGCGCGCAGCTTTTCCTCCAGGGCGGTCCGGATTTCCCCGTCGGACAGGGCCACGTCGTAGGGGACCACCACGTCGAAGGCCACCTGTCCGTCCCCGCCGCAGCGGAAGTCGTGGACGGTGGCGGCGGGGTCGATTTCCCGGGCCAGCTCCTCCGTCAGGGCCCGCAGGCGGCTGGAGCGGGGATCGTCCCGCTCCACCGGGTCCAGGTGGATGACGGCCTGCAGGCCGAAACGGCGGCCCAGCTCCCGCTCCGCCCGGTCGATGACGCTGTGGAGCTCTACCAGAGAGCCGCCGGCGGGCACCTCGGCGTGGACGGACATCATCCGCCGCCCGGGGCCGTAGTCGTGGACCACCAGATCGTGAACGCCCAAAATCTGGGGATGGCTAAGGATGAGTCCCTCGATGTCCGCCACCATGGCGGGATCTGGGGGCGTGCCCAGCAGGGGGTCCAGAGTGTCCTTGGCCGCGCCCCAGCCGGAGCGCAGGATAAACGCCGCAACCAGCAGCCCCAGCCAGCCGTCCAGCTGGACGTGGAACAGCCGGGAGAGAAGCAGGCCCAGCAGCACCGCCGCCGTGGCCAGCACGTCGGACCGGGCGTCGGCGGCGGAGGCGCACAGGGCTGAGGAGTCGATGCGCTTTCCCAGAGCGGCGTAAAACCAGCCCATCCACAGCTTGACGGCGATGGAGGCCAGCAGCAGGCAGACGGCCAGGGGGGAGAGAAGCGTCTCGCCGGGATGAAAAATTTTTTCCAGAGAGCTTTTGCCCAGCTCTACTCCCACCAGCAGAATGAGCATGGATACCCCAAGTCCGGCCAGGTATTCAATGCGGCCGTGGCCAAAGGGATGGCGCTCGTCCGCCCGCTGGGAGGCCAGCTTGAAGCCCGCCAGCGTCACCGCCGACCCGGCGGCGTCGGACAGGTTGTTAAAGGCGTCGGCAGTAACGGAAATTGCCCCGGTCATAATTCCGGCGCATAGCTTGACGGCGAAAAGCAGCAGGTTGAGGGCCAGTCCCGTCCCGCCAGCCAGCAGACCGCAGCGCTGCCGCACGGCGGGGTCGCGAGTCTGGGTGTAGTTTGGAATGAAACGGCGCAGAATAGCGTCCAGAATAGAGATCTCCTCCTTTCCCGTAAGGCCGGGTGACGTCTCTCTATAGTATGCCCAACTTGGGTCAAATAGCAATCTGCCTGGGCGGCCACCCAGGCAGATGTTTTTATGAACTGGGCCGACAGGCCCGCACAATGGACAGCGGGGGGACGGCCCGGGGCAGCTTCATGCGGAATTCCATCTGGGGACGGCGGGGCTCCGCAAGGTCGAAGCCGTCCATGTCCCGCATCACAGGGGCGGTCATGGAGAAGGCAGGCACGCCGGGGCCCACCACCTCAATCTCATCCCCGGCGGCAAACTTGTTGCGCAGTGAGAGCTTGGCGCTGCCCAGCCCATCACAGTGGGTGACGATGGCCAGCACCTGCCAGTCCCGCACATACCGGGCGGAGTCGGTGTACTGCCCCGGCTGGCCGAACCAGAAGCCGGTGGAGTAATGCCGGTGGCTCACCTTGTCCACCTCGGAGCGCCACACAGGGTCCATTGGGACGCCCCGCTCCGCCGCGTCCACGGCGTGGCGGTAGGCGGCGGTGGTCATGGCGGCATAATAGGCGCTCTTGGCCCGGCCCTCGATTTTCAGGGAGTCCACCCCGGCGGCGATGAGTTCCGGAATGTGGTCGATCATGCACATATCCCGGCTGTTCATGATGAAGGTCTCCCCGTTTTCCTCGAATACGGGAAAATACTCGCCGGGGCGTTTCTCCTCCATCAGGGCGTATTGGTAGCGGCAGGGCTGGGCGCAGGCCCCCCGGGAGGCGTCCCGCCCGGTCATATAGTTGCTGAGCAGGCACCGCCCCGACCAGCTCACGCACATGGCGCCGTGGACGAAGCACTCCACCTCCAGCCCCCGGGGGGTCTTGGCCTTCAGCTCAGCCACCTCCTCCAGGGACAGCTCTCGGGCTAAGATCACCCGGGCGGCCCCCAGCTCGTGCCACACCCGGGCCGCCTCATAGTTGGTGATGCCCGTCTGGGTGGACATGTGCACCTGGACGCGGGGCGCGTGCCGCTTGCACAGGTCCAGCACATCCGGCCCGGCGGCGATCACCGCGTCCACGCCGATGGCGTCTAGGTATTCCAGGTACTCCGGCAGCCGGGATACCTCGCCGTTCCGGGCCAGCGTGTTGCAGGTCACATGGACCCGCACGCCCCGGGCATGGGCGGCCTTGACCGCCTCCGCCAGGCCGTCCCGGTCGAAGTTCCCGGCGAAGGCCCGCATCCCAAAGGCGTTTCCGGCCAGGTACACCGCGTCCGCCCCGTAGGCCAGGGCCATATCCAGCCGCTCCCGGTCCCCGGCGGGGGAGAGGACCTCCGCCTTAGCCATTGCCGCTGTAGCGCTGGAGCAGCGCGTTGTGCTCGGCGTAGGTGCGGGTATACTCGTGCTGCTTGGTCTCCGGATTGAGCACATAGTAATAGTAGCCGGTGCTGTCCGGGTTCATGGCGGCCATCAGGGAGGCCATGCCCGGGTTGGATATGGGTCCCGCGGGCAAGCCTTGGTACATATAGGTGTTGTAGGGGGAGTCGATGGACTTGTCCGCCTCGGTGGGCACCCTGCCGCCGTTGATATACACCAGGGTGGCGTCGATCTGGAGATACCCCACCGTCTCCGCCATGGGATTCTCCAGGCGGTTGTAGATAACGGAGGCAATGCTCCGGTAGTCGTTGCGCTCGTTGTTGTTGGTGCCGTCGGTCTCCTTCTCGATCATGGAGGCGATGGTGACGATGTCGTGGAGGGAGTACTGGGCCTCCTCGCCGGAATACTGGGCCATGTACTGGTCCATTTTCGCGTCGAAGTTCACCAGCATCTTGTTGAGGACGTACTTAGGATTTTCTCCCATCTCAAAGGTGTACGTGTCGGGGAACAGGTAGCCCTCCAGCCGGTGATAGTCCCCCAGGGGGATGCCCCGGAGCCAGTCGAAAGCATAATCCCAGTTGGCGGCCATATCCCGGAGGTTTTCCACAGAGGTGACGCCCCGTTCATCCAGCAGGTCGAAAAGCTGGTCGATTGTGTAGCCCTCGGGGATGGTGACGTCGGTGGTCATCCGGGTGGCGGAGGAGGAGCTCATGTTGGATACCAGGGCGTGATAGTCCATCTCCGTGCTCAGCTCGTACTTGCCCGGGGCAATCTTGTCCTGGGCGTGGGAGAACTGGGCGTAGAGCTTGAACAGGAATTTGTACTGGATCAGGCCCGCCTCCTCCAGCTGGTCCACCACGGTGTCGAAGTCCGTGTCGTCCTCAATGGTGATCTCAATGGAGATCGGTTCCTTGTTGAGGCCCAGCAGGTCGCAGGCCCACACCCAGCCCACCGTGGCCAGGACGGCGGAGCCGGCGATAATCAGCAAAACGTACAAAAACGCTCCGGCAACCTTTGCCGCGGCGCTGCGCTTCCGACGGGGCCGCCGCTGGGGCTGGGAGGGGTCCTGCTGGGAATGGGACTGCTGGAACTGCCTGTGCTGAGGCTGGGCGGGACTCCGCTGGGGCTGAGAGCCCCCCCGGCGGGCGGGGGGCTGCCCCCGGCCCGGCTGTGACGGACCGCGCCCGGCGGTACGGCGTTCATCTGCCATATAGCTCACTCCTTTGGGGTTCCCGGCAAAAAGCCGGGGAGAGAATGGGAACCAATTTTCCGCTCCCCACATAGTATGACGCAGAAACGGGCAAGGAAGACGGCCGCGAGGCCGGAGAGCCACGGGGCTCGGCTCCGGCGCCGCAGTGTTTCCCCTGCGGCGTCCGAGCCGGTCTCTGTGACCGGGACATTAAATGTGAGGTGACTAAATCATGTGTTGTGGTAACAATGGTGGTTTCGGTGGGGGCTGCTGGTGGATCATCATCCTGATCCTCCTGATTTGCTGCTGCGGCGGCAGCGGCAACAGCTGGGGCGGCAACAATTGCTGCTGCTGCTGCTGTGGCGGCAACAACTGCGGCTGCGGCGGCAACAACTGCGGCTGTGGCTGCAACAACGGCTGCGGCTGCAACGACGGCTGCTGCTAAAATTTGCTGCTGGAGCCATCGTGAGCAGCGCGGATGGACCGAAGCGAGGGCAAGCGATGGGGCCGCAGACCCCAGAGATCCGCCCGAATCGGAGAGAAGCCGCGCGCTGCGAACAGGCGAAGCGCTGAGTCAGCGCAAATCTTACCCATGGACGGAGGGCAAATGCCCTCCGTCCTTCCTACTCCTCAATAAGGACAAGCTTCACCGGAATATCGAAGGCTTCCCGGGGGATGCGCTCAGCCAGCCGCCCCGGGCGGCACACGCACACGGTAAAACCGGGAAAATCGGTCAGCCACCGGTCGTAATACCCGCCGCCCCAGCCCAGGCGGTAGCCCTCCCAGTCCACCATCAGGTGGGGGATGAGGGCGACGGCGATCTCACTCTTTTCGATGACGGGGCAGGACTCGTCCGGTTCGGGGATGCCGAAGCGGTTGGGGACCAGCTGGTCGATGTCCAGCACCTGCCGGGCCTCCATGCCCCGGTGGGGCAGGCATACGGGCAGAGCCACCCGCTTTCCCCGCTCCAGCAGCGCCTGAATCAGGGGGACGGTGTTGGGCTCCCGCCCGGTGCCGTAGAACACCATCACCGTGTCCGCCGCCTCCACCTGGGGCAGGGCCAGAAAACGGTCAAACAGCGCCCCCGCCTCCACCTGGGGCAGGCGGGCGGCGTGGCGGCGCAGCTCCGCCTTGCGTTCCTTGACAGTCATAGTTCGTATTGCAGACCGGCGCGGACCTGGGCGGCGGCAGCGCCGCCCGCCAACGCCTCCGCCAGGGCCAGGCCGAAATCGAAGGCGGAGCCGGGCCCCCGGCCGGTGATGAGCCTGCCCGCAGCGACGGTGGAGCGGTCCATTTTGGGGGCCGCCCCGGCCTGGGCCAGCTCGCCCTCCAGCCCGGGATAGCACACGCAGGGAACGCCCTTGGGGAGCAGTCCCGCCCGGGCCAGCAGGGTGGGAGCGGCGCAGATGGCAGCCAGCCAGTATTCACCGCTGGAGGCGGCCTGACGAACCAAGGCCATGGCCTCCCGGCTGTGTTCGATGGAGGCCACGCCCCCCATGCCGCCGGGGAGCACCACCATGTCCCCCGCCTTCAGCGTGACCTGCTCCACCGGCAGGTCGGCCTGAACCGTGATGCTGTGGGAACCGGTGACGGCGCTTCCGCCGATACCCGCCAGCGTGACGGGGACGTCCGACCGCCGCAGCACATCGGCGGTGACCAGGGCCTCGGCCTCCTCGAAGCCCGCGCCCAACAGGATGTAGACCATAGAGCATCTGCCTTTCTTTATATTATCTGGATGTTGCTATTTTCCTCTGATTTTTGCCCCTGCGGCGGATACCAGGAACAGGGGCAGCTTGACCATGCGCCCGATGCGGGAGGGCTCCTTCGCCAGCCGGTAGAGCCACTCCAGCCCCAGCCTTTGAAATTTCTCCGGGGCCCGCTCCACCTTGCCCGCGAACACGTCCATAGCGCCTCCCAGGCCGATGTACAGCCTCGCCCCGGCGGCTTCGCCATTGGCGGCGATCCATTTCTCCTGCTTGGGCGCGCCCAGGCAGACGAACACCAGGTCGGCGCGGGCTGCCCGGACGGCCTCCGCCACCGGGCCGCCCTCCTGGAAATAGCCGTCGTGGACGCCGCACACCACAAGCCCCGGATAGGCCGCCCGGAGGTTGACTGCGGCCTGCTCCGCTACCCCCGGCGCGGCCCCCAGCAGGAACAGCCGCTTGCCCGTCCCGGCGATGCGGGACAGCAGGCTGGAGGCAAGATCGATGCCGGGCACCCGGGCCTTGAGGGGACGGCCCAGTATTTTGGCGGCGTAGATGACCCCCACGCCGTCCGGGACCACCAGGTCGGCCTTGGCCAGGATTCCGGCAAATTCCGGGTCCTGATTGGCCCGCTGAACGATCTCCGGATTGGGCGTGGCGACCAAGTGGGGACGGTCCTCCTCCAGCATGGCCAGCGCCCGGTCCGCCGCCTCGTCCATGGTGACGTTGTCAAAGGCCACGCCCAGTACGTCCACCCGCATGGCGTATCCCTCCTCTTTAGCATACCAATCCATTTTTCTTTTGGCATTTTAGCACAGGCTTGAAAAAAAGTCCACCCATGAAGGGAAGTATTTACAGTCCGTTCAAGAAGAAGCGCGGAGCCGCCGGGAACAGGCGCGGCGTGATAACGGCAGAAACGGGGTCGAATATTCTGAAATTTCCGCAAATTTCCCTTGACATTAACGCAGTAAAGCGATATACTAGCCTACGTGAGCTGAGAAGCTCTCTTCTTTGTGCCCCGCCACTTTGACGGCACAAAGTGATAAAGCGATTTTGGAGGAAGACAATATGAAAAAGACTGCAAAACTGCCGGCGCTGCTTCTGGCGCTTGCCCTGGCCCTATCTCTGGCCGCCTGTTCCGACAACCCCGGCGCGGAGAGCAGCGCTCCCGTCGAATCCCAGCCCACTGAGAGCACCGAGCCCAGCTCCGCCCCCGGCGGGGATGGCACCGAGCCCGGCGGCGAGGTCAAGTTCACCGTAGGCATTTCCCAGTACGTCACCCACGACGCGCTGGACGCCGCCACCAAGGGCTTTCAGGACGCGCTGAACGAGCTGATGCCCGGCCAGGTGGAGTTTGTGTATCAGAACGCCGCCGAGGACCCCGCCGTGTGCTCCACTATTGCCAATGATTTTGTAGCCCGGGGCGTGGATCTGATCATGGCCAACGCCACTCCGGCGCTTCAGGCCGCCGCCGCCGCGACAGGTGACATTCCGATCCTGGGCACCTCCGTCACCGAGTACGGCGTGGCCTTCGGCATCAAGGACTTCTCCGGCACCTTGGGCACCAATGTGTCCGGCACCTCCGACCTGGCCCCTCTGGACCAGCAGGCCCAGATGATCAAGGACTGGTATCCCGACGCCAAGAACATCGGCCTGCTCTACTGCTCCAACGAGGACAACAGCCAGTATCAGGTGGACACCGTCCAGGGCTATCTGGAGGAGCTGGGCTACACCTGCAAGCAGTATGCCTTCTCCGACTCCAACGATATCGCCGCCGTGTGCCAGGCCGCCGCGGACAGCAGCGACGTGCTGTATATCCCCACCGACAACTCCGCCGCCTCCAGCACCGGCATCATTGACAACATCTGCCACGGCAACATCCCCGTATTCTGCGGGGAGGAAAACATCTGCAAGGGCTGCGGCGTGGCCACTTTGTCCATCAGCTATTACGACATCGGCTACAAGACCGGCGAGATGGCCGCCCAGATTCTGAAGGGCGAGGCCGACGTGTCTGAAATGCCCATCCAGTATGCTCCCGAGTTCGTGAAGAAATACAACCCCGATATGTGCGAGGCCCTGAATATCACCGTGCCCGACGGCTACGAGGCCGTGGGCTGAACGAGCACATCTGAAAACGGCGGGACGGGCTTCCCCCATCCCGCCGTTTTCCCGCACCCTATTAAAATCAGGGAGGATCATCCATCATGACAGGCTTTCTCAGCGCCCTGCCGGGGGCGGTGTCCCAGGGCCTCATCTGGGGCATCATGGCCATCGGCGTATATATCACCTATAAAATATTGGACATCGCGGACCTGACGGTGGACGGTTCCTTCTGCACCGGAGGCGCCGTCTTTGTGATGCTGTTCGGCTCCGGAGCCAGCATTTGGGCCGCCCTGCTGGCGGCGCTGCTGGCGGGAGTGCTGGCGGGACTGGTCACAGGACTGCTGCACACTCTGTGCGGCATCCCCGCCATCCTGGCTGGCATTCTCACCCAGCTGGGGCTGTGGTCCATCAATCTGGCCATCATGGGCATGAAGGCCAACGTGGCCATCAACCTCAAGGACAACCTGGAGCGGATGCTGATCTCCTCCCGCTTTGTCCAGGAGGTGGCCAAGGGGAACACCCCGGTGTGGCGGCATCCCATCCTGGTGGTGGGACTGTTCACCCTGGCGGTGATCGCCGTGCTGTACTGGTTCTTCGGCACCGAGCTGGGGGCCTCTCTCCGGGCCACCGGAGCCAACCCCAACATGGCCCGGGCCCAAGGGATCAACACCGATGTGGGCAAGGTCATCGGCCTGATGATCTCCAACGCCCTGGTGGCCCTGTCCGGGGCTCTGCTCAGCCAGTACCAGAGCTTTGCAGACACCAGCATGGGCAAGGGGGCCATCGTCATCGGCCTGGCCGCCGTCATCATCGGCGAAGTGCTGTTCTCTAGGCTGTTCCGCAACTTCGCGCTGAAGCTGCTGGCGGTGTCCATCGGCGCTATTGTCTATTATATCGTCATCCAGGCGGTGGTGAGCCTCAGCAATATCAACACCAACTACCTGAAGCTGATTTCCGCCGTCATCGTGGCCATTTTCCTGGCTGTGCCTTACTGGAAAGCAAAATACTTCTCCAAGGCCGTCAAACCCGCGAAAAAGGAGGATGGCGCCCATGCTTGATGTGAAGAACATTTACAAGACCTTCAACCCGGGCACGGTGAACGAAAAGACCGCCCTGCGGGGGCTGTCCCTCACCCTGAACGACGGGGACTTCGTCACCGTCATCGGCGGCAACGGCGCGGGCAAGTCCACCCTGCTCAACGCGGTGGCGGGCGTGTGGCCGGTGGACGAGGGTGTTGTCTCCATCGGCGGGGTGGACGTGACCCGTCTGCCGGAGCACAAACGGGCCAAATATATCGGCCGGGTGTTTCAGGACCCCATGATGGGCACCGCCGCCACCATGCAGATCGAGGAAAATATGGCTTTGGCCGCCCGCCGGGGGAAGCGCCGCACCCTGCGCCCCGGTATCACCCGGGACGAGCGGGACCACTACCGGGAAATGCTCAAGATTTTGGACCTGGGCCTGGAGGACCGGCTGACCTCCAAGGTGGGTCTGCTGTCCGGCGGACAGCGCCAGGCGCTGACGCTGCTGATGGCCACCCTGCAGAAGCCCCAGCTGCTGCTGCTGGACGAGCATACCGCCGCTCTGGACCCTAAGACGGCGGCCAAGGTACTGGACGCCACCGAGCGCATTGTGCAGAAGGACCACCTCACCACGCTGATGATTACCCACAACATGAAGGACGCCATTGTGCACGGCAACCGGCTCATCATGATGTATGAGGGAAACATCGTCCTGGACATCTCCGGAGAGGAGAAGAAAAAGCTCACCGTGGAGGACCTGCTGGCCAAGTTTGGACAGGCTACCGGGTCCGACGAGGCGGATGACAAGCTGCTGCTGAGCTGAACTATCTGGGCTGAGCGTTTCAAAGCCGCCCCGCTGACGCGGGGCGGCTTGTTTTGTTTTGTAAAAACAAAAATAAATCTTGACTTTAATAAAATTTAAGTATAAAATAAATTTTGTGAAAGGAGGAGGTGGCTATGGACACCATTCCCAGCTGGATGGCCAACCTGGAGGATGAAGACGCGGCGTTTATCAAGAAGTTCGTGTTGGCCTCCGGGTCATTGAAGGAGATGGCGGGGCTGTATGGGGTCAGCTACCCCACCATGCGGCTACGGCTGGACCGCTTGATTCAGAAAATACGGCTAGCGGAGACGGAGGAGGCCGACCCCTATGTGGCGCTGGTGAAGCGGCTGGCCATGGACGACAAGCTGGACTTCGGCACGGCCAAGCTGCTGCTCAGCGAATACCGAAAGACGAAGGAGGAGTGACAGATGAATACCGGGTTTCACTTTGAGGAGGGCACGGCGCTGATTATTGTGGAGGGGCAGGACATTTTTATCATTCTGGCTCTGATGGCCGCAGCCATTGCGCTGGAGATATTTTTAGGCGTAAAAAAGGACGGACGGCTGGGGCTGGTGCTGCCTGGGCTGATGCTGCTACGGTCGGTGGTCAAGCTGATCGTCTGGATGATTCAGGTGAGCGCTTACTCCTCGGTATCCGCCATGGGCGGGGAGCTGTGCATGGCTGTGCTGGTGGAAAACGTCCCCACGCTGCTGCTGTTGGCGGTCTATGGCCTGTGCCGCCTGTGTAAGCGCTGGAAAACTGTACAGCAATTGAAAAAGAGCCGCATTCAAGATTTATAACGGGAAAAAATGCCCGCCGTTTCTCCGGCGGGCATTTTTGGCACAAAATGAGGGAAAGCTCTTGACAACGACACGAAATAAGCATATGCTTAATAAAAATAATAAAGTTTAGGGGTGATAGCCATGACCCAGCGGGAACGCCAGCTCCTCCGATGGATCGAGGAAAACCCCTTGATCTCCCAGCAGGAGCTGGCGGACAAGGCGGGCATCGCCCGGTCGTCGGTGGCGGTGCACATTTCCAACCTGATGAAAAAGGGGCACATCGCCGGAAAGGGCTATATCGTGTCCACCGCGCCCTACGCCGTGGTGGTGGGGGGCGTGAATATGGATATCGGCGGCGTGTCCACTGCGCCGCTGATTGCCGCCGACTCTAACCCCGGCGTGGTGCGCATGAGCCTGGGCGGCGTGGGGCGGAACATCGCCCACAATATGGCCCTGCTGGGCCTGGATGTGCGGCTGCTCACCGCCTTTGGAGACGACAGCCATGCCCAGCGCATCGCGGCCTCCTGCGGGTCGCTTGGCATCGACGTAAGCCGGGCCCTGCAAATCCCGGGGGAGCGCACCTCCACCTATCTGTTTATCGCCGACGAGCGGGGGGAAATGGCCCTGGCCCTGTCCGACATGGACATCTACCGCCATATCACCCCGGCCTATCTGACCTCAAGGGTCCAGCTCCTGCAAAACGCCCAGTTGGTCGTTGTGGATGCCAACATCCCCGCCGAGGCAATCCAATGGCTGGCCCAGCATATCAAGCCTCCCATTTTTGCCGACCCGGTATCCACAGCCAAGGCGGAGCGATTGCGGCCTGTATTGGGAAGGCTCCACACCCTCAAGCCCAACCGCATTGAGGCGGAGCTGCTGTCCGGAGTGGCTATCACCGACGAGGACAGCTTGAACCACGCCGCTGACGCGCTGCTGGAAACGGGATTGCGCCGGGTGTTCATTTCTCTGGGCGGGGACGGAGTCCTTGCCGCCGACCACAGCGGCCGGGTGCGCCTGCCCTGCGCGAAGGGGCGCATGGTGAACACCACCGGCTGCGGGGACGCCTTTATGGCGGCCCTAGCCTGGGCTTATCTGGAGGGTACCGCCCTGGAGGAAACCGCCCTGGCGGGCTCCGCCGCTGCGGCCCTCGCCATGGAGAGCGGAGAGACCATCAACGGCGCGATGAACGCAGAGACGCTGGCGGAGCGGATGAGAGAGGTGAGGACATGAAAGGCATCAAGATAATGTTGTTTGGGATCGCGGGCCTTTTTACCGGAGATAAGCACTGATTTAATTTTTATCTATATGGAGGGTTTTATCATGATGTTCAACAAATATTTGGATGTATCCCCTGAGGTGGCCGAGGCTCTTACCAATGGCAGACCGGTGGTGGCACTGGAGTCCACCATTATCTCCCACGGTATGCCCTACCCGCAAAATGTGGAGACCGCCTTGGCTGTGGAAAACATCATTCGGGAGAACGGCGCGGTCCCTGCCACCATCGCCGTCATCGGCGGGCGGCTCAAGGCTGGGTGCACCAAGGAGGAGATCGAATACCTGGGCAAGGCTGGAACCAACGTCACAAAAGCCAGCCGCCGGGACCTGGCCATGCTGTGCGCCCGGGGTCAGGACGGGGCCACCACCGTAACCACCACCATGATAATTGCCCACATGGCGGGCATCAAGGTCTTTGCCACCGGCGGCATCGGCGGCGTGCACCGGGGCGCAGAAACCACCATGGACATCTCCGCCGACCTGGAGGAGCTGGCGCACACCCCCGTCATGGTGGTGTGCGCCGGGGCAAAGTCCATCCTGGACCTGGGGCTGACGCTGGAATATCTGGAGACCCACGGCGTGCCCGTGCTGGGCTACGGCACCAAGGAGCTGCCCGCCTTCTACACCCGCCACAGCGGATTTTCCGTGGACTACCAGGTGGACACCCCCGAGGAGCTGGCGGCGGCCTTCCGCGCCAGCTTGGAGCTGGGCTTTGAGGGCGGAATGCTGGTGACCAACCCCATCCCGGAAGAGTATTCCATGGCCCTGGAGGTCATCAACGCGGCCATCGACGAGGCGCTGAGCCAGGCGAAGGCCAACGGCATCCACGGGAAGGAGACCACCCCCTTCCTGCTGGCCAAGGTCAAGGAACTTACCGGCGGCGATAGCCTGGACTCCAATATCCAGCTGGTGTTCAACAACGCGAAGGTCGCCGCGCAGACTGCGGCGTGTCTGGCGAAGTGAGCGAGCGCTCTTTTCTCGCAGAGAAAAGAACCAAAAGAGGCCTTCCTTTTCCTTGAAAGAAAAAGGAACCGAAAAAGAACTTTTGATTGTGAACAGGACCGGCGGTGTGGTTTGCCGCTGGTCCTGTTTGCATTTATTCGCCGGAGGCGTAGGCGTCCATGGCGGTTTTCAGGTTGGTCAGGAAGCTGTTCCGGCCAAAGACCAGGAGCTTCCACTCCATTCCGTCCTGCATTTTAATGGTCACGGTGGGGAGAAAGAGCGCCTTGCTTTTTTCCACGCTCTTGATGCGGCAATAGGGGAGCTGGAGGTTCCGGATGCGGGTCGGCACTTGGAGCTTTGTGGTGCCGTAGGTGATCCTCTCATCGTCCAGCACCACCCCGCCGCCCAGCAGGCCCCCATGATAGCACAGGCTTACAATGTACATTTTCTCCATGACCGGCAGCCTCCTTAAAAATAAAATAGTTCCTCAAATTTTTTGTCCAGCGCCACGCATAAGATCAGGGCCAGCTTGGTGGTGGGGTTGAACTGCCCCGTTTCGATGGAGCTGATGGTGTTGCGGGATACCCCCACCAACTCCGCCAGCGCCGCCTGGGACAGACCCTTTTCCGTGCGGGCCTCTTTCAGGCGGTTTTTCAGAATCAGGCTTTCGTCCATCAAAAAACCCCCAGCACACGGCCCAGATAGAATAAGAAAAACATCATGCTAAATACAAGATAGGCCAGTCCAAGCAGCAGCTCGTGCCGTTTTTTGAGCTTGGCGTACTTGACCAGCATAACGGTGGCCATCATACCAAACTGAACGGTCCATACAGCATAGTCCACGCTGTGCCGGAAACTGGCGTGGAGCACGCTGATAAGAGCGCATATTAACATGCCCACACTGAGGGCTATGTTGTTGGCCCTGTGGAGGACCTCCAGTTCCACTAGGTCGCGGTCGTTGTTCTCTTCCCGGCTTTTCTTCAAAATTTCCTCTTTGTCCATGCGTCGAACCTCCAAACCAAAATGCCAAGTTTACTTGGCATTTTTATTATAGCAACGCCAAGTGTACTTGTCAATAGTTTTGCCAAGAAAACTTTGCAGCAAGGTGCACTTTCATACATCCCGGCTCCGCCGCGACATCTTTAATCCTGCGAGGGAAAGCAAAAAGCGGACGACAGCCCCAGACCGAACGGTCCAACACTGAGGCGCAGGCCAATGGACTTACCTTACCCCAGTGACTAGACACTGTCGGCAGCACAACTGGAGGCGCCGGCATCGAAAACCGCACGCGCCTGAACGATTCGACCCAAAGCACCGTATAGGGCTCTCCCGTAAAGGGGGTACATAGGGGCCGAGCCCTTATGCGCGCTCTTTGGTTACTTTCTCTCGCGTGAGAGAAAGTAACCCCCCGGAGGGCCTCCGAGGGGCTGGGCCTACAGGCCCTCAAGATACGCGGCGACGTCGAAGGGGTCGAGGGGGCTGTCCTTTCGCAAGTACAGCGGATGGTGCGGGTGACCCGCCCTTGTCCGCTTTCCGGCGGAAAACCACCGGGCATTGCGCCGTTCGCCAACGGCAATCATATCTCTCACGCATTGCGGGAGATAGGAGCGTTTTTCAATGACCGCTCCCCAGGCCGCCCACACCGCCGGCGCCCCCGCTTTGTTCAGGGACAGCGCGTAGTCAAACGCCCGCATATTTTCCGCATGAAGGGCCGCGTTGCAGAACCGCTCCATATCCTCCGGCCGGGTGGCCCGCTGTGCGTATACATTAAACATAATAAAGCTGTCATACCCGTTGTGCAAGGCCACCCGTTCCACCGATTTCAGGGTGTTGTCCAAATCGCCGGGGGCGGCGGTGGAGGGGTTCACCCCCACGCAGATCAGGGGCTTCTCCCCCCGGGTGCCCAGGATGTAACGGTACTCTCCATAATGGTTGGGGACGTAAAGCCATTTTGTAATATCATAATCCGGGGAAGGGGCCAGCGCCTCCGCCAGGGCGTCGTCGAACCGGACCAGCTCCAGCAGGGCGGTGTCGCCGCTTGGAATGTGCATAAAATCACCTCAATTGACATTTTAGCACAAGAAAGAGGGAAAAGGAAGTCCATCATAAGGACAAAAGTCTGTTGCCGACGCTGGAGCAATGTGGTATGATACAAGAATCAACTCAGCGGAGGTACGGCGATGGAACAGCAAAATAATCAGCTCATCACCCCGGAGCACCGGCACCGCATTGGAATGCGCATCATCAAAACGGTGGTCGCGGTGTTCCTGTGCGGACTGTTGGCCTTTCTGCGGGACAAGTCCGCCCTCTATTCCATGTTTGCCGCTCTGTTCTGCGTCCAAAAATCGACGGGCATGACCATCGAGTCCTCCATCAACCGCGTGCTTGGCACTCTGGTGGGCGGCGTGTTGGGGGTGCTGACGGTGTACGCCATGGATACCCTGAACATTCTGCATATTGACCTGCTGCGGTATCTGCTGATGTCTCTGCTCCTGATTCCGGTCATCGAGTTCTGTCTGCTCATCAAAAAGCCGGACATTGCCGGTATGGCCTGCATGGTGGTCATGTGTCTGGTGGTGGACCCGGGGGACAAGCCCGCCATTTATTCCATTGAGCGCCTTTTTGAGACGGCGGTGGGCGTGGTGCTGGCCTGCGGCATCGACATACTGCTGCCCCATCAGCCGGTTCCGTCTCCTGCGGCGGAGCCGGATACAGAGGCTGACCCACCCGAGGACGGCGAGGAGGAGCGGAAATGACCTATCAGGACATCCACGCCGCCAGGTTTCTGGCCCGCCCCAACCGTTTCATCGCCCAAACGGAGATGGACGGCAGGGTGGAGACGGTCCATGTGAAAAACACGGGCCGGTGTAAAGAGCTGCTGGTCCCCGGATGCACCGTGTATCTGGAGGGGAGCGCCAATCCCCAGCGCAAGACAAAGTTCGATTTGGTGGCGGTGGAAAAGGTCCGGCCCGGACAGCCGCCCCTGCTCATCAATATGGACTCCCAGGCCCCCAACAGGGTGTTCGGTGAGTGGATGGCGGCGGGCCAGGGGGCGGAGCTGGGCCTGCCAAGGCCCACCCTGTTGCGTCCGGAGACAACCCGGGGAAATTCCCGCTTTGACTTCTACTGGGAGGAATCAGAAACAGGCCGAAAGGGATTCGTAGAAGTGAAGGGCTGCACTCTGGAGGAGGACGGTCTGGCGCTGTTCCCGGACGCCCCCACCCAGCGGGGGGTGAAGCACCTGCGGGAGCTGACCGCCTGCCGTCAAGCGGGCTATGAGGCGGCGGTGTGCCTGGTGATCCAAATGGAGGGCATGGCGGCCTTCTCCCCCAATGACCAGACCCATCCGGAATTTGGCGCGGCCCTGCGGGAGGCCGCCCAGGCAGGGGTCAAGGTGCTGGCGGTGGAGTGCGCCGTCACCCCGGACAGCCTGACCATGACAAAGCCGGTGGCGGTGCGGCTGTAAGGGAGAGCGACATGAACCAGGAGTACATCGACGGGCTGCTGGCCCTGGCCACCGCCCAGGCCCGGGCGGTCAAAATCCCGGTTTCCCAGGAAATAATCCCCAGCGTCCGTCTCAACCGCCGGGCCCGGACCCGGTTCGGCTGCTGCATCCGCAGGGATGGGAAATACATCATCGAGCTGTCCGCCCAGCTGGCCGAGCAGGGGAGCGAGGACGCCATCCTTCAGGTGCTGGTCCATGAGGTGCTGCACACCTGCTGCGGCTGCTCCAACCACGGGGCCCGTTGGAAGGGCTACGCCCAGCGGATGAATGACGCCTACGGCTACCACATCCGCCGGACGGACAATTACAGCGAGCTGGGCATTGAAGACAACCGACCGGTGCGCTATTATGTGGTGTGCGGCAAGTGCGGGCGGAGCATCCCCCGGATGAAGCGGTCCCCGCTGGTGGACCATCCGGAGCGCTACCGCTGCGCCTGCGGCGGCGTTCTCCGGGTAGAGGAGGCCGGAAAAGAGCAGCCATATATCGGAAAAAAGTAAAAACCAGGGGCCTTTGCCCCTGGTTTTCATACGTTTTGCCTGAAAAGCAAAAAAAGTTTTCCATATTTTTGTGAAGAAAGTCTTTGACTCTTCGGGAAAAGCAGGATATACTTTCCGTGTAGGCTGGAAGAACCAGATACTTCCAGTCCCTTGATTGGAAACGTTTTCAGACCCGCCGCCCGGCGGCATCACCGGATTTGAAAGGAGATCGTATATATGGACGTGAAGCAACGAATGCAGGAGCTGGCCCAGGCCAAGTACGGTCGGGAGCTGGCCCAGTGCGGCGACGGGGAGCTGTACCATGTGCTGCTCCAGCTCACCCAGGAGCTGGCCCAGAGCCGCCCCGCCCCTGCCGGAGAGCGGAAGCTGTACTATTTCTCCGCCGAATTTCTCATTGGTAAGCTGCTGAGCAATAACCTGCTGGCCCTGGGCATCTTCGACCAGGTGTCCAAGGTGCTGGCGGAATGCGGCCATACCCTGTCTGCGGTGGAGGACGCGGAGCCTGAGCCCTCCCTGGGCAACGGCGGCCTGGGCCGCCTGGCGGCCTGCTTCCTGGACTCCATCGCCGCCCTGGGCCTGCCCGGAGACGGCGTGGGCCTCAATTACCACTACGGCCTGTTTAAGCAGGAATTCCACCTGAGCCACCAGTTTGAGCAGCCCAACCCCTGGATCGAGGACGAGAGCTGGCTCATTCCCACCGGCGTCAGCTTTGAGGTGCCCTTCGGCTTTGGCCCTGTGAAGGCAAAGCTGCTTGACATCGCGGTCCCCGGCGCTCACACCGGGATCGCCAACCGCCTCCACCTGTTCGATGTGGAAAACCCCGCCGCTCCCCCCGAGAACGGCATCGATTTTGACAAACACGACCTGCCCGCCCGGCTCACCTCCTTCCTGTACCCCGACGACAGCGACGAGGCGGGGCGGCTGCTGCGGGTGTACCAGCAGTACTTCATGGTGTCCGCCGGCGCCCAGCTTATTTTGAAGGAGCTGGAGGAGCGGGGCTGTTCTGCCCACACCCTCAGCGAGCATGTGGCTGTTCAGATCAACGACACCCACCCCTCCATGGTCATCCCCGAGCTGGTGCGCCTGCTGACCCAGAAGGGCCTCACCATGGACCAGGCGGTGGAGCAGGTGGCCAAAACCTGCGCCTATACCAACCACACCATTCTGGCCGAGGCGCTGGAAAAGTGGCCGCTGACCTTTATTGAGAAGGTGGCTCCCCAGCTGGTGCCCATCATCCGGGAGCTGGACGCGCGGGCCAAGGCCGCTCACTCCGACCCCCGTGTGGCCATCCTCCAGGGCGGCGCGGGCCAGGAGGTGGTCCATATGGCCCACATGGACATCCATTACGGCTATTCCGTGAACGGCGTGGCGGCGCTCCACACCGACATTCTGAAGAATTCCGAGCTGAAATCCTTTGCGGACATCTACCCCGCCAAGTTTAACAATAAGACCAACGGCGTCACCCTGCGGCGCTGGCTGGAGGTGTGCAATCCCAAGCTGGCCTCTTTGCTGGACGAGTGCGTGGGCGCGGAGTGGCGCATCGATCCCACCCGGCTGAACCGGCTGATGGACTATTACAACGACAGCGCCGTTTTGGAGCAGCTGCTGGAGATCAAGGCGGACAACAAGCGCCGGGCGTCGGACCTGTTCGTCCGGAACCAGTACGGCATCCGCCTGGACCCCGAGGCCGTGTTTGATATTCAGGTCAAGCGGCTCCACGAGTACAAGCGCCAGCAGATGAACGCGCTGTATGTGATTCATAAGTATCTGGAGATCAAGGCGGGCAAGATTCCCCAGCGCCCTGTCACCGTCATTTTTGGCGCCAAGGCCGCCCCGGCCTATGTGATGGCCAAAAACATCATCCATCTGCTGCTGTGCCTGCGGCGGCTCATTGAGAACGATCCTCAGGTGCGCCCGTGGCTCCATGTGGCCATGGTGGAGAATTATAATGTCACCTGGGCGGAGCGGATTATCCCCGCCTGCGACATTTCTGAGCAGATCTCCCTGGCCTCCAAGGAGGCCAGCGGCACCGGCAACATGAAGTTCATGGCCAACGGCGCGGTCACACTGGGCACCCTGGATGGGGCCAATGTGGAGATTGCCGAGCTGGTGGGGCCGGACAACATCTATACCTTCGGCGCGCCCAGCAACTATGTCATTGAGCTGTATGATCAGAAGGCCAGGGACGGCTCCAAGGGCTATCAGTCCCGGGTGTACTATGAGCGCCCGGCGGTGAAGCCGTTGGTGGACTTCCTGCTGGCCCCCGTTCTCACCACCCTGGGCGACGAGGCGGCGCTGAAAGCGCTGTGGACGGATTTGACGAACAAGGACTGGTTCATGGCCCTGCTGGACGTGGAGGCTTATATCGCCGCCCGGGACCGCGCCGTGGCCGACTACGGCGACCGCACCGCCTGGGCGCGGAAAATGCTGGTGAACACCGCCCGCAGCGGATACTTCTCCAGCGACCGCACCATCGCCCAGTACAACGAGGATATTTGGCGTTTGAAATAAGGTTTTCACAAATCTTAAATTGCGCACAGCCCTCCCAGGGTGTATACTGTCCTGGGAGGGCTTGTTTTCTCTCCCAAAGTACGAGTAGGAGGAATACATATGCGCTACAATATTACAGGCGAGCCCATGCCCGTGGTCATCTGCGACGTGGAGGCCAACGAGTCCATGATTACCGAGAAGGGGTCCATGGTCTGGATGTCCCCCAACATGGAGATGCAAACCAGCGCGGGCGGCTTCGGCAAGGCCTTCGGCCGGATGTTCTCCGGCGAGTCCATGTTTCAGAATATCTACACCGCCAAGGGCGGGCCGGGCATGATCGCTTTCGCGTCCAGCTTCCCCGGCTGCATTCGGGCGGTGGACATCACTCCGGACCGGCCCATCGTGGTGCAGAAATCCGGTTTCCTGGCCTCTGAGTCGGGGGTGGAGCTGTCCGTGTTCTTCCAGAAGAAGGGAATGTCGGGCTTTTTCAGCGGTGAGGGCTTTATTTTGCAGAAGCTCAGCGGCCACGGCACCGCTTTTTTGGAGATCGACGGCTCCGCTGTGGAATACGACCTCCAGCCTGGGCAGCAGATCATCGTGGACACCGGCAACCTGGTTATGCTGGACACCACCTGTTCGGTGGACGTGCAGTCGGTGAAGGGGGTCAAAAATATGCTGTTCGGCGGCGAGGGATTGTTCAACACCGTGGTCACCGGTCCGGGCCGGGTGGTGCTCCAGACCATGCCCATCAGCAATTTTGCCGGGGCCATCGCGGCCATCCTTCCCTCCAAGTAAACAAAAAAGTCCCCGCCGGGAGGCGGGGACTTTTTTGCGCTTAACTTTCCTGTTTCAGGCAGGTTACGACGGGTTCAATGTACTTCGGATCGGAAATGTCGTAGGACTGGCGGATGGCGTTCCGGAACGCCTCATCCTCTTCTGTCTTGGACTTTTTGCGGGTCATGGCCCAGGCAGCGAACTTCATCATGGCCCGGTCCACGCCG
Source organism: uncultured bacterium (assembly GCA_948469375.1). Taxonomy (GTDB): domain Bacteria; phylum Bacillota; class Clostridia; order Oscillospirales; family Oscillospiraceae; genus Enterenecus. Next base: position 17,146 of record CAOKLO010000033.1, on the reverse strand, counting down.
CCCATTTTCTCATAGCACAGCCCGGCTTGCAAGTAAAAATGGGGGATGGTTTTCTGTTCCTCCGGAGTGAGGTTCTGCTCCCAGACCTTTTGAATCTGCGCCTCTGCCTCGTTGGGCATGGCTCCGGTGGCGAACAGCACCAGTTTTTTCGCGCTCCGCTGGGCCAGCAGCTTCCGGGCCTTCTTCCAGCCGTCCAGCATTCCAGCGTGGAGGCGGGAGCCGAACGCCACGACATCATATTGGGACAGATCAGCGGGGGCATCCTTCAGGGGCAGGGCGGCGCAGTCCAGCTTCGCCGCCAGCAGCTCGGCGTATGTTTGGGTGAAGCCGGTTTTGCTGTTGTAGAGTATCATAATTTTATCCTTCTGCATTTTGAAAATGTGCTCCTTTTCAAATAGTTGCATAGTCTAATCATGCAGTTACCAACAAAGTAATCACGAAAGGCGAAATGCTTATGCAAATCAAGCTAACGGCAGAAATTATAAAACTTTTGCGATACTCTTCATCTTCCTTACCCTCGAAAATCCCCTTTATACATATGAGGAAATGATGTACAAATAAGATTGGATACAGCCAACTAGTGCAAGCTAAAACAGCAAACACAATACTTAAAAAATTTTTCATAATCCTCAATTTATATTATTTCATCACAAAATATATTATAGCGCAATATATAAATTCCTTTCTGTGTCAAGTAAAATTCGACACCCTGATAAATAAACCAACCTATCCAGGGTATTGATACTTTACCATAAGACTTAGTTTTTCAGCCCCTCCGCCCAGGCAGAATACCGGGCCACCTTGTCGGCGCAGTCGGCCTGGCTGACGCCCTGAGCCAGGATGTACACCTTCACCTTGGGCTCAGTGCCGGAGGGCCGCACGATCACCGACGTGCCGTCGGCCAGCTCGTAGCGCAGCACGTTGGAGCCGGACAGCTCCATGGTGCTCTCGGCGCCGGAGGCGGCGTCCACCACGGACCCGTCTTTGTAGTCCTTCCAGGTCTTGACAGTCTCGCCGCCGATCTCCTTGGGCGGGTTGGCGCGGAGATTGGCCATCAGGTCGGCCATCTTCTTCAAACCGTCCAGACCGGGCATCACCAGATTCATGGTGCGCTCGCCGTAGTTGCCGTACTTCTCGTACAGGGCCAGCAGAGCGTCGTACAGGGTCATGCCCTTGCCCGCATAGTAGGCAGCCATCTCGGTCATAGCTACGGCGGCAGTGACGGCGTCCTTGTCGCGCACGTAGTCGCCCAGCATATAACCGTAGCTCTCCTCATAGGACATAATCACATTGCCCTCGCCAGAGCCCTCCAGTTGGTCCTTCTTCTGGGCCAGGAACTTAAAGCCGGTAAAGGTGTCGAAGCACTTCAGGCCGTTGACCTCGGCCACCTTGCGGGCCATCTCGGTGGTGACGATGGTCTTGAGGGCCACAGGGTTCTTAGGCATCTTGCCGGTACGCTGCTTGGCGCCGATCAGGTAGTCCAGCAGCAGCACGCCGGTCTGGTTGCCGGTGAGCACCTTGAACTCGCCGTCGGAGGTGCGCACCATCAGGCCCACCCGGTCGGCGTCGGGGTCGGAGCCCAGGATGAAGTCCGCGCCCTCCTTGTTGGCCAGGTCCACAGCCAGATAGAAGCCCTCGGGATTTTCCGGGTTAGGAGAGGCCACGGTGGGGAAGTTGCCGTCGATGACCATCTGCTCGGGGACGCAGATGACGTGCTTCATACCCAGCCGCTTGAGGGCCTCGGGGATGAGCTTGTGGCCGGTGCCGTGGAAGGGGGTGTACACCATTTTGAAGGTGTCCGCCACCGCGTCCACCGCCGCCTGGTCGTTGACCTGCTCCATGACGTTTTTCAGGAACTTCTCGTCGGTCTCGGCGCCCATAATGGTGATAAGGCCGCCGGCCACCGCCTTGTCGTAGTCGGCCACCTTCACATCGAATACGCCGGACTCCCGCATGATCTTGGCCACCTGGTCGGCGTGGTTGGGAGGGAGCTGGGCGCCGTCGGACCAGTAGACTTTATAGCCGTTGTACTCCTTGGGGTTGTGGCTGGCGGTGATATTGATGCCCGCGATGCAGCCGTACTCCCGGATGGCGAAGGACAGCTCGGGGGTGGGGCGCAGGGACTCGAATAGCCGCACGGGGATGCCCGCCGCAGCCATAATGCAGGCGGCCTCTTTGGCGAACACGTCGGAGTTGTTCCGGCAGTCGAAGCAGATGGCGACGCCCTTCTTGACGGCCTCGGGGCCCTCGTTCAAAATGACGTTGGCGAAGGCCTGGGTGGCATGGCGGATGACGTGGATGTTCATACGATACAGGCCCACGCCCATGGTGCCGCGCAGTCCGGCGGTGCCAAACTCCAGCTGGGAGAAGAAGCGGGACTCGATCTCCTTCTCGTCCCCGGCGATGGCGGTCAGCTCCGCCTTTTCCGCCTCAGACAGGACGGGGGAGTTCAGCCACTGCTCATACGCTTTTTTGTAGTCCATTGGTCCATTCCTCCTGATATGTAAGATTGTTAACGTGTAAAAACGCGGCGCCGATGGGCAGTTTGCCGGAAATCCCGGGAGCTGCCACGGCGATATATGGAAATTATACCATATCGAATCGGAAAAGACAATTCAATTTGCATTTTTTTCTGAGCAGTTGTATAATATCTGATATTCCAACGGAGTAAAGGAGTAAAGCCTATGCTTACCACCGTCATTCCTCAGGGGTACGCTCCCCTGTTGAACCTGTACGACACCCAGAAGGCCATCGGTCTGCTCAAGCGCCTCTTTGAGGACGACCTGGGCGGCGCGCTCAATCTGCGCCGGGTGTCCGCCCCACTGTTCGTGGAGGCGTCCACCGGATTGAACGACGATTTGAACGGCGTGGAGCGGGCCGTGTCCTTCGACGTGCCCGACGCGGGCCGGGACGCCCAGGTGGTCCACTCCCTGGCCAAGTGGAAGCGGATGGCCCTGCACCGCTACCAGTTTTCTGTGGGCGAGGGGCTGTACACCGACATGAACGCCATCCGCCGGGACGAGGAGCTGGACAATCTCCACTCCGTCTACGTGGACCAGTGGGACTGGGAGAAAGTCATCGCCCCCCGGGACCGCAACGTGGACTACTTAAAGGGTGTCGTAACCACCATCGTCAGCGCTTTGGCCAACACTCAGCAGACTTTGCGCTCGGTGTATCCCCAGCTCACCACCCTGCCCCTCATTGACCGGGAGGCATCCTTCGTCACCGCCCAGGAGCTGGAGGATATGTGGCCCGAGCTGTCCCCCAAGGAGCGGGAGGACGCCTGGGTGAAGGACCACCCCACCACCTTCCTCATGGGCATCGGCGGGGCGCTGAAGTCCGGTAAGTCCCACGATGGACGGGCCCCGGACTACGACGACTGGTCGCTGAACGGGGACATCCTGGTGTGGAACGCCCTGCTGGGGCGCGCCTTTGAGATCTCCTCCATGGGCATCCGGGTGTCCCCGGAGTCCCTGGACAAACAGCTGTCCATCTCCGGCCACGACGAGCGCCGGGAGCTGCCCTTCCACCGCGCCCTGCTGGCGGGAGAGCTGCCCCTGACCATCGGCGGCGGCATCGGCCAGAGCCGGGTGTCCATGTACCTCTTGGGCAAGGCCCACATCGGCGAGGTGCAGGCGTCCATCTGGGACCCCCATACCATCGAGGCGTGCCGGGAGGCGGGGGTCATTCTGCTGTAAGGGGGGTGGAATTGTGGAGGATAAAAAAGGGAGCCTGAACGCCGGCAGCGCGGCCAAGGCGGGCATCAGCTTCGGCAGCGCCCTGGCCATGGTAATCAGCTACACCACCTGGCGCTCCGTGGGCTGGGCCATCGTCCACGGGCTGATGAGCTGGGTATATGTGGTGTATTTTATCCTGCGATATTGACAAAAGGGCCCCGCTCGTTCGAGCGGGGCCCTTTTTATACTTTGTCCGCCTCCAGGTGATACCCCAGCCGCCGCACCGCCTTTGAACTTATTTTAGCGAGCAGTCCTACGGCTCCTGTTATGCATTGCGCTTACATTTAATGTCAAAACAATTGACATCCTTTGTATGTTATGCTAAAATAAAAGTGCTAGGAGTGATTGAATGGCAGATATAGCGACGAATATCAAAATCCAACGACTGAATAAGGGTTTAGATCAGGCTCAACTTGCGGAAAGGCTGTCTATCACAACACAAACGTTGTCAAGTTGGGAAAATGGATCATCGTTTCCTGATATAAAGACGCTGGAACAATTAGCACGGGAATTGGGTATAGAGATTGAAAGTTTGATATATCCACATTCATATGATGGTACTAAGCATGAGAGTAAGTCACCACTATCATTTAAGTTTATTCTTTTATCTGTCATTCTATATTCTATATTACTCGTTTTTGGTGGTGGCCTATTTGCGATACCACTCTTGAAATCAATAGTTGGAGGAGGTACAAAAGAAGAGTTTATTCTGGTTGTTTATTGGGGGTTGATTTTGCTAGTTGGATACATTGGGCTGTGTATATATCTACTTTCAAGATACATTCAGGCAAAAGATTCGGACAGTGGATAGTCTTTTGATTCAAAAAATATACAAATATGAATTGAAGAATTATCCATACAGGGTTATACGGCAACCGATATTGCGAAGATTGAAAATGTCAAGGAGACGTATAACGAACATCTTCTTCAGTTCAAAGATTTGGACAAAGAAGCTCTCACGCGTTTAGGATACTCTGATGAACAGATTGATATTTTTAAAAACTATACCGGAACCGAAGATCAGATCCGTGCGCTTGCTGCGACCCTCGAATTTACCCTCGAAGCTGACTATGTTACTTGGTCATCATCGGAAAATCAAACAAACGCACGCTTATGTTATAATTTTAATTGGTCGGGCGAACCTTTGATTATGACAACTGACATTATCGCTGTGAGTTGGAATGACTGGACCCTCAACGGAAAATTATCCTATGTGACCTACACCCATATCTATGGCAGCGAGCCAGATATCTCCATGCCAGCCACTTATGTTCCCAATAATGGACCAACCGCAAATGGTGGTGGATTCAAGTTCAAAATGACGCAGCAAAACAACTATTTCTGGGGCAAATCAGGATATGGCATCTTTACCCTTTACCACAACTATACTCGCCAAGACTTATCTGCTTATGCCGAGTATGGACACTCAACTATTACTACTTCACCAACTTTTTCTATACCAGGCTACGGCTCCATTGGTTTTTCTTATGGAACACAAATGGCGGCACAGAGTTGGGAAGATTTAAATTGTCAAAATTAAGCCATTATTACGATAAACTTGTTGGTAAAAGACAGGGCCACCTTTTCGGTGGCCCTGTTTCTTATGCTTCGTCCGCCTCCAGGTGATACCCCAGCCGCCGCACCGCCTCAATGCGCACGTTGGAGCCGATGCTGGCCAGCTTTTTCCGCAGAAAGCCCACGTAGACCTCCACATGATTCTCCACCGCGTTGGAGTCGAACCCCCACACCCGGGCCAGAATGGTCTCCTTGGACAGGTTTTTGCCCTTGGCCTGCATGAAACAGCGCATCACGTCGAACTCCCGGGCGGACAGCCGCACCCATTTCTCCCCGCAGGCCAGCGTGGACGAGTCCAGGTCCAGCACCGTGTTTCCGAAGGTAATCTGGTCCACCTGCCCGCCCTGGCGGCGCAGCAGCGCGCCCACGCAGGCCAGCAGCTCCCGGGTGTCGAAGGGCTTGGGCAGGTAGTAGTCCGCTCCGGCATTCAAGCCCTCCACCCGGTCCTCCAGCTGGTCGCGGGCGGTGAGCATCAGGATGGGGGCGGCGCATTTTTGGGAGCGCAGCTGCCTGGCCGCCTGCCGACCGTCCAGCTTGGGCAGCATCACGTCCAGAATAATAAGGTCGTACACCCCCAGCAGGGCGTACTGCACCCCGGCCTCGCCGTCGTAGGCGTTCTCCACCTGGTAGCCCCTGCCCTCCAGCAGGGCCCGAAGGGAGTCGGCCAGAGGCACGTCGTCCTCGATGATGAGAATATTCAGGTCGGTTCCCTCCTTAAAATTGCAGGCGCTCAGCCCTTATCCGCCAAGTCCGCGCACAACTGGTACAGGGTGGTCACCCCCGCGCCGGTGGCGCCCACGGTCTGGTATTCCCGGCGGGCCCGGTCGGTCCAGGCGGTGCCCGCGATGTCCATATGAATCCAGGGCACGTCCTCGGCAAAGGCCCCCAGAAACAGCCCCGCCGTGATGGCGCCGCAGCCGTCGTTGGACTGGTTGGACAGGTCGGCCACGGGGCTTTCGATCATCTTGTGGTACTCCGGAAAGGTGGGGAAGCGCCAATACTGCTCGCCGGTGCGGGCGGCGGCGTTCAGCAGGTCGTTACAGAACGCGTCGTTGTTGCTCACCAGCCCCGCGGTAAGGTGGCCCAGGGTGTTGGCGCAGGCCCCGGTGAGGGTGGCGATGTCCACCACCCGGGCAGCGTTCTCCTTTTCAATGGCGTAGGTGATGGCGTCGGCCAGGATGAGCCGCCCCTCGGCGTCGGTGTTGTTGATCTGGATGGTCTTGCCGGACATGGAGCGGACCACATCTCCAGGAACCATGCTCTCAGGGGAGATACGGTTCTCCACCGCCGGGATCACCGCCGTCACGTTGACGGGGACCTTGTTCTCCGCCAGGGCCAGCACCACGGCGTACACCGCCGCCGCCCCCGCCATATCGGAGCGCATGGTTTTCAGGCCCGCGCCGGATTTCAGATTGTACCCGCCGGTGTCGAAGCACACGCCCTTGCCCACCAGGACGGCGGGGGCGTCCTCCTCCCTGCCGCCCTTCCAGCGCAGGACGATGAGGCGGGGGGAATGGGCGGCGCTGTCGCCCACGGCGTGGTAGGCTCCCATGCCCAGGGCGCGGGTCTGCTTTTTCCGCAGAACCTCCACCTCAACGCCCACCTTTTCCGCCGCCTTGGCTATCGTCTTGGCCATAAGCGCCGGGGTGAGCATATTGACAGGGCGATTGGTCATATCCCGGGCGCGAAGCACGGCGCGGGTCACCACGCCGGTCCGCCGCAAAACCGCTTCAGCGTCCAGCCCCTCGGTCCCGGCGATATACAGGGTGAAGGGCTTGTCCTCCTGCTTTTTCCAGCTCTCCTGCTGGTAGCAGGCCAGCTCCGCCCCTTGGGCTGCGGCGGCCAGGCCCTCCCCGCCCAATGCCCGCTTTATCCCGGTCACGTCCAGCAGCAGGGATTGGGCCCCCAGCTCCCGGACGGCCCTCACCGCCTTGGCGGCGGCCCGGCGGGCGGTCTCCGCCGTGGCGTCCTCTCCCAGGTTTACCACCAGGGCGTGGTCCTGCCCCACCGCCCGCAGGGTCAGGGGGGCGCAGTCCCCGCCGCGCTCCATGGCAAACCGCCAGTCGGCAATCTCCTGATTCCAAAGCCTTACCTCTACCATAGCATTTCCATCTCCTGACAGACGGCGGAGCCGCCTCATATTTCAGGGCCATTTTACCGCTTTTTTTCCCAGTTGGCAAGGTCTTGAACAAAAAATGCGGTCAGGACAGCGAAAAAAGACAGTATTTCCTTTCCGAAAAAAACGTGCTATAATTTACTGGAAATCAAGGAGAAAGCGGGCGGAATTTATGGTCTCATTTGCCAGTGATTATATTGCGGGGGCCCATCCCCTGGTGCTCAGGCGTCTGATGGAAACCAATCTGGAGCCTCTCCCCGGCTACGGCGAGGACCCCTATTGCGCCGGCGCCAAGGAGAAAATCCGCGCCGCCTGCGGCTGTCCCCAGGCCCAGGTGGAGCTGCTCACCGGCGGCACCCAGACCAACCAGATCGTCATCTCCACCCTGCTCCGGGACTATCAGGGCGTAGTGGCGGCCAAAACCGGCCACGTCAGCACCCATGAGGCCGGAGCCATCGAGTACGCCGGACACAAGGTGCTGGAGCTGCCCCAGCGGGACGGAAAGCTGGACGCGGAGGTGCTGGAGGAGTTTGTCCGAGGCTTTTACGCCGATGAGAACCACGAGCACATGGTGTTTCCGGGAATGGTGTACATCTCTCACCCCACGGAATTCGGGACCCTCTACACCAAGGCGGAGCTGGAGGGCCTGTCCCGGGTGTGCAGGAAGTACGATATGCCCCTGTACCTGGACGGCGCCCGGCTGGGCTACGGCCTGATGAGCCGGGAGGCGGAGCTGACCCTGGAGGATATCGCCCGCCTGTGCCACGTGTTCTACATCGGCGGCACCAAGGTGGGGGCGCTGTGCGGGGAGGCGGTGGTGTTCACCGGTCACAACCGCCCGGCCCACTTCGTCAACGCCGTGAAAAAGCGGGGGGCCCTGCTGGCCAAGGGCCGTCTGCTGGGGGTGCAGTTCGACGCGCTGTTCACCGACGGCCTTTACTTTGAGCTGAGCCGCCGCGCCATTGAGACGGCGGAGGAGCTGAAAACCATCCTCCGTGAGAAGGGGGTGGCGTTCTACCTGGAGTCCCCCACCAACCAGCAGTTCGTCATTCTGGACGATCAGCGGGCGGAGGAGCTGAAAAAGCAGGTGGCGTTCAGCTTCTGGGAGAAGCGGGGGCCGAATCAAACAGTGGCGCGCTTTTGCACCAGCTGGTCCACCACCCGGGAGGATTTGGAGCTTCTCCGCTCCGTTTTGTGAGAAAAATAGGTTGCCAAGGTTGGAAAACTGTGGTATATTAATGCTGGTAAGCAAGGGCAAACCGCAGATCGGAGTGAACGCATGAATATCCACGAATCCGCTGAAAACTATCTGGAGGCCATTCTGGCCCTGGGGGAAAAGGGGCCGGTGCGGTCCATCGACGTGGCCCAGCATTTGGGCTTTTCCAAGCCAAGCGTCAGCCGGGCTATGAGCCTGCTCCGGGAGGGGGGCTTTGTGGTCATGGATCAGGGGGGCTTCCTCACCCTCACCGACGACGGGCTGGAGATCGCCCGGCGCATCTACGAGCGGCACCTGCTGCTCACCAAATGGCTGATCCACCTGGGCGTGGACGAAAAGGTGGCCGCCGAGGACGCCTGCCGCATCGAGCACGATTTGAGCATTGAGTCCTTTGACGCCCTGCGGGACCACATCAACAGGGACCTGGGCATTGAATGAACAAAACCGCCGCTTCTCAGCGGCGGTTTTGTGTCCGAAATGGTCAAACGCCCCGCTCTCCGGCCAGACTTTGGGAGAACAGGGCCCGCACCTCCTCCAGACTGCCGGTCTGGCCCAGGGCCCACATCAGCTTTGTGACGGCGGCCTCGGTGGTCGTGTCGTAGCCCTGGATGACCCCCTCCGCCAGCGCCTTCTGCCCCGCCTGATAGAGGGAAAAATTGCTGCTCTCGTACAGGCATTGGCTGCACACCACCACGGCCATTCCGGACTGGGCGGCGGCGTGGAGCTTTTCGATGAGGTTGCGGCGGATGAAGTGGAGCCCGCCTGCACCGAAGGCCTCGATCACAACCCCCCGGTAGTGCATCCGCAGCAGCATATCAAAAATTTCCGGGTCCAGCCCCGGGGTCAGCTTGATGAGGAACACCGCCTCACACAGCTTGTCCCGCAGGACGCAGGGGCCGGACACGCTGGGGATGGCCTCCTCCCGGATGGTCAGCCCCGCGCCGTTTACCTGGGCCACCAAAGGCCAGTTCACGCTGTCAAAGGCCCCGAAGGCGGTGGTGTGGGTCTTGACGGCCCGGCACCCCAGCATGACCCGGCGGTCGAAGGCCAGAAACACCCCCGGATGCCCCGACGCCGCCATAGCAAAGGCGGTGCGCAGGTTGTCCAATCCGTCGGTGAGGGGGTGCTCGATGGGCAGCTGGGCCCCGGTGAGCACCACGGGGACGGGGATGTTCCGCACCATATAGCTGAGCACCGAGGCGGTGTAGGCCATGGTGTCGGTGCCGTGGGAGACCACGATGCCGTCAAAATCCTTCCGGGCGCCGTAGACGCTGCGGGCGATGAGCCGCCATTCCTCAGGCTGGATGTTGGACGAGTCCAGGTGGAGGATATCCCGGACGGTGAGATTGTAGCTGTCCGGCAGGCCGCCCAGGTAGTGGGACAGGGCCGCGCCGTTCAGGCCGGGGGCCAGCCCCTCGTCGGTGAGCCGGGAGGCGATGGTGCCCCCGGTGGTGAGCAGTAAAATGCGTTTCATGGACGGGCGCCTCCTTGGATTGATTCCGCTTGAGTATACCCCAATCAAAATAAATTTGCAAGTATTGTCAGACAATGGGAAGGATAGTATACTAGAAACCATAAAATTTCTGGAAGGAAGGGCTATATCATGAACTATGATCTGCTTGTCGTGGGCGGCGGCCCCGCCGGCCTCACCGCCGCCATCCACGCCCGGGCGCGGAACAAATCCGTGCTGGTGATTTCCAACGACCCCGCCGCCTCGCCGCTGGGTAAGGCACCGGAGATGGCCAACTACCCCGGACTGCCCGGCGTGACGGGAAAGGAATTGCTGGACCGCCTGCTGGCCCAGGCCAAGGACCTGGGGGCGGAGCTCCGGCCGGGCCGGGCCCTGTCCGTCATGCCCATGGGAAAGTCGGTGATGGTGTCGGTGGGCAGCGACGCGGTGGAGGGCTCCGCAGTCATCCTGGCCCTGGGGGTCTCCCGGGCCGCGCCGTTGAAGGGGGAGGCGGAGCTGCTGGGCCGGGGCGTCAGCTACTGCGCCACCTGCGACGGGATGTTTTACCGCAATAAGTCCGTCGTCTGCGCCGGAGACGCCCCCAATTTTGAGGAAGAAGTGGAATTTCTGCGCTCCATTGGCTGTCAGGTGGCGGTGAAGCGGCTGGCGGGGCTGTCCATTCTGGGGGAGGGCAAGGTGGCCGCCGTGCGGGACGCCAAGGGGGAGGATACCCCCTGCGACGGGGTGTTCCTGCTGCGCGCCTCCATCGCCCCCGCCCACCTGGCCCCGGGGCTGGAACTGGCGGATGGTTATATCAAGGTGGACGGGCGGATGGCCACCAATCTGCGGGGCGTGTACGCCGCCGGAGACTGCACCGGACAGCCCCTCCAGCTGGCCAAGGCGGTGGGGCAGGGGCAGACCGCCGCCCACTTCGCCCTGGAGGGTCTGGCCTGATTTCAGGAAACTTTCCTAATTTTTCGTGAACTTCACTTTCCTGTATTGAAATTTTCACCGAAAGATGGTAACATAGGAATATCAAAGGGGGACTCCCCCCAATACCAAGTTAAGGAGTGGTCAAAAATGGTCAAGGTTATTATGGGCCTGAAGGGCACCGGCAAGACCAAGCAGATGATCGACCTCATCAACACAGCGGTGGATACGGAGCATGGCAATGTGGTTGCCATCGCCCACAATTCCAAGCTGAACTATAAAATCAACTACAAGATCCGCCTGGTGGACACCTCCGACTACAGCATTCCCAACTACGACACCCTCCGGGGCTTCCTGTACGGCCTGTATGCCAGCAATTACGATATCACCCATGTGTTCATCGAGAGCCTGAACAAGCTGGTCCCCACCGTGGGCAACGACGATGTGGAGCCCTTCCTGGCTTTCCTGGACGACTTCTCCCAGAAGACCGGCATCAAGTACACCATCTCCATCAGCGAGGACGCCGATAAAGCCAGCGACGGCGTGAAGAAGTACTTCTAAAATCCCACATTTTTTGGGATCGGGCGGGCTGCGGCCCGCCCGGTTTTTATTTTTGAAGAGGAGGGAATCATATGGATTGTAACCAAGCCATCCGCGCCCGGCGGAGTATCCGCAAATTCAAGCCGGGCGTGTCCATCCCTAGGGCGGACGTGGAGAGCATGTTGGAGGCGGCGATGCTGGCCCCCAGCGCCTGCAACTGCCGCCCCTGGGAGTTCTTCGTGGTTCAGAACCCAGAGGTGAAGGCCAAGCTGCACGCCGTCCATCCCTTTGCGGGTATGCTGGAGACGGCCTCCCTGGCCATCGTGGTGTGCGCCCTGCCGGAGGCCCAGGCGGACGTATGCGAGGGCTTTTGGCCCCTGGACTGCGGCGCGGCGGTGGAAAACCTGCTGGTACAGGCCGCGGCGCTGGGCTACGGCGCCTGCTGGTGCGGCTGCTGGCCCCGTCAGGAGCGGGTGGAGGACGTAGCCCGGGTGGTAGGGGCAAAATCGGTCCCCGTAGCCCTGATTTCCGTGGGCGTGCCCGACGAGGAGCCGCCTGCACGGGGCTTCTATCAGGCCGATAAAGTCACCTGGCTCTGAGGACGGAGTCAAACAGTCATACCCGCGCCCCCGGCGCGGCGAGGAAGGAAGATCGTGCTATGAGCGGTAAACGCACCCCCGTATCCAAACCGGAGCCCGGCGTGGTTCTGCCCCGTTCCATCCACCTGGTGCCGCTGGACAACATCGCGGGCTTCGAGGTCCGTCCCGGCTTTTACGACATCAACGGCGCCACCGCCATTCCCGGCGGCGTGAATTTCACCGTCTACTCCCACGGAGCCACTAATATCGAGCTGCTGCTGTTCCACCGGGAGCAGGACGAGCCCTTCGCGGTGCTTCCCTTCCCGGAGCACTACCGCATCGGCAACGTGTACTCCATGATCGTGTTCAAGCTGAACATCGAGGAATTTGAGTACGCATACCGGGTGGACGGCCCCTATGAGCCGAAAAAGGGGCTCATTTTCGACAAAAACCGCTATCTTCTGGACCCCTACGCCAAAGCGGTCACCGGTCAGAGCCGCTGGGGAGAGACCACGCCCCACGGCCAGCACTACAAGGCCCGGGTGGTGAAGGACGACTTCGACTGGGGCAATATGGGCCAGCCCCTCATCCCCAGCGAAGACCTTATCATCTACGAGCTCCACGTCCGGGGCTTTACCAGGGACGGCTCCTCCGGTGTGGAACACCCCGGCACCTTCGCGGGACTGATGGAGAAAATCCCCTACCTCCAGGAGCTGGGGGTGAACGCCATCGAGCTGATGCCCATCTTTGAGTTCGACGAGATGCTGGACTACCGGGAGGTAAACGGAGAAAAGCTTTACAACTACTGGGGCTACAACACCGTCAGCTTTTTCGCGCCCAACACCAGCTACACCGCCAGCACCGAGTACAACCGGGAGGGCAACGAGCTCAAGCGGCTGATCCGGGCCTGCAACGAGCGGGGCATTGAGGTCTATCTGGACGTGGTGTTCAACCACACCGCTGAGGGAAACGAGATGGGCCCCTTCTTCTCCTTCAAGGGCTTTGACAACAACATCTATTACCTTCTCACCGCGGAGGGTTATTATTACAATTTCTCCGGCTGCGGCAACACCCTGAACTGCAACCACCCCATGGTCCACCAGATGATCCTGGACTGCCTGCGCTACTGGGTGACCACCTACCGGGTGGACGGCTTCCGGTTCGACCTGGCCTCCATCCTGGGCCGGGACGAAAATGGCGCGCCCATGGTGTCCCCCCCGCTGCTCCAGGCCATGGCCTTCGACCCCATTCTGGGGAACGTAAAGCTCATCGCCGAGGCCTGGGACGCGGGAGGGCTGTACCAGGTGGGCACCTTCCCCGCCTGGAACCGCTGGGCGGAGTGGAACGGCCGTTACCGGGACGACATGCGCCGTTATCTGAAGGGGGACTGCGGCATGGCCCATGCCGCAGCCCTGCGTATCGCCGGGTCCCACGATATCTACGACGCCGCCGCCCGGAAAAACGCTTCGGTGAACTTCCTCACCTGCCACGATGGGTTTACCCTCCACGACCTGTACGCCTACAACGAAAAGCACAACGAGGGCAACGGCTGGAACAATACCGACGGCGCCAACGACAACAACAGCTGGAACTGCGGCGCGGAAGGGGAGACCGGCGACCCCAATGTCAACGCTCTGCGCCAGCGGATGGTTCGAAACGCCTTCGCCGTCTTGATGTGCTCCCGGGGCATCCCCATGTTTTTGGCGGGGGACGAGTTCGGCAACACCCAGTTTGGCAACAACAACGCTTATTGTCAGGACAATCTTATCTCCTGGCTGGACTGGTCTCTGCTGGAGAAAAACCAAGGGCTGTTCCGGTTCTTCCAGTTTATGATCCGTTTCCGCAAGGAGCACCGGGTGCTCCGCCGGGACATGAGCGGCGGAGCCTGCGGCTTCCCGGACGTCAGCTTCCACGGCGTATCCCCCTGGAAGGCGCAGTTTGACTCCCACGACCACTATGTGGGCGTCATGTTCGCCGGGGCGGAGCGGAATGTGGGCCCTCAGATCGTTTACGTGGCCTCCAACTCCTATTGGGAGGAGCTTCACACCACCCTGCCCCAGCTGCCCGCGTCCATGCGCTGGGAGTGTGTGGTAAACACCTGGGATGAGGAGCAGCATTCCTGGTTTGTCAACGGCAGCGGCTTCACCATTGGACCGCGCACCGTGATGGTGTTCCAGGCCAAATAAAAGACAGCGTAGTTGTACACCGCATATTCAATCTTGCAGCCCGGATACTCTTATTGAGTATCCGGGCTCTTTGACGGGCAGGCGACACTGATGACGTTTTCCATGATGTTACCTCCCTCCAGGCCTGTTCTGAGGACGGGTGTTTTGCCTCAATGCTGTTCCTTTTGGCACAAAGAAAGAAAATTTGCCCGTTGACAAACGATATAGAGTATGGTAATATAACACTTGCGTTTGGACGGTTTCCAATATGGAGAGATGTCCGAGTGGTTTAAGGAGCCGGTCTTGAAAACCGGTGACCCGCAAGGGCCGTGGGTTCGAATCCCACTCTCTCCGCCAGATTACAATTTCATCATTTTCGATGTTTTCGACACGCGGAAGTACCCAAGTGGCCGAAGGGGCTCCCCTGCTAAGGGAGTAGGCGGGTAAAACCGTGCGAGGGTTCAAATCCCTCCTTCCGCGCCAGCGTCAGCCCTGGAATCGCAACGGTTCCAGGGCTTTTAGCTGTCCTTTGACCCTTACGCTGACCCTTACCGGATTTTTGCGGGTTTATCCGGACACCTTGCGGATAAACTGCTCCATGCGCTCGGCTGACTGCTGGCGCATCTTTTGGGAGACATGGCCGTATACGTCCAGGGTGAAGCTGGCGGTGGCGTGGCCCAGGTTGCTCTGTACCGTTTTGATATCGTCACCGCTCTCAATGGCGGCAACCGCATAGCTGTGACGTAAATCGTGGAAACGTTCTTCATCCAGCCCGATGGCCCTGACAGCCTCCTTGAAATGCTTATAGACCGTGAAATGCGAGAGATGCCCACCCAATTCATTGGTAAAAACCAGGCCCCAGCGGTTATCCCACCCGCTCCCCGCCAGCAACTGCGCCTGTTCCTGTCGGCTTTTCTGCTGTTTGAGCAGGGCCAAGACCGAAGCCGCCACGATGATAACCCTGGCCCGGCTGTTCTTTGTGGGGGCCAAGGCGTACTCGCCGCCGACCTTTTTCGTCTTTTGCAACTGCTTATTGATGTAAAGCGTGTTGTGGGTGAAATCTACGCAATCCCAGGTCAGTCCCAACACCTCGCCCTGCCGCATCCCGGTGAACAGTGTGACCAAATAGAGTAGTTCATATTTGCTCCCTTTGATTTCCTGTAAAAACGCCCCGATTTTGTCCTGTTCCATGGGGCGAATCTCCTTACGTCTGGCTTTGGGAAGGTCGCACAGCTCGGTGGGGTTACTGCGGAGCATACCAAGTTTCATGGCCTGTTCCAGCGCGCGGTGAAGCACCCCATGGATATTCCGCACCGTTTTGGGAGATAGGCCCCTCTCCATCAAAAGGCTGTTGTAGAAACGCTGGATGTGCGGCGCGGTCAGTTCCGACAGGCGGAGGGTTCCCAAAGCTGGTGTGAGGTAATTGTGGCAAATGCGCTGGTAGGCGTCCAATGTATAGGGCTTGACGGAAAACTGTGCATAGGTTCCAACCCAGGTGTCCAGCCATTCTCCAACCGTGTTTTTGGACGGCTCGATATAGGTGCCATTGTCAAGTTCAGTAGTAATTTCCGCCAACCGCTCCCGAACCTCTCTCTGGGTTTTGCCATAGATGGATTTTTGCTTCTGCTTGCCGGTCACCGGGTCAAAGCCCACAGTATACCGGGCTTCCCAGCGGCCATCAGATCGTTTGCGGATGGTTCCCGCACCCTGCGCGTTTTTCTTTGCTTTGCGCGGCATACTTCTCCTTTCCGGGTGTGAACCAGTCCTACCGTGATAGGTTATCTTTATTGTAACATACAGCGGCAGACAGGTCAAATTTTCGCTTGTTCTCTCTCTTTCCGCTCTTTTACCCTTTTCCTTGTCATTTTAGAGTTATAGGCACCCCGGCACCGGGGAGAACAGTATTCCGCCCGCCAATCATCGGCAATGAAGAACTTCTGACAGTGTTTGCATTGCCGGACAGCCTTGCCCTCGCCGGAAACAAGCTGGGCATAAGCCAGATTGATACAGGTCGTCAAATCGTACACCTGGGCTCTCAGCTCAGGTGTTTTGTTGTGCTCGAAATCCAGCGTCCATTCGGCGTTGCGAATGAAGAAGTGACCGCCGTCCACACCTTCTAAAAATCGAAGGTAGAAGTCCAACAGCATGAGGGCCAGCGTACACGCAGGGACGGCCCCGGAACGGCTGCAAGCCCGTTTTACGGCCTCGTAATGGGCGAGGTACACCATATCATTACCGCCATCATCCTCGCTGAAATGAACCGCTATAGCCCGCTGTTCATACCGGGCGGGATAACTTGTGGTGACGATAGTATTCTGCTCCCATACCGGGAGGCCATAGAGCCGGACAAAGGTCAGCAGGGTATCAACAAGCGGCTGTACCCCATCGGGGCGGACGGTAAAAAAATCGCAATCCCGCCAAAACTCGGCGTCCCGCAGGGGGAGCATTTTGTGGGAGAGACAGTAGTCCATGAAAGCGTCACAACCCGCCACCGCCGCCCCGGCCCGCACCACGTCCAGCAGCAAGCCCTCGCTGTCCTCGAAGGGGTCATAGCGGCGAGGCAGTACACCGGCCTCCGGCGTGATGAACAGCACCCTCTGTTCCGCAACGGCGGCATAGTTTCGGAACCGGGGGACGGCCCCTCGGAAATGTGTGAAGTTCATTTGCGGCATAACATCAGCCCTCTTTCGTCATAGCTTTTAAGCGTACTATATCACGTATATAGCATAACACAAATTTAGCAGATTGTAAAAAAATATCCTGTCGAACCGTGTCGAACGATTTGGGCTTGTTTGAAAAATAAATATTGCACAAATCGATGATAAGTGCGAAAATAGAG